>NZ_JAESIF010000099.1:0-17343 GCF_016757295.1 Streptomyces sp. M2CJ-2 | reverse complement strand
TGACGTCGGTAAAACGACCAGACGTCCCGAGAGCATCACTGAACGGAATCAGTCCAAAGGTCGCAAAGGTTAAATCTCAAGCTGAGAGCCTGGAGGAGATCCGGCAGGGCGAGACGTACGAGGTGTGCCTGACCAACACGGTCACGATGGACGTGTCGATCGACCCGCTGACCACGTACGCCGAACTGCGCAGGATCAGCCCCGTCCCGTACGGTGCGCTGCTCGATTACCCCGGTGTCGCGGTGCTCAGCGCCTCGCCCGAGCGGTTCCTGACCATAGGCACCGACCGGGTCGCCGAGTCCAAGCCGATCAAGGGCACCCGGCCGCGCGGCGCCACTCCCGAGGAGGACGAGGCGCTGCGGCTGGACCTGCTCGGCCGGGAGAAGGACCGCGCCGAGAACCTGATGATCGTGGACCTGATCCGCAATGACCTCAACGTGGTATCCGAGGTCGGATCGGTGCACGTGCCGCGCCTGTTCCACGTGGAGACGTACGCGCCCGTGCACCAGCTGGTGTCCACCATTCGCGGCACCCTGCGCGACGGCGAGTCGGCGGTCTCCTGTGTCCGTGCCGCCTTCCCCGGCGGATCGATGACCGGAGCGCCCAAGCTGCGCACGATGGAGATCATCGACCGGCTCGAAGAAGGCCCGCGGGGGGTTTACTCGGGGGCGCTCGGCTGGTTCGCCCTCAGCGGCGCCGCCGACCTGAGCATCGTGATCCGCACGCTCGTCGCCACCGACGACCGGGTCGACTTCGGCGTCGGTGGCGCGATCGTCACCCTGTCCGACCCTGCCGAGGAGTTCGAGGAGACAGTCGTCAAGTCGCGGGCCATGGTGACGGCCGTGCTGCGTACGGCCGTCGACCGGGACGCGGCGCAGGAGCTCGCGCGGAGCACGTCATGATCAAGCGGGCCGTGGTCGTCGGCGGGGCCGGCGCGGTCGGACGCCTCTTCGCCGGGCGGCTGCTCGCCTCGAGCGCCGAGGTGACCGTGATCGACACTGCTGCGTCCTGCGGCGTCCCCGGCGCGCGGTACGTACGCGGCGATATCACAGCGCCCGGGTTCCGCGTCGGCGCCGAGGTGGGGCACGCCGACCTCGTCGTCCTCGCCCTGCCGGAGACGGCGGCCCTGTCCGCCGTGCCGGAGGTGGCAAGGGAGCTGCGCCCCGACGCCGTGCTCGTGGACACCCTGTCCGTCAAGCAGCCGATCACGCGGGCCGTCCGGGACGCGGCGCCCGGCGTCCAGGCCGTTGGCCTCAACCCGATGTTCGCGCCCTCGCTCGGCTTCGAGGGCCGTCCGGTCGCGGCCGTCGTGGTCCACGAGGGGCCGCGCACCGGAGAGGTGCTGCGGCTCGTCGAGGAGTGGGGCGCGCGGGTCGTGCGCGTCGGCGCGCAGGAGCACGACAGGATCGCCGCGGCCGTGCAGGCGCTGCCCCACGCCGTGGTCCTCGGCTTCGGGCTCGCCCTGCGCGCCCTCGACGTGTCCGCCGCAGACGTGGCGGCCGTCGCACCGCCGCCCGCGAACACGCTGCTCGCCCTGCTCGCCCGGGTCACCTCCGGCACTCCGGAGGTGTACTGGGACGTGCAGGCCGCCAACCCAGAGGCGGAAGCGGCCCGTTCGGCACTGGACGAGGGGCTGCGCAGGCTCGCGGAAGCCACGGGCGGCAGCGCGGAATTCGCCGCGCTCCTGGCCGATGCGCGCGCCGCGCTCGGATCCGGCCTCGACCACTACCGGGACACCTGTGCACGGCTCTTCCACCACGTCTGAGGCGTCCGCGCGTCCCGCGCACCCCAGAGCCCGAACGGCACTTCAGCACGCCCAGGACAGACCCGGTCAAGCCCGACCAGGCCTGCACGCATTCGTACCGATGTCCGACCCGGAACACCGAAAAGGTGCCTCATGACCACATTCGCCCCGACCGTCCTCACGCCGGAGCAGCGCGCGGCCGTGGCCGCCGACAGCTCGATCGGCGGCGGCAACCTGCTACGCAAGGCTCTCGCCGTGAACCCGCACCCAGACGTGCCGTTCATCTACGCCACGCGCCCCATCGCCACCCCGGACGGCGGGTCCAAGCAGGACTTCAGCCTCGCCGAGTTCGACGTGCTCGCCCAGAGCTGGTCGACCTGGTACCGGGAGCAGGGCGTGCAGCCCCGTGACCGCGTCGCCGTCTGGTTCGAGGACTCCATCGCGTACTCCCTGCACTTCTACGCCCTCGCCCAGATCGGCGCGGTCGCCCTGCTCATCAACTCCAATGCGTCGCAGGCCATCGCGGTCTCCCTGATCGAGCAGACGACGCCGGTCGGCCTCTACGCCGACCAGGCCTGCATCGACCTGCTCGGCTCCGCCGCACAGGACCTGGCGAGCCTGCGGTGGATCCAGTCCGCCGCCGAGCTGCCGGCGCCGCCCGCGGCGAGCCTGCCCGAGGACGCGTACTGGAACCACCACGACGAGGACCCGGTCGCGCTCCTGCACTCCTCCGGGACCACGGGCCGGCCGAAGCCCACCATCCACACTCACAAGTCGATCGTCTCGGGCCCGAAGTTCCGCCTGGTCGACCACGAGGAGCAGCCGGGTGCCCTGATGATGACCGCGCTGCCCCAGTCGCACCTCGGCTGCGTCGCGTACACCGTGTACGCGGTCCTCGGCGGCACCCCGATCGTCGCGCTCAGCGACCGCAGCGGCACCGAACTCGCCGCGGCCGTCAAGCGGTACCAGCCGACCTCAGTGATGTCGTTCGCGCACGGCTACGCCGAGCTCGCCGCCATCGACCCGGAGCCGGGCTCGGTCGACTCCGTCAACGCGTGGGTGTCCATCGGCGACGCCGTGCACCAGGCGCACATCACCAAGGTCCTGTCGATGCGCAGCCAGGGCCTCACGCCCGCCGCGTTCTTCGACCGGCTCGGCACCACCGAACTCGGCTGGGGCGTCCTGCTGAAGATCCGCACCCTGGACACCGAGCGCAACGACCGCTGCGCCGGCAAGCCGGTCGGCGTCGCCGAGGTCACCATCCTGCGCACGGACGGCAGCAAGGCCGACGACAACGAGGTCGGCTACCTCGCCGCCAAGGGACCCGCCATCACCCCCGGCTACTGGGCCGACTCCGACACCACCTACCGCTTCAAGCTGGCCGGTTACTGGCTGCCCGGCGACATGGCCTACCGTGACGAGCATGGCGACTTCTTCCTCGTCGACCGCGCCGCCGACGCCATCGAGACCGAGAACGGCACCGGCTATTCGGTGTTCATGGAGGAGGTCGTCCTCAACGACGTGCCCGACACCGGCGACGTCACCGTGATCGCGGGCCGCAAGGACGACAGGGTCGTCCCGGTCGCCGTGGTCACCGCCGCCGGCACCGACCCGGAGAAGCTGCTCGTCCAGGCCAACGAGGCGCTGCAGGCCGCGGGCCACCCGCTGCTCGGCCTGCTGGAGATCGCGCAGAGCGAGGCCGACTTCCCGGTCGGCGTCACCGGCAAGGTCCTCAAGCGGCAGCTGCGCGAGAAGTACGCGGACCTGACCGCCTACCTCGCCGCCGCCGACGGCAAGACGCTCGCCGCCACCACCGAGGTGTCCGCGTGACCGAGGCCCGTACCCCGAAGGTCGACTTCTACTTCGACCCGGCCTGCCCCTTCGCCTGGATCACCTCCCGTTGGATCATGGAGGTCGCCCAGCTGCGCGAACTCGACCTGCGGTTCAGGCTGATGAGTCTGTACGTGCTCAACGAGGGCCGCGAGCTGCCGGACTGGTACCGCACGCTCGTCGACAACTCCCTCGCGCTGAACCGGATCTGCACGGCGGCCGCTCAGGAACTCGGCGAGGAGGTCCTGGCCGACCTCTACACCGAGCTCGGCACCCGCATCCACAACGGCGGCAACAAGGACTACTGGGCCGTCGCCGCCGAGGCCGTCGCCGCGCTCGGGCTGCCGAAGTCGCTGCTCGACGCCGCGGACAGCGACGCGTACGACGAGCAGCTGCGCAAGAGCCACCACGAGGGGATGGACCCGGTCGGCGAGGACGTGGGCACGCCCACGATCCACATCGACGGGGTGGCCTTCTTCGGCCCCGTTCTGAACTCGATCCCCCGCGGTGAGGAGGCGGCGAGACTCTTCGACGCGGCGCGGACGCTGGCGGGTTACCCCGACTTCTTCGAGCTGAAGAGGACGCGTACGGGGTCGCTCCGCTTCGACTGAGGTCCGGCCGAGGCCGGCCCTCGGGCCGTGGTGGGGGTGCGCGGCGGCGCACCCCCACCCCACCACTCACGACCACACCGGCACCAGTACCGACAGAGGAAGCCGTGACCATCAACGAGTCGAATCCCCAGACCGTGTGCCCGGACGCCTTCGTCCTCACCGGATCCTTCCTGGTCGTGTGCCGTGCGCCCCTGTACCTGGAGGAGCTGGCCCGGCGCGGGCTGAAGATCCTGCTCGTCACGCCGTCTGCGTGGCGGGACGAGGCCCTGGCCGCGTCCGAGGACCCGGACCACCCGGCGGCGCTCATCGACGAGTTCGCGTTCGTCGACGGCGACGTCGCCCGCGACAACTCGTACCTGCCGGGCGTGATCACCGCGGCGCGGCGCTGGCGGGAGGCCTACCGGATCGTCGGCGCGTACGCCGTCGGCGAGACCCAGGTGGAACCGACTGGGCTGCTCGCCGACGCCCTCGGCGTCCCTACACCGGGGCTGCGCGCCACCCGGGCCTGCCGCAGCAAGTACCTGCAGCGCTGGTACCTGCCCGAGTTCAGCCCCGTGTCCCTGACCGTGCCGCCGGAGGATCGGGCCGGGCTCGATGCGGCCGCGGTGCTGTATCCGGCCGTCGTCAAGCCCGCGAGCCGGCACTCCAGTTCGGGTGTCGAGACCGTGGCGGACGCCGGTGCGCTGCGGGTACTGCTCGACACCTACCCGGAGCACGAGACCGTGCTCGTCGAGGAGAAGATCGCCGGGCAGGAGTACTCGGTGGAGTCCCTGGTGCAGAACGGGCGCGTCCTGTTCGCCTCCGCGACCCGCAAGGACACCACCGACTCCCACGCCCATACGTTCGTCGAGCTGTCCCACACCGTGCCCAGCGACCGACTCGACCACGACGCGGTGCTGCTCGACGCCAACGCGCGGATGCTCGCTGTGCTCGGCTTCCAGGACGGCATGGCGCACGCCGAGTGGCGAGTCGACGTCGCGGGGCGTCCGTACCTGATGGAGGTCGCGGCCCGTACGCCGGGCGATGGGCTGTGCGTGCTGTATGAACTGGCCACCGGCGCCCCGCTGGAGCCCGAGATCGTCCGCATCGCCCTCGGCGAGCCCGCCTCCTACCCGGCGCCGGCCCGGGTGGCCCGCCAGGTCTACCTGGAGCACACGCCCGGCGTGCTGCGCGACGTCACCGTGGACGGCTTCGACACCGAGCCCGTCTGGGTCGGCGACGGCGGCCTGTGGCCCCGTATCGCGCCCGGCGCCGCCGGTGACGCGCCCGCCCTGCGCGCCGTCCTTGTGCACAAGGACCGTGGTGCCCGCCTGACCGAGCTGCGCAACTCCGAGGACCGCGCCGTGTCCTTCTTCATCGATGCCTCGACCATCGCCGAGCTCGACGCCCTGGAGGAGCGGGTGCGGGCCGCGATCACCCTGGACGTTGAACCCGAGGTGCCGTGGAGCGTCACGCACGTCCTCGTCGGTTACAGCCCGGTCATGCTCGCCAAGCTGGACACCCAGCTGCCCGCCGGGTCGGTCCTCGTCCTGGAGGAGCCCGCCGTCATCGCGGCACGCGGCCTTGCGGGCCTGCCGGAGCGGCACCCGTCCGTGGCCGCGCTGCGGCCCGCGCCGACGCAGGACGAGGCGCGCCCCGAGCGAATCGCGGGCGCCGTGCCGCGCCCGGAGCGGGTGCGCGCGGTCGTCCCGGTCGTCGAGTACGCGGTCGTGACGGCGGCCGCGCTCGCCGAGGCCTGGGGTCTGCCCGGTGCGGGCCTCGGTGCCGCCCGGATCCTGCGTGACAAGGGTCGGCTGCGTGCCGCGCTCGACGGGTCCGGGGTCGCGCAGCCCGCGTGGGCGGTGGTCGACACCGCCGCCGACGTGGCCGCGTTCCGGGACGCGCAGGGCGGCGAGGCGGTGCTCAAGCCCGCCAACCGCCAGGCCAGCCTGGGCGTCCAACTGCTCGGCCCGGCCGACGACGTGGCCGCCGCCTGGCGCCACACCACCGCCGCCGACGAGCCCACGCTGCGTGCCGCCTACCCGGACACCGCCCGCTTCCTGGCCGAACAGCGCCTGCGGGGACCGGAGTTCAGCGTCGAAGCCCTCGTCCACGACGGCGGACTCGGCTTCGTCAACGTCACCGCCAAGCAGATCCAGGACTCGCGACACCCGGTCGAGACCGGCCACACCGTGCCCGCCGCCCTGCCCGCGGCCACGGCCGACGCGCTGCGCGACGGTCTGGCACGGGTCGTGAAGACCGTAGGCTTCCGCACCGGCGTCCTGCACTCCGAGTGGATGCTCGCCGGCGACGGACAGCCGTACCTGGTCGAGTGCGCGGGCCGGCTGCCCGGCGGCGCCATCACCGTGCTGATCGATCTCGCCCACGACACCGACATCCTGGCCGGCCTGCTGAAGGTCCTCGAGGACCGCGGCCCCGTCGACCCGCTGCCCGTCCGGCGCGGCGCGGCCGTGCGCTTCCTGACCGCGCCGCCCGGGCGCGTCGACGAGATCGGCGGCGCCGAGGGGGCGCGGGCCACCGAGGGCGTGTACGAGGTGCACCTGGCCGTAGAACCGGGCGCCACCCTCCGCTCGGTCACCAGTTCCTGGGAGCGCGCCGGGTTCGTCATCGCGACCGGGCGGGACGGAGCCGAGGCCGCGCGCCGCGCGGAGCAGGCGCTGGCCCTGGTCACGGTGCGCACGACGGATTCGGGGACGCGCGCGGAAGGTGAGCGCTGATGCGGCTTCCGACCTGGCGCGACTACGTCCCGGCCACCTCCGGAGGCCGCACCTTCACGGTCATCTCGCTCGTCAACGCGATCGGCACGGGCCTGTACCTGGCCGCGTCCGCGGTGTTCTTCGTGCGAGCCGTGGGCCTCACGGCCGGGGAGGTCGGCACCGGCCTCGCCATCTCGGGCGTGGTGGGGTTCCTGGCCACGGTGCCGATCGGTGCGGCCGGCGACCACTTCGGTGCCCGGCGTACGCTCATCGCGCTGCAGCTGTGGCGGGCGGGCGGGTTCGTGGCGCTCTGCTTCGTGCACGGCGTCATCGGCTTCACGCTCGTCTCGTGCGCGCTCGCCATGGCTGAGGCGGCGACCCAGCCGATGACGCAGGCCGTGGCGTCGGCGACGGTCGCGGGTAGCGACCGCACGCGGACCATGGCCATCATCCGTACGGTCCGCAACGTGGGCTTCTCACTCGGCGCGCTGCTCGCGGCACCGCTGCTCGCCGCCGACGGCGTGTGGACGTACCGGGCGATCGTCCTCGGCACCGCGACCGCGTTCCTCGCCTCGGCGCTGATGCTGGTGCGGCTGCGGATCTCGGGCGCCGACAGGCCGCAGCACAAGGTGGCCCCGCTGACCGCCGTACGCCAGTTCCGCGACTGGCGGTACGGGCTGTTGACCATCCTCAACGGCGTGCTCAACCTGCATGTGACGATCCTCTCCGTGGGCCTGCCGCTGTGGGCGCTCGCGGCCACCGAGATGCCGACCGGGCTGCTGCCGGGCCTCATCCTGATCAACACCGTGTTGTCGATCGTGCTGCAGGTCCCGGTGGCCAAGGCCGCCGAACGCGAGGGCGGCGCGGTCCGCGCGCTGCGCCTCGCCGGGATCGCGATGGTCCTGTGCTGCCTCGCGCTCGCCGCCGCGAGCGGACCCTCGGCCGCGTGGGCCGCGGGTGCGCTGCTCGTCGTCGGCTGTGTGCTGCTCACGTTCGGCGAGATGTGGCAGGCGACCGGCGGCTGGGATCTGAGCTACAACTGCGCGCCCGAGGACCGCAAGGGCATCTACCTTGCGGTGTTCAGCCTCGGCGGGACCGGTCAGCGCATCGTCGGCCCGGTCCTGGTCACGGCCGTGGTGACCGTGGCGGGGCCCGCCGGATGGTTCGGGCTCGCGGCGCTGTTCGCCGTGGCGGCGCTCCTCGTCGGTCCCGTGACACGGCTGCTCAAGCTCGTCGAAGCCGTTGAGCCCGCCGAGGCCGTTGAGCCCGCCGAGGCCGTCGAACCCGCCGAGGCCTCCGGCGTCGGCACCGTACCCGTCGAACCCTCCGAAGGACGTGCCCGATGACCACCGCATCGCTGGGCCCCGAAGGGCCGTACGACACCAAGGAACTGCTGCTCGTCGGCGTCGGCGTGATGGGCCGCCCCTACCTGGAGGCAGCCGCGCGGCTCGGTCTGCGCGTCCGTGCCGTCGAGTCGGCCGCCGCGTGGGACGGTCGCCCGCTCGACCTGGCCGAGCGTTTCCACCGGGTGGCCGGCGCCCACGACGAGTCCTGGGTGCGCGCCGTCACCGAGGCCGCCGCCGAGGGCACGCCTGACGGCCTGATCGCGTTCGCCGAGCCGCACGTCCTCGCCGGTGCGCTCGTGCAGGAGCGGTACGGGCTGCGCGGCCCCTCGCTGCACGCGGCTGTCGTCTCCCGCAACAAGGCGCTGCAGCGGGCCACGTTCGCCGCGTACGACGTCCCGCAGCCGGACCACGTGCACGTCGGCTCGGTCGCGGAGGCCCGCGACTGGATGCTCGACCGGCTGCCGGTCGTCGTCAAACCGCTGACCCTCGCCGGCAGCCGGGGCGTCGAGCTGGTGAGCGACGCGGCGGACGTCGACGAGGTGATCGCCCGCCGCGGCACCGAGGGCCAGGTCCTGGTCGAGGAGGCGGTCGAGGGCCCCGAGTACAGCTGGGAGGCGCTGCTGCGGGACGGCGAGGTGCTGTTCACGAACGTCACCGCGAAGGAGACCACCCCGCCGCCGTACTTCGTCGAGCTCGCACACCGCTGCGGTCACCGTTTCGACGGGGAACTCGCGGCACAGGTGGACGACTTGACGACCCGGGTGTGCGCGGCCATCGGGATGCGCACCGGACTCGTGCACCTGGAGTTCAAGGTGGGTTCGCGCGGCCCCGTCCTCATGGAGATCGCCGTCCGCACGCCCGGCGACTACCTGCCCGACGCGATCAGCCGTACGTACGGCTTCAACCTGTACGAGGCCATGGTGCGCCTCGCCACAGGACTGCCCCTCGCACCCCTGCCGCAGCAGCCGGTGTCGTACGCGGCCACGGTGTTCCCGACCGCGGCGCCCGGCACCATCCGGGAAATCACCGGCACCGACGAGGTCCTCGCGCATCCTGCAGTGGTGCGGGTCAGACTCCGCAAGGGCCCCGGTGACGCGGTGCTGCCGCTCACCTCGTCCGGCCGGCGCATGGGCCACGTCCTGGTCGACGCCGCCACGCCGGGTGAGCGCGAGGACGCCCTGAAGTTCGTGCGGGAGACCCTGCGCGTCCATGTCGATCCCGCCGGCTCCGGCGCACGGAACTGAGACCGAGGAAGACGCAGCCATAGTGAACCAGGTACGCACCGGCCGCATCGCCACGTCCTTCGAGGACCTCGTCGGCGACACACCCCTGCTCCGGCTCGCCCTCGACGGGCTGCCCGAGACCGCCCGTGTCCTCGCCAAGCTGGAGTCCGCCAACCCGCTGTCCAGCATCAAGGACCGGGCCGCCCTGTTCATGCTGCGCGCCGCCGAGGAGTCCGGCGCGCTCGCACCGGGCGCCACGGTCATCGAGTCGACCTCCGGCAATACCGGGATCGCCCTCACCGCGCTCGCCGCCGCACGCGGCTACCCGTGCCGGATCGTGCTGCCCGACAACGCCTCGCGCGAGCGCGTCCTCACCCTGCGGATGCTCGGCGCCGAGGTGGAGTTCACCGACCACACGCTCGGCTTCGCGGGCTGCGTCGAGCGCGCCGAGAAACTCCACGCCGAGATCCCGGGCTCCTGGTACGCGCGCCAGCACGAGAACCCCGACAACGTACGGGCCCACTACACGACGACCGGACCCGAGATCTGGCGCGATGCCGGCGGCCGCGTCGACTACCTGGTGTGCGGGGTCGGCACCGGCGGCACCCTGACCGGCTGCGCCCGCTATCTGCGCCGGCAGAACCCGGACCTGACGGTCGTCGCCGTCGAACCCGCGGGCTCCCCGCTCCTGTCCGGCGGTGAGCCGGGACCGCACCGCATCCCCGGCCTCAACGGCGGCTTCATCAGCCCTGTCACCGACGTGGACCTCGTCGACGAGGTGATCGTCGTCGGCGACGAGGACGCCGCCGCCACCACACGCGCCATCGCCGCCCGCACCGGGCTCCTCGTCGGGATCTCCGCGGGCGCGGCCGCGTACGGCTGCCTCGAACTCGCCCGCCGTCACGACCTGGCGGACACGGTCGTGGCGACCGTGTTCCCCGACAGCGGTGAGCGCTATCTGAGCTGGTGGCCCGAGACGGAGCCCTCTGGTGAGCGCTGACGCGTCCCGCGAGAGCCTGCTGCGGCGCGCCTTCCAGGTCCTCGACGTGGTCACGGCCCGTGACCCCTCCGTGCGGTCCCGTCGTGAGGCCCTGCTGCACCCGACGGTGACCGCCCTGCTCGGGCATCGTGTGGCCTATCGTCTGTACCGGCGCGGCCATTTCGCCACGGCGCGGCTGGTCTCCGTGCTGGCGAAGGGCCTCACGGGCGGCGTCGAGATCCACCCCGGGGCGCGGATCGGGCGGCGCTTCTTCGTCGACCACGGTGCCGGTGTCGTGATCGGCGAGACCGCGGTCATCGGCGACGACGTGTCGCTCTTGCACCAGGTGACACTGGGGTCGCGCGGGTGGTGGCACGACAGGGAGCGCGGGCTCGAGGACGGGAAGCGCCGGCATCCGCGCCTCGGGAACGGGGTGACGGTGGGGGTGGGGGCGACGCTGCTCGGGCCGATCACCGTGGGGGACGACGCGCTGATCGGGGCGATGGCACTGGTCACGGCGGACGTGCCGAAAGGAGGCAAGGTCCGGGCCGTGGTCTCCGGGAACGCGCCCTGACCGAGGCGGGCCACCCGCACGCCCGCACCTTTTGCTCCCATACCGGATCCCCCCGATCCCCGCACTGCCACGACCCGAACCTTTGTCCCCATGGCCCCGCCGCCTTCGCACGAGACACAGTTCCCTGCGGACGTAGGGAGGAGAGAGGGACCGAGATGAACCCCGAGCGCACCCTGGTGCTCGTCGGCGGTACCGACGAAACGGTAAAAAAAGCCTGTGGCCTCGGGCTGAGCGTGTTGCTGCTCCAGCATCCGACCAAGGTGAGCGAGGAGCAGAACCGGTTAGCCACGGCTGTCGAGGTCGTCGACTACACGGACTGGGCGCTGGTCGAGCCCGTCGTGCGCGCCTGGCACGAGAGTCCCGGTTTCACCGTCGCCACGTCGCTGACCGAGCCGGGACTGGAGAACGCCGGGCGGGTCAACGACTTGTTAGGGCTGCACGGGACCGGGTACGAGGTCACGCGCCGGTTCCGAGACAAGGCCGTGATGCGGCGGTATCTCGCCGAGCACGACCCGGCGCGGGCCGTACGGGCCCAATCCCTGCACAGCCGCGAGGACCTGGGCGCCTTCGGGGCGTCGTACGGCTTCCCCTTCGTCGTCAAGCCCGCCGACGCCACCGCGAGCATCGGTGTCCAGTGCGTCGAGGGACCGGATGACACCGGCCGGGTGTGGGACGAGGTGGACCGGCTCGTCGGCACCCGGACCGACCGGGTCTCCTCTCTGTTCGTGCTGCGGGACTTCCTGATGGAGGAGTACCTGGACGGGCCCGAGTTCAGCGTCGAGTCGTTCAGCTTCGCGGGCCGGCACGTGATCGTCGCGATCACGGAGAAGTTCACCGCGGAGGGCCACTTCGCCGAGCTGGGCCACGCCGTGCCGGCCCGGCTGCCCGCACGGGACGAGGACGCGCTGCGGGATGCGGTGCGCGGCTTCCTCGACGTGATGGGTCTGCGCGACGGCGTGTGCCACACGGAGGTACGCCTCACCGCCCGGGGGCCGCGCGTGATCGAGAGCCACAACCGGATCGCCGGCGACGTCATCCCCGAACTGGTGCACGGCGCGTACGGCATCGATCTGATCTCACTCGCGCTCTCCCATCCCTTCGGCCTGGCCGAGGAGCTGCCCGACCGGCCGCGGTCGCACGGCGGTGCCTGTGTCCGCGCCCTGGTCGGCGCGCCCGGCGCCCGCGTGGAGTCCGTCGCCGGGGTCGAGGAGGCGCGCGGAGCGGACGGCGTCATCGACGTGCGCATCAGTGCCCGGCCCGGCGACACCGTGCGGCCGCTGCGGGACAACTGGGACCGGCTCGGCCTGGTCGCCGTCGCCGCCGGCGACACGGACGCCGCCGTACGGCGCGGCGCCGAGGTCGTCGAGGAGCACCTCCGGATCGTCCTCGCGCACCCCGACGGCCGTACCGGTCTCGCACAGCCGGCGGGGACCGGGGAGCACGCGAACCTGCTGATCCTGCACCGCAATCCGCTGGACCCGTTCCCGTACCGTGCTTGGCTGCCGGACCACACCGGCGACATCGTGGTCCTCGCCGCCCGTGACAAGATCGAGCTGGCCGGCGAGAAAATGCCCGACGGCGCCCTCGGCTACACCCGGCTGGAGATCTTCGACGACTTCGACGCCGACGAGGTCGATGCCCGTGCTCTCGAACTCGCCGCCGCGCACGGCGTCACCCACGTGATCGCGCTGCACGAGGCGGACCTGCTGCGGGCCGCTCGGCTGCGCGAGAGGCTCGGGCTGCCCGGTGCGTGGCACGCCGACGTGCTGCCGTTCCGCGACAAGGCCCTGATGAAGGCGCGCGCGCAGAAGGCCGGCATCGCGGTGGCGCCGTACGTCCAGCCCCGGACCACCGAGCAGGCCCGGCGGTTCGCGGCGGCGCAGGGCTTTCCGCTCGTTTTCAAGCACCGCCACGGCTTCAACTCGGTCGGTCTGCGCATCCTGCGGGACGAGGCCGCCTTCGAGGAGTGCCTGAAGGACGCGTACGGCGCGGGCGAGCGTGAGGACGTGCTGCTGGAGGGATTCGTACCGGGCCGCATGTGCCATGTCGACGGCTTCGTGGCCGACGGACGGCCGGCCGTGGCCTGGCCCTCGCAGTACCAGTACGACCTCGCTTCCTTCGCCTCGGACCCGGGCCCGCGCATCGACGTGACCCTCGACCGGGACGACCCGCTCACCCCGCGGCTGCTGAACTTCGCCGAGAAGGTCCTCGCCACGCTGACGCCCGAGGGCTCGCGGCTGCGCGACTACGCCTTCCACATGGAGGTCTTCCACACCCCCGACGACCAGCTCGTGCTGTGCGAGAGCGCCTGCCGCTCCGGTGGCGCCAAGATCCGAGAGGTCTTCCACACCCTGTTCGGCGTGCACCTCGGCGAGTACGCCGCGCGCGCCGAAGCCGGTCACACCCGTTCGGAAGCAATGAGGGAGCTGACGGAGACCTCCGGACTGCCCGCGCCCCGGTGCATGTCCGGGCAGATGCTCACCATGAAACGGCCGGGGCTCGTGCGCGCGTTGCCGCCGGAGCCCGACGAACCCTGGCTCACGGGCTTCTGGCTGTTCGCCGAGGAGGGCCAGGCCATCGCTCCCGCCGCGGGCTCCGCCGACTTCCTCGCCGCTGCGGTGGGCTCCGCGCCGACCCGCGCGGAGTGCGAGCGCCGGCTGCGCGCGCTCGGGGACTGGGTGCGGGAGCACACCGAGATCGCCGAGACCGCGGAGGCACCGTGACGACGAGAGGCCCGTCGGCGAGGGCGCGTTACATGCTGGGCATGGTGGTCGACGCCACCGGCAGCGGTATGTACCTGCCCTTGTCCCTGCTGTACTTCCACCACGTCACCGGGCTTCCGCTCACCCAGGTCGGCACCCTGATGACCGCCGCGGCGATGATCGGCCTGATCAGCAATCCGGCGGCGGGGGTCCTCATCGACCGGTTCGGGGCCCGTGCCGTCGTCACCGGCGGTTATCTGCTGCGGGCCGCCGGGTTTTGCACGTATCCGCTGGTGGACAACGGCGTCAGCATGTTCGCCGTGCTTCTGCTGGTGGCGCTCGGCGACATGTCGTACCCGCCGGCGATCCAGTCCTTCATCGCCGAGTTCGTCCAGGGCGCGGACCGCGACAAGCTGCTCGCCGTCCAGCGCAGCCTGCGCAACGCCGGTCTGGGCGTCGGCGGTCTGCTCGCGGGCGCCGTGCTTGCCCTGGGCAGCAACGCGCTCTACCACGTGATCGTGTTCGGAGCTGCCGCCGGCTACGTGGCCGCGGCCGCGTGCATCGGTTCCATTCCCGTACGGAAGGCGGCTTCCGCGGGCCCGCGTGTCTCCCGCAAGGGCGGCTACCGGCTCGTGGCCCGCAACCGCCCGTTCCTCGCCCTGACCCTGCTCAATGTGCCGACGGCGTTCGGCTACACGGTGCTCTCGGTCGGCATCCCGGCCTATGTCACCCAGGACCTGGGCGCGTCCCACTCGCTGGTGGGCGTCCTGTACGCCGTCAATACGGTGGGTATCGCGCTCCTGCAGATCCCGGTCACGCGAAGCCTCGTCGCGTTCCGCCGCTCACGCGCGGTGGCGTTGGGCGCGGCCGTGTTCGCGGCTTCGTTCGTGGTGTTCGCGGTCCTCGCCTCGGTGGGGGACAAGACGGTCGTCCTGGTCGGCGTCTTCGCGGCGACGCTGCTGTTCACGGCGGGCGAGCTGATGCACGGCGCCACGGCGTCCGCGCTGTGCGCCCAGGCCGCGCCGGAGGAGACGCGGGGCCGGCACCTCGCGGTCTACCAGCTGTCCTGGGCGGTGCCCATGGCCCTGGCCCCCGCCGTTCTGACGGCCCTGCTAACCCTGTCGCCGACGGCGATGTGGCTGGTCCTCGCGGCGGGCGCGACGGTCTCGTCCCTGGGCGTCCTGCGCTTGGAGCGGCGGCTGCCGGAGGAGGCGGTGTATCCGCGTCCGCGCGTGGCCGAGACCGAGCCCGAGGACGGGTCCGCGGAGCGGGCCCGGGCCTGACCCGGACCGCGCCCGCCCGTCACGGCCGTACCCACGGCTCCGTCCTTCCCCGCACGCCCCACTCGCTTCTCTGCACGCCCTGCCCGTTCTCCTTGTCCGAAAGGCTGTGATCGTCAATGGGAGTCTCCAGCTGGCTGGTCCTCGAGGAGGAGGACCCCGAGTTCGTGCGGCCCGATGCCGCGGGCTCCTGCGGCATGGTGGCCCAACTCCGTCCTTTGATCCGTGAGTTCAGCGAGCCCGGTGATGTGGTACTCGACCCGTTCGCAGGCTGGGGCACGACCCTGGTGGCCTGCGCGGTCGAGGACAGACGCGGCATCGGCCTGGAGATCGACGCGAACCGGGTGGAGCAGGCGCGGCGTCGCATCGCGCCATACTCCGGCCAGAGGATGCTGTGCGGCGACGCCCGCAAGCCGCCGCTCGACCCCGAGTCCGTGGACCTGGTCCTGTGCGACCTGCCCTACTTCGGGACGGCGCTCGACCTGACGGGAGCCGATCCCGCGACCATGTACGCGCTGCGTGAGTACGACGTCTATCTGGAGGCGCTGGACGACGCCTTCGGCGCCATCGCCGCGGTGATGCGCCCGGGCACGTACGCGGTGATCGCGGTGCAGAACCGGCGGATCGACGGCGCGTTCGTCCCCCTGGCCTGGGACGCGGCCCGCATGCTCGGCCGCCATCTGATCCTGGGCGACGAACGCGTCCACCTCTACGACTGGCCGGTCGGCGGCGACGACCCGATGGTCACCAACCGTTCGCACGAGTACCTGCTGACGGCTACGAAGCCGGCCGCATAGCCGGACGGCCGCCGTGAGGTGTCATCCGGCGAAGTCCGCCGCCACCCGCACCACCAGGGTGTTGGCCTCCGGCTCGCCGACGGTCACGCGCGCGCCCTCCCCGTCGAAGGCCCGCACCCGCACCCCCTGCGCCGCGCACGCCTCGGCGAACGCGGTGGTCCTCTCGCCGAGGGGAAGCCACAGGAAGTTGGCCTCCGTCGGCGGCACCTCGCAGCCGACGGCGAGCAGCCCGCGCCGTACCCGCTCGCGCTCCTTGACCAGGGCCTCCACCCGCTCCATCAGTTCGTCCTCGGCATCGAGGGAGGCGACGGCCGCCGCCTGGGCGAGGGAACCCACCCCGAACGGCACCGCCGCGCCACGTACCTTGGCTGCCACGGGTTCATGGGCGACGGCGAATCCTATGCGCAGCCCCGCCAGGCCGTATGCCTTGGAAAAGGTGCGCAATACCACGAGGTTGAGCCTGTCACGGTACAGCTCGATGCCATCGGGTATGTCCGCGTCCCTGACGAATTCCCGGTATGCCTCGTCGAGCACGACCAGGACGTGTTCCGGAATCCTGGCGAGAAAACGCTCCAGTTCTCCGCGGCTGACCACCGTGCCCGTGGGATTGTTGGGATTGCATACGAACACCACGCGCGTACGCGCGGTCACCGCGTCCGCGAGTGCGTCCAGATCGTGCCGGTGGCCGTCCAGCGGCACCGGGACCGGGGTTCCGCCGCACACCTGGGCCAGATGCGGATAGGCCTCGAACGAGGGCCAGGCGAAGACGACGTCACCACCGCCCGTGCCGAGCGCGGAGTGCAGCAGGTGCAGGGCCACGCCCACGGATCCGGCGCCGAGCGTCAGATGTCCGGGCGGCACGTCGAACCGGCGCGCGAGAGCCTCGGTCAGCGCGATGGCGTATCGGTCGGGGTAGCGGTTGATGCGGGCCGCTTCGGCATGGAGGAGCTCCCGCACGGAGGGTAGCGGCGGATACGGGTTCTCATTGGCGAAGAGGCTGTACGGCGTCAGCGGTGTCATGGAATCCTACATGTCCTTCGGAGAAGTCACAGAGCAGTGCGACCACGGGATCCGGGAATTGCGCGATCGACCCGTGCGCC
Organism: Streptomyces sp. M2CJ-2; assembly: GCF_016757295.1. NCBI lineage: Bacteria > Bacillati > Actinomycetota > Actinomycetes > Kitasatosporales > Streptomycetaceae > Streptomyces > Streptomyces sp. M2CJ-2. The sequence goes on along the minus strand of NZ_JAESIF010000099.1, from coordinate 461 downwards.
GCGAGCCTAGATTCCCGTGAATTTCCCCGCAAGGTCCCGCAGTGGTTCACCCGATTCCCCATTCTTTTCCCTTGGTTTCGTCGCTGCCTGCGCCTCTTCGCTTCCCATGAGGTATCCGAGTTGCAGGCGGTGCTGGGCACCGTACTGGTCCTTGAGACGGGCGACATGGGACTGCAGTGAACGCAGGCTGAACCCGAGTCGCCGGGCTATCTCCCGGTCCGACTTGCCCTCCGTCAGCAGCTTGCAGATGGCGTCCCGCATCGCGGGCACGATGTCGGTTGCGGCCTCGGCGGCCCGCACCGGCAGGAACGGGTGGGGCTCGGCACGGTCCCACGCCCGCTCGAAGACGTCGGTCAGGAACCGCACGATGGCCGGCTCGGTGACTAAGCCTTGATCCACCGATTCGATGTCTGTGGATAACTCTTCTTGAAACGAGGAAGTGCCTTGTGACCTGCGATGAT
>NZ_JAESIF010000098.1:0-18220 GCF_016757295.1 Streptomyces sp. M2CJ-2 | reverse complement strand
ATCTCGGCGAGCGCTATCTCGACACCATCTACCAGTCCAATTGGCTGCACGATCTCTACGGCGAGAACACGCTCGGCTTTGACGAGACGGCCGCCGGCCCCGTGCCCACACTCCAGGCGAGCCACCCGCCGCATCCGCCCGCAAAGCGGCGACGGCGACGGTGACGAAGGCCCTCAGCACCAGGACCGATGGACGAGCACCTGGCCGCCGCCGTTCGGATATTCGTCTCTGCTGGTCAAGCCACATCGCTGTATTCGTTGATCAGGCCGCTGAGAACGCGGCTGTGGAGGAGTCGCGTGGTGGAGTTCCCCCCTTGATCGTGGACAGCGGATGGTCACGCTGCGGGGTGAGGTCTTGCGTTGTCAGATTCCTGGTCCCGGCCGGGGTGACGTACCCGTGGACGGAGTGCTTGCGCAGGCGGGCGCGGTGGTGATCGGCCATCGCGTAGCCGATCACCACACGGGTCGCCAGGTCGATGACCGTCGCGAGGTACCGCCATCCGGCGAGGGTCGGCAGCTACGTGATGTCCGAGACCAGCCGGGTGCCCGGCCCGGCTGCGGTGAAGTCGCGGCCGATCAGGTCCGGGAAGACTGCCGCCTTCTTGTCCGCCGTGATCCTCGGGGCGCTGTACACACGGCGATGAACACGAAGCGCACTGCTACTTCGTCCACTCCCTCGCGAAGAAGGCCGCGGCTTTTTTCAGAATCTCGATGGTCTGCCGCTGTTCCCGGTTCTACCGCCGCGGCTACATCCGGGCCACGGTGACGCCGGACCTGTGGACGACCGACTTCCGGGTCGTCCCCTATGTCACCAGGTCCGGTGCGCCGGTCTCCGCCCGAGCGGCATACGTCGTCGAGAACGGTCGCCCCGGCCGTTCGGCTCGACAGCGAGGGACCAGCCGTCTGACCGGCGCCGTGGGGGCAGTACCGGGCCTGACGCGCTGTGCCGGGTGATACCGACGCACAGCCGGGTGCTTGAACAGGTGAGGGCCTGCTGGGTTCGGTGCGGATCGTCACATCCGCACCGCCGCTCGGCAGGCCCCCGTGTCCACCGTCACGCCCCGCTGCCCCTGCCGGGCCCAGGCATGGGTACGCAGCAGAGTGGGCGCGCCTGCAGGCTGTCGGCCGGGGCCGGGGGGATGTCAGCGGCGGCGCCCGGACGATGCCCGCTGCGCCGTCTTCTTCGCGTGGGCCGCCGCGTCTGCCACCGTGCGGTCCGGGTGGTGGGCGTGCAGGGTGTCCAGGATGCGCAGCGACGTGCCCGGGTCCGCCTCGGCCAGGGCGTCGGCGAGGGCTGCAGCGCCGCCGGGCCAGGTGGCGGCCGCCGTGTCGAAGGCGGGGAGCAGGGTCGTCGGCGGGATGTCGGCCGCGGCCGGGGTGCCCGTCTCGCCCGCGTCGTACCGGCGCTTCACATGGCCGAGCATGTCGTCGATCCAGCGCTGGTCCAGCTCCTCGACGAGCACCGTGGCGCGGGCGGTGAGGGGGACCGTGTCCTCGGGGACGGACTCTCCCCGGGCCAGCAGCAGCCCGCGGGCGGCGGCCCCGGTCACCGGGTCGGTGAGCGCGGCGCGCAGCACCGTGTCGGGGATCGCGGCGACATCGAGGCGGGCGAAGTACTCGGACGTGCGGGCGGCATCGGCCTCGTCGGCCTTGGCCGCGGAGACTGCGTCGAGCAGTTCGCCCCATGCCTCGTCCGTGCCCCCGCGGTGCGCGGCCCACGCGGCAAGCGTGGCTGCGGCGATCCGGGTGGGCCAGTGGCGGGTGGCGGCCACTGTCTCGGCCGCGTTCCACTCCGCCACGGTTTCCTGGTCGGGGGCGGCCACATGGCCGGCGGTGAGCACGTGGCGCATGACGGCGGCGCCGAGCGGGGTGAGCCCGTAGGTGTCGCCGGTACGGAAGACGCAGCCGGTGGCGGCCAGTTGGTCCACGAGCGACGCCAGTCCGTGTGCGGGGGCGTCGAGTTCGGCACGGTCGGCGTCCGTGACGGCGGGCATCCCAAGGAGTTGGGACAGTTCCTCGGGCGACGGGAGCTCGTAGGCGTCGGGGACGTTGCGCGACACGGGCGTCGGAGCGTCCTCCAGTTCGGGCGGCAGGCCGTCGGACTTCGCGTCGGCGATCTTGCGGGCGACCGAGTCGGGGGTGCTGCCGCGTTCGTACAGCGAGTAGAGGAGGTGTGCTGCGTCGAACGAGTACGCCTCCTGCGGGCCGGTGACCGGCGGCAGCCGTTCGGCCTGGGCGGCCAGGACGTCGGCGGCCAGCTCGAGCAGCTCCTGCGGGGTGCCGTCGGCCCACACGGCGGTGGCGGGACCGGGCAGGCCGCAGCGTTCCGCGACCTCGCGCAGCTCGTCGTCGAAGGTCCCGGCCGCGAGCGCCGCGGGGAGCGGGGCGGCGTGCAGCAGGTCCCGGATCTCGTCGGGCGACGGGGCCGCCGGCGGGGGCGGCAGCGGGACGGACGGGTCGCCGTAGTAGTCGAGGTGTTCGTCGAGCATGCGGTCGGCGAGCACGACGTGCGGCATCGCCTCCGGGGCGGGGGCGAGTGCGGCGTGCCGGGCGGCGAACGCCTCCGCAAGCCCCGCCGCGGTCCACCGGTCGGTCAACACGTCGGCGATGCGCTCCAGTTCACCGGCGAGCGCGTCGTCGGGGCGTCGGTCGTCCAGCGGTGGTGTGGGCAGCAGCGGGCCCGCCGGTGACGCCTCGCGGGTGTCGCGGGCGAACGCGGCGAGCAGCGCCTCGCCGAGACGGATCCGCACGGCGAACGTCCGTTCCGCGAGGTCGGAACGGTGCAGCGGCTCGGGCAGGGCCGGCCGGTCGGCGTGCGGTGTGTTCTCGTGGGCGTCGAGCCAGGCCCCCACGGCGGCGGGGTCGTCCGGGTCGACGCCGTCGGCGGTCAGCAGCGACGCGTACCAGCGGTGCCAGGTCAGATTCGCCGGGTCCGCCATGGCGCGGCGGAAGCCGGGCACGGCGTCCTCGACGGCGGCGAGCAGGCGCGCGTGACGCTTGGCGTTGAGCCGGCCCGCTGCCCGGACCCGGTCGGCGAGGGTGCCGAGGACGCCGGGCAGGGCGTCCAGCTCGTCGTCGCCGGCGCACAGCAGCTGCGGCAGGTCCTCGTGCAGCACCTGCCGCAGCAGGCCGGGGGTCGGCTCCGGCACGCCCGCCCTGCGGTCCGCTCCGCGCAGCGCGAGCATCGTCAGCACGGCGTCCGTGAGGCGCGCCGGCAGTGCGACGCCTCTCTCCCCCGTCGCCCAGCTGAGGAAGTCGTCGCGGCCGGTGTTCAAGGCGTTCGTACGAGTCACTCATGGAGCGTATGAGTGCGGGCGGCCCCGGTGATCCTTCCTGGCCCGGGGTTAGCCCGATCGAGCGAGTGATACGTCTGTGCGGCCCGCTCTCCGGCACACCGGGCGGAGCGGCGGCGAGGCCGGTCGGAGCCCGGAACCGGCAGGGGCGGGGCGCGGCGGGGCGGGGCGGCAGTCCCCAGGGGCTGCAGCTGACCGGCGAGGGCGTCCTGTTGCAGATGCTGACCAAGCGGGTGCTGGAGTCCGCTCTGGAGGGCGAGAGCGCCGATCATCTCGGATACGAGAAGCACGACGCCGAGGGCCGTAACAGCGGCAACAGCAGGAACGGAACCCGGGCGAAGACCGTACTGACCGGCGTCGGCCCGGTCGAGGTGAAGGTCACCCGGGACCTGGTCGGCAGGTTCGAGCCGCAGCTCGTCAAGAAGCGGCGGCGCCTGACCGGCGTGGATGAGAGGGTGCCGTCGCTGTCCGCGAAGGCGGCTCTGCACGGCGCCGATGGGTCTGGACCCGACCGGCAAGGGCCGCAGGCGGTGGACCATCCTGTACAAACGGTTGTACGCACTTGCCTCCCGATCATGTAGAGGTCACTCATGCCTGCCCAGCAGCCGAGTCCTGCCGTTGCCGACGTGCCGCTCCTGATCCCGCCTCGCCACGACAGCGGTGGAACGACACGCGCTCCCCGCGATGACGTCTCGGCTCCAGGGGAGATCGACCCATCGGTCTGGCGTGTTGTCGGTGATCCGCTGGTCGCGGCGCCCAAGGAGGGCGTGTTGTCCGGCTCCCGGGTCGCGGTGAAGGACCTCTTCGCTGTCGCCGGCCATGCGATCGGGGCGGGAAATCCGGCATGGCTGCGCGAGGCGCCGATCGAGTCCGCCCACGCCGCGGCCGTCCAGGCCCTGCTGCAGGCAGGGGCGGACGTCACCGGTATCGCACGGGCCGACGAGCTGGCTTACGGCTTGTCCGGGCTCAACACGCACTACGGGATGCCGCCGAATCCCGCGGCGCCCGGACGGGTCCCTGGAGGGTCCTCGAGCGGCTCGGCCAGCGCCGTCGCCCTGGGGCTGGCCGACATCGGTCTGGGCACCGACACGGCGGGCTCGGTGCGGGTGCCGACCTCCTACTGCGGGCTGTACAGCCTGCGGCCGTCACACGGTCTGGTCCCGGACACCGGCCAGATCGGTCTCGCACCCTCGTTCGACACCGTGAGCTGGATCACCCGAACACCGCAACTGCTCAGCCGGGTGTCCGACGTGCTCCTTCCACGGCGACCCGCTCAGCCGATCAAACGGCTGCTCCTGGCCACGGACCTGTTCGACCTGGTGGACCCGGCACTGCGTCTGCCGTTGCACGACGCAGCCCACGCGTGGGCGGACCGGCTGGCCGTCCCGCTGCAGCCGAGGAGCAGCACCTGCGCCGCGCATCTCGAGGAGTGGGCGGAGGCGCTGGGTGTCCTCCAGGCCGTGGAGATGTGGCAGCTGCACGGCAGCTGGCTGCAGGCGCACCGCGAGGCCGTCTCGCCCCTCGTCGCAGACGCCATCGCTGCGGGCGAGGGCATGCCGGCCGAATACCTCACGTGGGCCCGGGACACCGTGGGCCGGGCGCGGAGCACGCTCGCCGAACTGATCCCGCCCGGGACCGCGCTCGTACAGCCGGCGGCCCCGACGGCGGCTCCCCCGCCCGGCCCGGCCGTCACCGGCATGGCACTGCGTACCGCGACCGTGCAGCTGATCTGCGCTGCAAGCGTGGCGGGCCTGCCGGTCCTGACCCTGCCCGGAGCGCAGAGCCCGGCCGGCCCCGTCGGGCTCAGTCTCGTCGCGACCGCCGGAAGTGATCGCGCCCTGACCGCCGCACTCGCCGATCACACCGCTGACTCCGCGGCCCTGACACCGTCCTGACACCCCTGCCCGCCTCCCTGCCGGAGGCATGAAGTGCTGCCCCGATGACCGCGTCGGCCAGCAGCGTTGTCCTTGCCGAGAACGTCATCCATGTGGAGCAGGTGGTGCTGGTTCCAGATCGACATGCGGTCCAGCAGCTCGCACCGGCGGGTCCGCACCCACCTCTCCATGATCGAGTTCATCCTCGGCATCCGGACGCCGCCGAGCACCACCTCGATGCCCGCCTCGGCGAGGGGCGCGTCGAACAGGACGGATGAGGTTACCGGCAAGCGCGGGGTCAGGTGTCAGGCTCGCGTCTGACTCGTCGTCTCTGCCATGGGGCGGGGAAACTTCGGCGTGCTCAATGCTCAAGACCCGCTGGGGTGTTCCCCGAGCGCCACTCGCGGCACTCCTGGGCACCTCCGAGGCGCTGATCGGGGCGCCGTCCGCGAGGCCACCCGTGCCCTTCAGGCCCTCGACCGCACCATTCCCACCGGCGCCATCACCGTGACCACGGCCGACCGACTCGCCGCCATCGCCGGCCACGCGCTGAGCCGATGAACCCGTGCCCGGAACCGAGGAGTTGTTTTTCGACAGCTCCCCGGCCCGTCAGGCGGATGCCTGTCCGCTGATTTCCGCCAGCAACTCCAGCGACCTCAGCCATGCCTTCCTGTCGATGGCCGAGGACACGATGATCAACTCGTCCGCCTGGGCGAGCTCGGTGAAGTGGTCCAGGTAATCCTTGACCTCGGCGGGGTTGCCGACGGCGGTGTACTGGAGCATGTGCAGAACCTGCTGTCCGGCGGGGGTCTCGAGGATCATGTCCGCCTCCTCCGGCGTGAATGTCCGGCCGCCTCGGCCGAGCATCTGGGTCACGCGGTGGCGCTTCGTGGCGTGGAAATGCTCCTGGGCTTCTTCCGCCGTGTCCGCCGCGATGACGTTGACGCCGGCGATGACGTACGGCTTGTCCAGTTGCGCCGACGGCTGGAATTCGCGCCGGTAGAGGGCGACGGCGTCCCGCAGCGCGTTCGGGGCGAAGTGGGAGGCGAAGGAGTACGGAAGCCCGAGTGCGGCAGCGAGCTTCGCACCGAACAGGGACGAACCGAGAATGTACAGCGGCACGTTGGTGCCCTTGCCCGGTGTGGCGTCGACACCTGGGATGCGGGACTCACCTGCCAGGTAGCCCTGCAGCTCCAGCACGTCCTGCGGGAAGGTGTCCGCCGACCCGGGGTCGCGGCGCAGCGCACGCATCGTCTGCTGGTCGCTGCCCGGTGCCCGGCCCAGGCCCAGGTCGATGCGGCCGGGATGCAGCGTCGCCAGGGTTCCGAACTGTTCGGCGATCGGCAGTGGTGCGTGATTGGGCAGCATGATGCCGCCGGCGCCGAGGCGGATGGTCCGCGTATGCGCGGCGATGTGCGCGATGAGCACGCTGGTCGCCGAGGACGCGATGGTCGGCATGTTGTGGTGTTCCGCGTACCAGATCCGCCGGTAGCCCCACTCCTCGGCGTGCTGGGCCATGGTCACGCTGGCCTGGAAGCTGTCGGCGGCGGTTTCGCCCTCGCCGATCTGCGCCAGGTCGAGGATGGAGAGCGGGACAGTCACGGGTAACAGACCTCTCGGAGAGACAGACACCAGTACGTGGCGCGGGCACGCCGAATGCCGACCGTGCCCGTGTCCGGGAACACCGACGAGGCCCGGGATATTTCGGCGCCCCTGTCCACCGGCCCGTCGGAGGCATCGAGCGGTAAGTCGGTCGCTACCGCGGGGACGGTGGCGGGAAGGGAACGGTCGCGTCCGGGATGCGCTCGAAGGGGACGGACAGGATGACGACGTCGCAGGTCCTCGAGGTGGGCGGCAGTCCGTTGCCGGAGGAAGCGGACGGTGGTCCACTCCACCGTGGGGAGCGCGTCGCCGTCGTACCGGGGGCACCGGTACCCGGTCGAGGTCGTCTCCCACTGCGTGTGGCGGTACTTCCGCTTCCCGCTGTCGTTCCGCGAGGCCGAGGAACTGGTGCCCGAGCACGGCGTCGTCGTCTCCTGTGAGACCGTCCGCCGCTGGTGCGACACGTCCGGGCAGGCCTACGCCGGCGCGCTGCGGCGCCGGCAGCCCCTGCCCGGGAACACGTGGCACCTGGACGAGGCCTCCATCAAGATCAACGGAGAATGGAAGTACCGGTGGCGGGCCGTCGACGCCGACGGCACCGCCCTGGACATCCTGGTACAGAACCGCCGGGACACCGCCGCGGCCCGACGGTTCTTCCGCACACTGCTCGAGAAGACCCGCACCGTGCCGCGGGTGATGGTCACCGACCGGCCGCGCTCCTGTCGTGCGGCCCACCGCGAGGTCGTGTCCTCCGTGGAACACCACTCCCACCAGGGCCTGAGCCCAGGCCCGTACCGCGGGCCCCACCATGCCACGACGCGCCGTCAGGCACCTGCAAACCCGACAACGTGACGGCACCCGACGGTGCGGGCGCGCATCACGGTGCCGTGGACACGCCGACGGCGCCGTGACGACCGGGGTCCTGCGCCGGTGCGGCCGAGACTGGTCCCGGAGCGGATGCGTCCCGTGCGCTTCGGTGGTGCACGGGAAACCGAGTCAGCCGCGGAACGCGACGACGATGGGACGGATGCCATGCCTCTCGAGGGCGAGTACGAACCCAGTCCGACACAGTGGGTGCGCGAGCAGGTGGAGCTGTACGAGAACTCCGGCGGGACGCAGGGAACGACCCTGCGGGACACCGGCCTGCCCGTCGTCCTGCTGACCAGTCGGGGCGCCAGAAGCGGCAAGCTGCGCAAGACCCCGCTGATGCGGGTCGAGCACGAGGGGCGCTATGCGGTGGTGGCCTCATTGGGCGGAGCGCCCAGGCACCCGGTCTGGTACCACAACCTCAAGGCCCATCCGCAGGTCGAACTCCGGGACGGACCGGTGCGGCAGGACATGACGGCTCGCGAGGTGACCGGGGCGGAGAAGACCGACTGGTGGGAGCGAGCCGTCGCGGCCTTCCCTCCCTACGCCGAGTACCAGGAGAAGACGGACCGGGAGATCCCCGTGTTCGTGCTGGAGGCGAAGGAGGAGTGAAGCGGGGGTGACCCGGCCGGCGGGGCGCTCGCGGGCACCGGGGACACTTCCTTCGGCCCGGTGTGCATGAACCACCGGCGGCTGGGCACGCGTGCCTCAGGCTCCGCCGCGCTCCCCCGTCGCGGCGGAGCTCTCCCATGTCTCCCGCGCCTCCGGGGCGTTCCGGTGGTTGACGTCGAGGAAGGCCTGCGCCGCCTCGGGGACCGCGTCACCGATGGACCGTTTGATGCGGACGGGGACCTCCTCCACCCGCTCGCTGTCCAGGCCAGGTACGAGGTCGACTCGGCGGCACCCTCCACGAGTACCACCACTCCGCTCGACCAGGGCGGATGATGATTCGACACCCGCAGTACGGCGTCCTGGAGGCATCCGTGGAACTGCGCGGCGGCACCACCGACCGCATCGTCACCATCACGGACATGAGGGTCGCCGAACTGGGCATCGCCTTCGCCGCCGACGGCCGACTACGCATCCGTATCGACCGGTGCCTCCGGTGCCTCCCGCTTGCCGACGCCGCCAAGGCCCAGGAACTGAGCAAAGCCGGCCACCCACACGGCAAGTTGATCCTGCACCCCTGACGCCCAGGCCCTGCTCGATCCCAAGTCCGGCCCGGTCGAGTGCCGTTCGCGCTGACTGACTTCGCCGGGCTGTCCGGGCCACCGGCCGTCCGCCGCTGACCAGGTCGGCACGTTCACGACGCCCGGACAGCGCATACACCCCAGTGACGGCGATGGCCGGTCGGCAGCGTCCTGCCCGGCCACGCGCGGCGGGCCGTCGGCCGGGGTTGCGCCCGGCAGGGCGAGCGTCACCGACGAGGCACGTCACCAACCGGACGGCCGCACTGTGCCCATCACACGGGTCACGGTGATCTCGATGACCACACGCTCGGGGTTGGGACGGGGCGGCCGGTAGCGCTCGGCGTAGCGCCGTTCGGCCTCGGCGACGGACTCCGGATCGTCCTTGACCAGCGCGGTGCCTTCGAGGGTGCACCAGCGGCGCCCCTCGACCTGGCTGACCGCGACCGTCGCGCCGGGTCCGGCCGCCCGGACGTTGCGGACCTTCTTGCTGCCGACGCTGCTGATGACGCGTGCGATGCCGGCCTCGGGATCGAAGGTGACGCCCACGGGGACGAGATGCGGACTGCCGTCCGGGCGGTGGGTGGCCAGGAAGCAGATCCGGCGTTCCCGCCAGAAACGATCACCCTCCGCCCCGGGCAGAGGTACGTCGGTTGTCATGGTGGTCCTTCGTCGAGCCGGCAGCGCGCCCATTCTCCCCCAGCCCTGCAGCCTCCGAGCACCAGGTCTCTCCGGCCAGGCAAGAGGGAAGAAAGGTACGGCAACCTCCCACAACCACAGCGGCCACCGAGTGATCGAGATCGTGTCCTGTCCGTGTACGAGTGAACGTCAGCGCGTACGCCGACAACCACCGCCGCAGCCCGCACGCGTTGCCGCCCTCGGCGATCTCACCGCGCGCCGCGAGCGGTTGGAAGCGCAGCACAAGGCCAGGGTCAGCGGCATCGCCCACGAGCTGCGGACCCCGCCGACTCGGCACAGTCGCATGATGTCCGGTTCGTGATCATGCGAGTCTCGGGAGAGCGATCGGGCGTCGTGTGCCGCGGACGTGGTGCCAGGCCTCCACTGGGCGATGTCCACCGCCGCGGCACCGGCCTCTCGGTCTGGCGGTACTGGCACCGTGTCCAGTAGCCGGCAGCCACGTCAGAGACAGCCGATCAAGGCCGTGAACTGGGCGGATGATGTATCGGCACCCGCAACGCCTGCGGCGCGCCGCGCGGCTGCTGCGGAGCACCGCGCTGCCGGTCGCCCGGGTGACCGAGGCGTCCGGCAGCGTCGGCCCCTTCCGCTTCAGCCGTGTCTTCCGCCGGGCGCCGCGGGGTACCTCCGCGGGACTACCGAGCGGCAGAGCGGGTCACTTCTTGACCGCGACACCGCACACGGAGACGTCGGCCGTGTCCTCCTCGGCCCGGTCGGCGTCCGGGCGCCAGGCGGCCGTGGACACGACCCCCGGCTCCACCAGATCCAGACCGGCGAAGAAGGAGGCGATCTCCTGCGGCGAGCGCAGGTGGTAGGTGTTGGCCGACTGCCCGTTGTAGACCCCGATCGCGGTGTTGAGCGCCTCGTTGGTGTTCGTGCCGTCGCTCAGCGCCAGGTAGCTGCCCGGGGGCAGGGCCGACATCAGCGTGCTCACCAGGTCGGCGGGGCATTCGGCGTCGGAGATCTGCCCCATGATGCCCAGCATGGTCAGGGCGACCGGGCGGCTGAGGTCCAGGGTTGTGGCGGCCTCGGCCAGGATCCGCTCCGGGTCCCTCACGTCGGCGTCGACGTAGGCGCAGGCGCCTTCGGTGCTGCTGGTGAGCAGGGCCTGCGCGTGCACCAGGACGAGGGGGTCGTTGTCGACGTACACGATGCGGCTCTCCGGCGCGATGCGCTGGGCCAGTTGGTGTGTGTTGTCGGCGGTGGGCAGTCCGGTGCCGATGTCGAGGAACTGGCGGACACCGGCCTCGCCCGCGAGGAAGCGCACGGCGCGCGCGAGGAACCTCCGCTGCAGCCGCGCGACGGCGGCGAACTCCGGAAAGGTCTTCAGGATGACCTCACCGGCCTCGCTGTCGACGGGGTAGTTGTCCTTGCCTCCCAGCAGGTAGTTCCAGACACGGGCGGAGTGCGGGCGATCGGTCTGCAGCCTGGCCCTGACTTCTTCACGCGGGTGAGTCATGGGGAAAGCTTCACACAGAGCCGTGCATCCGTAGGCCAACTATCTTGATACCGGCTTGACTTCGCTCGGGCTGAGGAACGCCGCCAGGGCCGCGACGGCCCGCTGGTGGTCGGACATTTACAGCGCCGTTGAGCCGACGGTATCCGGTCAGCCAGGACATCGTGCGTTCGATGACCCACCTGCGGCGCCCCAACCGTTCGCCGGACTCGACACCCGTGCGGGCGATGCGCACGCCGATGCGCTTGCCCCACAGCCGCTTCCTCAGGTCAGCGAACCCTCCCCCGCGGCTTCAGCGGCAGCTCGGGAGCGGGCAGCGGGGCGCCGTCGTAGCCCTTCACTTCGCCGAAGCGGGTGCCTTCCATCCAGTCCCGGCGGGCCTGTTCGATCTCCTCCTGGGTCCGGCCGATCCAGTTCCAGAACATAGCGAACCATGCGCGCATCAACGCAGGTCAGCGGCGTTCCAGACCGCCGACGGTCAGCATCGGTCCCGGAGGAGTCAGCAACCGTGAGCTCCCCTGCCCTGGTTCGTGGGGTGGGGTCGTTCTTCAAGGACTGCGAGCATCCGCGGTCGCGGTGGTCGAAGTGCCCTCACCCGTACAAGATCCGGTATCGGTCTGCGGCCGGAAGGCAGGTGGAGGAGTCCGGGTTCGCGACCCAGGACAAGGCCATCGTGCGTTTGACGGAGGTCTACAACGCGAAGAAGGCGGCGCCGCGGGCCCAGGCGAGGGCGGAGCGAGTCGCGAAGTACGGGGCGATGCGGTTCGAAGAACACGTACAGCCGCTTCAAAATCACGGTGCCGACGTGGAAGAAGCCCGCGGCCAGTAGCCCAGAGGCCTGGAAGCGGAGGAACTCGCGCCACGTGGGCCCCGTGCTGGGACCGCGTCCGGGTGCGGGACCGAGGCCGGCGCCGCGCCGGGTGCGGCGGATCGTCGAGGCGCCCACGCGGTGGCAGAGGCGGCGCAGCTCGCCCCGGATGCGGGTCGAGCCCCGCGCGGGGTTCTCTCTGGCCAGGCGCAGGATCAGGGCGGTGAGCTCCTCGGGGATCGGCGGTCGGCCGGTGCCTGCGGGTTTCTGCTCCCACTTCCGGCGCAGCAGACGTCGGTGCCAGGCCAGGAGGTTATCGGGGCTGACCAGGCGGTGCCGGCGCAGCCTGCCCGGTAGGTGCCGGGTCAGAGCTGCGAGCACGGCGCGGTCCGGCCGGGTAAGGCGCGGCTGGACGCCGAGTCGGCGGCACAGCACCGCGACCTCGTGGCGCAGCGCGAGCAGTTCGACGTTCTTGGCCTCCTCCGACCGAGACCACAGCGGGAACGGTCCGAGAAGCCTCAGGAAGACCAGGTAGAGCACGCGCAACGCCATGCAGCCCGACCCTGCCATGATCGAGCGAGGCTGCAAAACGCCTGTTCAAAGGCTATGCCCCACAGGGACGAGCGACCCAACCCGTGTTTCGGCTCACCTCGAAGAACGGTCGATGAGCGGCCTATGGGGACTGACAGATCATCATGGGTGTGGTTACGATGTTGGGGATGAAGAACTTCTCCTCACATGGATCGGGGGAATCGTTCACGCAAGGTGAGTGCTGATGGCACATCACTTCGCGAACGAGACTCCGACTCGCCTGTTGATGTGGCAGCGCGTACGCGAGTACGCCGTGCCACCGTCCATGATCGAGACCGCGACCGCACGGCGTGCCGTCGGTGACTGGGCGGGCGCGTGTGCCGCCGCCCGGATCGATGTCGATCTCGATCTGCGTGCCGTGCGCGACCGCCACGGCACCGATCTCGTCACTCACCTACGTGCAGACCTGCGTCGACTCGCGCCGGATCTGCTCCGCTGGCACATGCCCCGAATCGTCCCCGACGGGCGGCTCCGGCCCGGCCTCACCCTCTCTCTGGTCCGTTACCGGAGTTCCGGTGCCACGCCGCTGCAACTGGTGATGCGGACACCGCCGGCCTGGGCGGACGCCGGACAGCGGATGTCCTTGGCGCTGTGGGAGGGGTCCGAGAACAGCCTCCCCGGACACCACCCGCATCCGCACCCCGACCGGCGTTTCCGGCTCGACCTGCACCGGCACCTCTGGGACGCCGGACGGAGCGGGGAACTGGCGCGGCGGTCCGGTGCGGGCGTGGCACCGTCCCTGCCCTCGCCCGACCGGCCCCATGCACCCGGTCGGCCGGTCCTGCCGGGTCGGCTCGCTCGGCCCACCGTCCACGATTCACCGTGGGCGGTGGCGGGCTGGGCCGCCGAGGCGGAGTTACTGTTGCGGGCCGAGGGGCGCCCTCGCGGGGCCTTCGCCGTACGGCTCGGCACACGGAGCCGCGCCGTGCTCGAACTCGTCGCACCCGACGACAGTCATGCCCCGACGTTCCGGCCGCTGCGGGAGGCACTGCCGCCGCAGGAGATCGCGGCGCTTCCGGTGCTACCGGAGGCGGCGGCCCGGGTCCTTCCGGACCTGGAGCTGCTGCGGGCCGGGCTGGTCGCGGCTGAACGGCTGCATCCGCTCGTCGCCGCAGCTCTGGCAGCGTCCGGCTCGGCACCGGTAGCCGGCCGCCCCGCCCCCGAGCCCGGCGATCCGCACCGGGTGGAGTGCCGGGGCGAGGTACACCGGATCACGCTGCGGAACGGGGGGCTGACGGCGATCGATCACCACCCGGCCCAACTGCGCCGGGAGGAGTTGCTGGTGGCCCTCGGCGGGCCCGCGCTGCCCTGCCTGCGGGCGATCGACGCCGTGCACCGCAATCCGGAGGCACTGCCTGCGGTCCGGGAGCGGCTCGGCCACGGCGACGTCGCTGGGGCGCTGGCAGTGGTCGAGGGGCTGCTCGGTCCCGGTGCGGTCCTGCGCGACGGGCCGCTCCGGGAGGAACTGGAGTCGGCCGCGGCCCGCCGCGTCGACCACGGGCTCTTCCGCTCGGGGCTGGTCGCCGTGCACCCCGGCGCCGGTGCGGCAGGGGGCGGGAACGCCTCGAGCGCGGGGCACGCGGAGGCAGGCCACCGTCCCCGGCTCGACCGCCGTACACCTCCCGCGGTGCGCCGCAAGCGGGACAGCCGGGCCCGGCCCCGCACCGGCCTGCCCTGCTGACCGACTGCCCCTTCCGAAGTACCTCTCCCCCCCACCTGTGCGTTCCGCGCCGCACACCCCACGACACCGGGACGGGCCGCCCCGTCCCCCTATCCCACACCTGGTGATGCCCATGTCCTCCAGCACCCTCCTGCCAGCCCCCGTCCCGGTCGCCGACACACCCGTACCCGACCTGGCCGGCACATCAGCAACCGGCCACCTCGCCCTCGCCGACAGCCTCCTGGCCCTCCTGCGGAAGACCACCACCGAGCCGCGCCCCGACGAGCAGCTCGAAGCGCTCACCCTGGCCGTCGCGGCCGACCTGCCCGTGCTGCTCTGGGGCGAGCCGGGCATCGGCAAGACCGCGGCCCTGACGCAGCTCGCCACCTCCCTCGACCTGCCGCTGACGACCGTGATCGCCAGCGTCCATGAGCCGTCCGACTTCTCCGGACTGCCCATCGTGGGCGACGACCCGGCGGTGCAGGGGGTGCCGATGGCTCCGCCGCAGTGGGCCGTGGAGCTCGTGCGGACCGGACGGGGACTGCTCTTTCTGGACGAGCTTTCCACCGCCACCCCGGCGGTCCAGGCGGCGCTGCTCCGCGTCGTCCTCGAGCGGAAGGTCGGTGCACTACGACTGCCGCCCGCGGTTCGGATCGTGGCCGCCGCCAATCCACGCGCGTCGGCGGCGGACGGCTGGGAGCTGAGCCCGCCGCTGGCCAACCGGTTCGTACATCTGAACTGGGTGCACGACCGGGAAGTGGTGGTGCGCGGACTGGGCGGGGTCTGGCCCCGGGCGGAGTTGCCCCGACTGGTACCGGAGCGGCTGCCGGAAGCTGTGGCTTTCGCCCGGCGCGCGGTCTGCGGCTTCCTGGCAGCCCGGCCGACGCTGATCCACCGGCTGCCGAACACCGAGACGCGGCGCGGCGGTGCCTGGCCCTCACCCCGGAGCTGGGAGGCCGCGTTGACCCTGCTGGCCTTCGGCACGGCGGCCTCCGTCTCCCAGGAGGTACTCGCGCTGCTGGTACGGGGCGCGGTGGGCGACGGACCGGGGTTCGAACTCCTCGCCCATCTGGACCGGCTGGAGCTGCCGGACCCGGAGTCGCTGCTGGCCGATCCGGCCTCCGCCGAGCTGCCGGCGCGGGGTGATCTGCGTCAGGCGGCGCTGGAGGCGGTGGTGGCCGCCGTCGGGGCACGGCCGGAGTGGGAGCGCTGGGAGGCGGGCTGGGCGGTGCTGGTCCGGGCGCTGGAGACCGGCGCTCCGGACCTGCTGGTCGCACCGGCGAAGGCGCTGGCCGCGCTGCGGCGCGACGACTGGGAGGTACCGGAGGCGGTGGAGCGGCTGACCGGGGTGGTCGGTCTCGCCCAGCGGGCGGACCGGTCGGTGGGACTGGTGGCGGCGGCCGACGCCGGGCGTGCGTCGGGGGCGCGCCGGTGACGGGGACCGACAAGCGCCCGCTGCCGCGACCGATGCCCCGGCCCGCGCCACCGCGCCCGGTGCGGGCCACCGTGCCGAGGTCGCCGGCCGGCTCCGGCGGTCCGGTCGGGCGGACCGCACTCCCGCTGGACATGGAGAAGTTGCTGGCTGCCCGGCTGCACGCGGTGAAGGTCCGTCCCTACCTGGCCGGCGCGCTCTTCGCGCTGCACGTGGTGGAGGACCGGTCGGTGCCGACGATGGCGGTGGACGCGCACTGGCGCTGCTATGTCTCCCCCGGCTTCGTGGCGCGCACTCCGGTGGAGGAGTTGGCGGGCGTCTGGGTGCACGAGGTCTCCCATCTGCTCCGGGACCACCATGGGCGGGGCGAGAGGTACGCGCGGGAACACCAGGAGCACGGGCCGGGCGAGCGAAGCGAGAGGGGGGTCCCCCCGGCCGAAGGCTGGGGGAGGCTGCGGCGGAACATCGCCGCCGACTTCGAGATCAACGACGACATCTACGGTGAAGGTCTGCCCCTGCCTGCCGGGGCGGTACTGCCGTCGCTGTTGCGACTGCCCGACGGACTGCTGATGGAGGAGTACCTGCGGACGGCGTCGATGTCCGGGCTCGCCGCGGACCTGGCCTGGCTGGACTGCGGCAGTGGTGCCGACGGACAAGACCGGCCCTGGGAGCTGGGGCCCGACGGGGCGGACGGGCTGAGCAGGCAGCAGCGGGACGCGGTCCGCTTCCGGGTCGCGGAGGGGATCAAGGGCCGACCGGGCGACGTGCCCAAGGGGTGGCGTCGATGGGCGGACGAGGCGTTCCATCCGCCGCAGCCGTGGCGGCAGTTGCTGGGGGCGGCGATCCGCTCGGCGGCGGGTGCGCCGGGGGCGGGCGAGAACCACAGCTACCGGCGTCCGTCCCGGCGCTCGGCGGGCGTTCCCGGGGTGCTGCTGCCGAGCCTGCGTCGTACGCCGCCCCGGGTCTGCGTCGTGATCGACACCTCCGGGTCGGTGAGCGACGCCGAGCTGGGCAGCGCGCTGCTGGAGGTGGCGGCGATCTCGCGGGCGGTGGGCGGGCGGCGCGACCTGGTCTCGGTGATTTCCTGTGACGCTGCGGCCGGGGTCGCCGTGCCGCTCTGCCGCGCCGAGAACATCGAACTGGTCGGCGGTGGGGGCACTGACCTGCGCTCCGGTTTCGCCCGGGCACTCCGCTCCTCGTCCCGCCCTGACGTGATCGTGGCCCTGACGGATGGTCAGACTCCGTGGCCCTCCGCTCAGCCGCCCTGTCGCACCGTCGTCGGTCTCTTCCCCCGTCCCGCCCGCGCCGTGGACGAAGAGAACCCCGACTACGCCCCGGACACCCCGCCGCCCTGGGCTCGTGTCATCACCATCAGCTGAGGAGGGTCCACCGTGGGGCGGCGCCGGACGGCATGGCGGTGAGCCACACGTCCGGCGGCGTCCGCCGGAACGAGCCGAAGCGGAACGCTTCCTCCAAGGCTGACAGCGCGGGCAGTACCTCTCACTGCTCGACAGCGCTGTAAACGGCTTGACCGGGTTCCGTCTTGACCAGCAGGCCGACTGCGGCGAGGTAGCGGAGGATCTGGCGCGCACGCTTGTCGGTCGCCTCGTGTCCTGCCTCGGCCAGGGCAGCTACGGACCGCCGGGTGTCCCAGGTGTCGCCGACCCTGCGCACGGCCTCCTCCTGGGAGGCTGCCTGCGTCATGCGCTGTTCCGCCCACTCCTCGGGCTCGGTGTCGACGTTCTTGATCGCGATAAAAAAAGCCGGGACCAGGTCCTTGCCCATGGCGTAGCCGACGACCTTGCCAGAGCCGGGACCTTGGGGGCGATCGGAGCCTTGATGGTCTCGGGCCACGGACCGCGCAGGGCACCGCGCCGCAGAAGGCGCTCGAGAGAGGCGCTGTGGCCGCGGAGGCGTTGTCACGTTGGTGGGGTGTGACCGGCTGATGGCATGTCAGGGGTGTGGTGGGACCTGGTGGCATTTTCGAGTCAGGCCGCGGTGGGCACGGCGGCGGCACCGGTGATCCGGTCCCAGATCGCGAAGCGGGTGGTCATCTCGGCGCGGTGGCCGGTGGCGGTCATCAGGCGGCGGTGGGGCCGGAAGCGGGGCGAGATGCCGCCGAACGCGGATAGGGACCGCTGCGCCCCGCCGGTACTGCGAAACCCTTCATCGCGCGTTCGCGTTGCCTCGTCGGCTGGTGGCTGTTCTCCGCCCCGTTGTTCAGACCCGTGTGCGAACGGTGCTCGACGGAGGGCATCACCTCGCGGTGGGCCGCGCCGTAGGAGCGGAGCCTGTCCGTGACCATCCCCCGTGGCACCGTGCGGGTCGTCTTCAGCAGCCTGCGGAGGAAGCGCCGGGCCACGACCTTGTCCCGGCGGGACTGTACGAGAATGTCCAGGACGGTGCCGTCGGCGTCGACGGCCCGCCACCGGTACTTCCGCTCTCCGTTGATCTTGATGGAGACCTCGTCCAGGTGCCATGTGTCCCCGGGCCGGGGCCGCCGGCGGCGCAGCGCGCCGGCGTAGGCCTGCCCGGACGTGGCGCGCCAGCGGCGGATGGTCTCGTGGGAGACGGTCACGCCGCGCTCGGGCATCAGCTCCTCGACCTCGCGGAAGCTGAGCGGCAAGCGGTGGTACAGCCACACGCAGTGCGCAATGATCTCCACCGGGTACCGGTGCCCCTAGGGCCTGTTCGGGGTCGTGATCTCGGTTCCGATGCCCGCATCCGGCGAGGGCGGCCGAGCTGGTAGAACACC
>NZ_JAESIF010000097.1:0-18427 GCF_016757295.1 Streptomyces sp. M2CJ-2 | reverse complement strand
GTGTTCTACCAGCTCGGCCGCCCTCGCCGGATGCGGGCATCGGAACCGAGATCACGACCCCGAACAGGCCCTAGTACCAGTACGGGTGTGCACGGTGGTGGTGTCGGCGGATGAACGGGACGGGCGTCGGCGGTGAACGGGCGGCCGACGCGGAGTTGACCCGGGGCGGATGTGGAGGAGGGGCCATGACCAGCGTGTGGTGACCTGGTTCTGTTACCGCGGTCACAGGGCGGGAGCGCAGGCTCCGTGCTGCGTGGCACCGGGCTCCGGGGACCCGGTAGCGTGAGTCGACGATTCACAAGGTCCCCCATGTGTAGGAGTCCCGGTGACGCAGAGTGGACAGGGCGAGGAGCCCTCGGCGCGCCCCGCGCGCGAAGGCATCGTGCTGCCCTCCGACGGTGGCGAGCCCCTGCTGCCGGGCATGCCGGGCGGGTCGGCCGGTCCGGTCGCTCCGGTCGGCACGGGCGGGCAGGCGCCCGCCTCGGCGCCGCCCGGCGGCCAGACCTGGGGGACGCCCTGGGGACCGGAGGAGCAGCCGCCTGCCCCGTCGCAGGGTCAGGGCTGGCAGTCCCCGCCCGCGCAGCAGTGGGGCCCGCAGGAGCCGGCCCCCTGGGGTGCGCAGGATCCGGCCGCGGGCCCGCACGGTCAGGGGCAGCACGGTCCGGGGCCGCTGCCGCCCGAGGGAGGGCATGCCCCGGCGTACGGCGCCCACACCTCGTACGACCCGTCCGCCCCGATGCCGCCGCAGAACGGTTCCTCCTACGGCGTTCCCCCCGTCGACGCGTACGGCTCCGCCGCCGCGGGCGCGCTGCCCGACGGGTCGGAGGGGGCCACCCAGTTCCTGCCGCCGGTGCCCGTCGCCCCCGTGGACGAGGGTGCGACGCAGTACATACCCCCGGTGGGCCCGGGGGCGCTGCCCCCCGAGATGCCCGCCGCACACGACTCCGAGGCGACCCGGTACCTGGGCCTGCCCGCGCAGGGCGCGGGCGGCGGACCGCTGCCGCCCGCGGGCAACCCCGACGCCGAGGCCACCCAGTTCATGGCTCCGGTGACCGACCGGCCCGGGGGAGCCCCGTACGGTGCCGCACCCGGTGCCGCGACCGACGACGGGAACCGGCAGCCGCCCGCCGAGTTCGACAACCTCTTCCGCGGCGCGGGCGGCGACCCGGGCGCGGTCGGCTCCACCCAGCAGCTCCCCCGCTTCGAGCATCCGCAGCCCGCCCCCACCCCGCCCGGCCGGGGCGGCGGCGGTGGCGGTGGCCGGCGTGCCGCCCGTGGGGGCGACGGCGGCGGCCGGAGCGGCAGTACGGGGTCCCGGGTGCCGCTCATCGCGGCGGTCGGTGTCGGTCTCGTCGTCCTGGGCATCGGCGCGGGCGCGCTGCTCGGCAGCGGGGACGACGACAGCGGCAAGAAGCAGCCCGTCTCCGCCACCGCCCCCGCGAGCGAGGAACCCGAGGCCGAGGCCTCCCCCACCGTCGACCCGGTCCGCCAACAGGCCGTGGAGCTGGACAAGCTGCTGGCCGTCAGTGGCGACAGCCGGACCGCCGTGATCAACGCGGTGGCCGACGTGAAGGCCTGCCGCAATCTCGACCAGGCGGCCAAGGACCTGCGGGACGCGGCCGACCAGCGCAACCAGCTGGTCACCGACCTCTCCGGCATCGAGGTGGACAAGCTGCCCGACCACCAGGCGCTGAGCGCCGCGCTCACCAAGGCGTGGCAGGCCTCGGCGTCGGCCGACGACCACTACGCGGCCTGGGCCGACCAGGTGGCGGGCAAGAAGGGCTGCAAGAAGGGCCAGGCCCGCACGACCGGTCAGACCCAGGCGGGCAACCGGGCCAGCGGCACCGCGACGGAGGAGAAGATCAAGGCGGCCGCGCTGTGGAACGCGATCGCCAAGCAGCACGGCCTGACCGAGCGGCAGCCGACCCAGCTGTGACCGGCTTCCGGCGGCAGGGGCGGCGGAGGGACAGCGGAGAGGGCCGGGCCGGTGGACGGCCTCCGTCCGTCCCCTGCCCCTCCTCACCCCGCTGCGCCGTCCTCGTCGCGCCCCCGCGCGTCACGCCACGTCGGCTTCGCGCAGGGTGTCCGTCACGTCGATGAAGCCCTCGCTGCCGGCCACCAGCCGCCCGTCCTCGACCTTCTGCAGGGTCACGTTGGCGTTGACCAGTCGCGGGAAGCCGACGGCGGCCAGCTTGTCCTGGAACTGCCAGCGCAGGGTGGGGGTGAGGCCGCCCGTCTCGACCTTCAGCCCCTTGTTCAGCGTCCGGGTCACACTGCGCGAGCTCACCTCGTCGTCGCCGAGCGACTCCAGGACCTGCTTCAGCACCGTGTAGGCGATCCAGGTGGTCTGCACCCCGGCGTCGGCGGGGTCGATCCGGTTGTCGCCGAACGCCTCCTTCTTGATCACGTCCTTCATCGGGTCCCAGAGCGCGTCGCTCGACGCCGGGTACCAGCCGGTCACGTACGACCCCTCGTACGGGCTCGACGTGCCGCCGGACGTGTTGATCGTCGTCTGGTCGACGCTGCCCATCACGGTCGCGGTGCGCACGTCGGGGTAGTCGGCGCGGGCCCGCCGGAAGGAGTCCATGAAGGTGCCGGTGCGGTCCCCGAGCGCGGGCACCACACAGCCCGGCGCCTCCGGGTCGGTGGTGCTGGTCTCCAGGGCCCGCTTCGACTGCCCGGCGTACTCGGTGGCCTCCTCCTCCGCCCGCTGGTCCGAGGTCGGCTCATGGCCGCCGGCGGACAGGCCCGAGTTGAGCAGCGGGGGCAGCTGGTCGCCCGCGATGGTGTCCGGCCGGATCAGGGTGACCGGCCCGCAGGAGTCGGCGAGGGCGCGGCCGAGACCGGCCAGCAGCGCCGGCTGGCCGCCGTTGACGGGGTAGGACAGCGGGCTGGTGAACTCGTCGGTGGTGATGCCGTAGCCGCCGATGTACGGGATGCCGGCGCCCTCGAGGGTGGGCAGGAAGGCGTCGGCGTGCTGGCTGTACGAGCCGACGACCGCGACGGCGTTCTCCTTGACCGCGGTCCGGGCGCACCGCGCGGCGGCCACGCTGTCGTTGCGCTCGTTGCACGTGATGACGTTGAGCTGGCGGCCGTTGATGCCGCCCTCGGAGTTCACCCAGCGGGCGTAGGCGCGGGCGAAAGCGGGCATGCCGGGCTTGTTGGTGGTCGTGGTCTCCTCGGGCGCCCAGGTCATGACGGTGATCGGGTCGTCGTTGGCTCCCAAAATAACGGGGGCGACTCCGCAGCCGGCGGTGAGCGTCATCGCCGCCAGCGCGCCCGTGGTCATGACGCCCGCTCTGAACGTCCGGGAGCGGTGGCGGGGAAGGGAACTGCTGCGAATGCGACTGCCGGTCATGCTCACACACGATTCCCTCACATCGCCAACCCCGGGATGACTCACGGTCGACGAGTGGTGACGTGGAAGTGAATTAAGGGGTCGGTGTGACCCCTGGGGAGTGGAAACGTACGATCGATGACCGTGCAAGGTTCGGAGAACTCTTCCCGCCGCGGCCGTCGCTCATCCACCATGGGCGGCATGCCACTCAACGACATGCCATGGTGGCGCTGGCGCAGCAATGTGCGCTCCGCGCTGCACATGCTCTCCGACCCCGGGTTCCAGCAGGGCGTCTGGCTGGCCGGGGTGGACGGCTACGGTGACGTCACCGACGCGGTCTACCGGCTGGTCGAGGACACCTGGCTGGACAACTGGTCCGCCGAGAAGTACGTCGGCACGATCTTCCGCGACTCCCAGGAGGCGGCGCTCGTCGACACCGCGGTGCTGCGCGTGCTGCGGATCATGCACCAGGTCGGTCCGGACGCACCGGTCACCGCCTACCTGGAGCACGAGGGATGGCCGGACGCGGTACGGGCCGCGCGGGACGCGCACGTGCGGCTGGCGGTGAGCGACGGCGAGGACCCCGACGCCGCGCCGCGGACCCTCGAGGTGCTGAACATCCTCACGCGGTCCGCGTAGCGGGACGGCTCCTCGTCCGCGACCCGCGTGTGGGACCCTTTTCCGCATGAGTGAGCAGCCCACCCGAACAGAGGCCCCGGCCGACCAGTACGTCCTGATCCTGTCCTGCCCCGACAAGCAGGGCGTCGTGCACGCCGTGTCGAGCTACCTGTTCATGACCGGCTGCAACATCGAGGACAGCCAGCAGTTCGGCGACCACGACACCGACCTGTTCTTCATGCGGGTCCACTTCTCCGCCGAGGCACCGGTGACCGTGGACAAGCTGCGGGCGAGTTTCGCGGCGATCGGTGACTCGTTCCGGATGGACTGGCAGATCAACCGGGCCGACGAGAAGATGCGCATCCTCCTGATGGTCAGTAGGTTCGGCCACTGCCTGAACGACCTGCTCTTCCGCGCCCGGATCGGCGCGCTGCCGGTGGAGATCGCCGGAGTGGTGTCCAACCACACCGACTTCGCGGAACTGGTGGCTTCGTACAACGTTCCCTTCCACCACCTGCCGGTGACGAAGGACACCAAGGCGGAGGCCGAGGCGAAGCTGTTGGAGATCGTACGCGAGGAGGACGTCGAACTCGTCGTGCTCGCCCGCTACATGCAGGTCCTCTCGGACGACCTGTGCAAGCAGCTCTCCGGGCGGATCATCAACATCCACCACTCCTTCCTGCCGAGCTTCAAGGGTGCGAAGCCGTATCACCAGGCGCACGCCCGGGGAGTGAAACTGATCGGTGCCACCGCGCACTACGTCACCGCCGACCTCGACGAGGGCCCGATCATCGAGCAGGAGGTCGAGCGGGTGCGGCACGACGTCACCCCGGACCAACTCGTCGCCGTCGGCCGCGACGTGGAGTGCCAGGCGCTGGCGCGCGCGGTGAAGTGGCACGCGGAGCGCCGCATCCTGCTGAACGGGCGGCGGACGGTGGTCTTCGCCTGAGGACGGTGGTCCTCGCCCGAACCGCCGGCCGTCCGGACCCGGGGTCTCGCGCTCCGGCCGGAAGGGCCGGAGCGCGAGGCTACATCCTGCTCAGTGAGGCCGCCGCCAGGAGGACCTCACTGATGGCCTCCTTGTCACCGACCTGTCCCGCGGCCGCCTCCCGCGGGGGCACGTGGCCCGCGGCCAGACGACAGAACTCCGATCCGTCGAGGGCGATGTGGGCCACCTCGTGCTCGGCGGAGCCCCGGGCGGCGGGGGAGTCCAGCGGGATCAGCCACTCCCCGCCGCCGGACCCCTCGATCTCCAGCCGCAGGCTCCGCCCCGGCGCCCCGGCCGCGACCAGCCGCCGCCCGCCGGGTGCGCCCGGCCCGGAGCGGCGGCGTGCCTCCAGGACGGACGGCAGCATCCGCGCGGCCAGGTCGACCATGCGGTGCAGATGCCGTCCGGTGGGCGGATCGTACGGGTAGTCCACCGCCTCGGCGATGTCCTCCGCGTGCACCCAGCACTCGAAGGCGCGGTCCAGCATCGCGTCGTGCAGCGGCAGCTCGAAGTCGCCGTACGGCACCGCCGTCCGCCCGGCCCGGCTGCCCGTGAAGGACGCGGTCCGCACCAGGTCGTGGGTCTGCGCACGCCAGGGCGCCCGTACCGAGCGGGTGGGCGGGGAGGGGGCGGCGCTCCAGTACGCCTCGGTGCGGGCCGACGGGGTGGGCCGCTCGGCCGACAGGTCGCCGAGCGGGTCGTCCAGCCCGAGGGCGACCGCGACCAGGCCGTCGACGGTCAGCAGATGCGCGATGACCCCGGCGACCGTGGTGCGGCGGGTGGTCGCCTCGTCGGCCTCGTACCAGCGCAGCCGCACGGGTGCGTGCCACTCGGTGTCGCCGAAGTCCTGGAGCAGCGCGTCCAGCCGGGCCGTCTCGGCGTCGTAGGCGGCGGCCCAGTCGGGCACGGGGATGCGCGGCGGGCGCCGCTCGAGGCAGGACTCCAGGACACGGGTGCGCAACCCCGGGTCCGGATCGAGGCTCTCGGGGCGCTGCAGCAGCCCGACCGCGTCGCGCAGGCGCAGCGCCTCGTCGGCGCAGGCCCCGCAGTCGCCGAGATGCTCCTCGACGGCCGCCGTCTCCTCCGGCGCGCAGGCGGCCAGCGCCCACGCGCCCAGCAGTGACTTCAGCACCCTGTGTTCCAGCACCAGCGGCTCGGCCGGCCGCGGCGCGACCCCGGAGGCGGGCTCGGGCGTCGACGACGGCAGGGGAGGCCCGCCGTCCTCACACGTACCGTCCGCCCCGTTTCCTGGGGCCGTGCGTGTCCCCGCGGCGGCGGTGGCGGTGTTGTCGTCGGACGGCTCGAGACGGTCGTCGCTCACGCCGCACCCCCGATGCCGGGCGGGGTGCCCAGCCGTGCCGTCTCGGTGTCGTGAGCCGTGGCCAGCAGTTGCAGGCCCAGCCGGAGGCGGCGGCGGGCCTCGTCCTCGGTGACGCCGAGGTCGGCGGCGGTCTGGTGGTA
The DNA here is from genome assembly GCF_016757295.1 of Streptomyces sp. M2CJ-2. Classification (NCBI taxonomy): domain Bacteria; kingdom Bacillati; phylum Actinomycetota; class Actinomycetes; order Kitasatosporales; family Streptomycetaceae; genus Streptomyces; species Streptomyces sp. M2CJ-2. Next base: position 12,023 of record NZ_JAESIF010000097.1, on the reverse strand, counting down.
GTCGCGGCGCTGGAAGTACGCCTGCTCCAGCGCGGCCCGCAGCGGGACGGGCATGGCGTGCACGATGTAGTCCGCGCGGGCGGCCACCGAGGCGCGGTGCACCTGGCGCTCCAGTTCCTCCGTGTCGCCGGGGGAGCTGTGGGCGCGGTGGGCGAGCGCCGCCGTCCTGGTGGCGCGCAGCCGCTCGACGGCCAGCCGGTGGGTCAGCTCGGCGACCCAGGTGCGCAGCGGGCCCTGCCTGGGGTCGTAGGCGTCCGGGTGCTCCCAGACATGGGCGAAGACGTCGCGCGTGATGCCGTCGGCGGCGCGCTCGTCGTCGAGGACGCGATGGGCGAGGCCGTGCACGAGGGAGGCGAACCGGTCGTAGAACTCACCGAGCGCCGCGGCCTCCCCGCGGGCGAGCCGCTGCTGCATCGTGCGGTCCCAGTGAGGCGGTACGTCCCTTTTCGTCATGTGGCCCCCTTCACCCCTGCTCCTCCCCGGCACCCAGGGCCGGTCGTGCCCGGGGCCGGCGTGTGCCCACCGACTCCATGAATGTAGTCGGCGCGTCGGAGAACGCACGCCCCTTCATGGCAATGTGCGCCCCCGCCGATCCACAGGTGGTAGGGAGCCACCCGCGGGCACGTCGGATGCTGTCCGGAGCGCGCCTACCCGGCTGCTCGCCGATCGGAACCGACTGGACCAGACCCGAACTCATCTGAACTGATCTGAACGGACCGAATTGGATCGAAGCCGACTGAAACAAGCCTTTACCGTTCGGTAACGGTTTCTCGGGGCGTGTTTCAGGGCACGGCCGGTGGGCAGCCGCGCTGCAGGGAAGCGTAGGTGTTTCTTCCGTTTCGGCGAGCGAAGGGCGTGTGGTGGCCTTCAAAGTGACCGACGGGCAGCAGGGCGAGTGGGCCGTGCTCCGGGTGTCGGGCGAGCTGGACCTGGTGACGTCGCCGGTGCTGCGTCAGCGGGTGCACGACGCGGTGGCCGACGGCAGACACAGCCTCGTCCTCGATCTCTCCGAGGTGTGGTTCTGCGACTCCAGCGGCGTCGGGGTGCTCATAGCCACCCGTCGGCTGCTGCGTTCCTGCCAGGGCAGTCTGCGGTTGATCCTGCCCGACCACGGGGCCGCCGACGGCAGTCACGTCAACCGGGTCCTCGGCGCGCTCGGCGTCCGCCGCCTCTTCGACGTGCACCCGGACGTCCCGTCCGCGGTGGACGGGAGCTCCCGCCCGCTGTCGGCCTGAGCCGACCGCGGGCCCTCGGGACGTGACGCGCGACGGACCTCGGGACACACGCACCACGAACACCGCACATACCATGAAAGGTGTCGCGTGTCACATGATTGACCCTGAATTCTCCCGTTCTTCGCACAAGTGTCGCTTCCGAATTCATGAAGCCGCCTCGCACGACGTACCCTCCGAGCGAGACGACCCTCTGAGTAAGGCGGCCTGAAAGAAACATGGTCACCAGCGAGTACGAGCGCCGGATCGCGGCCCGGTTCGCCACCTTCGACCAGGACGGCAACGGTTACATCGACCGCGAGGACTTCAGCGGAGCGGCCAAGGCGCTGCTCGCCGAGTTCGGCACGCGGGCCCGCTCCGACAAGGGCCAGGCCCTGTACGGCGGCGCCGAGGCCTTCTGGCAGGGCATGGCGGGCATCGCGGACCACGACGGCGACCAGCGCATCACCCGCGAGGAATTCGTGACCGGCGCGGTGAAGCGGCTGCGGGACAACCCGGACCGGTTCGCCGAGATCGCCCGGCCCTTCCTGCGTGCGACCCTCGCCCTGACCGGCCCGGACGACGACGGCGCGGTCGGCGTGGCGGACGCCGCCCGCGTCCTGAAGGCGCTCGGTGTTCCCGAGGAGCTCGCCGCATCCGCCGCCGCCACGCTGGACGCGGACGGTGACGGCAGGATCGGCGAGGAAGAGGTCGTACGGGGCTTCGCCCGCTACTTCACCGTCCCCGAGTAGGGCCGGTTCCCACGTCCCCGGGCGGTGCCGCCCGGGGACGTGTTCGAGTGCCTTCGGCGCCTTGAGTGCCTTCCGCGGGGGCGGCGCCCCTGCGCGCGTGCGGGCCGACGGCGCAACACGCCCGGAGCCGTGAACGGTTCGGCCGCGGCCGACCGGGGGCCTTCGGGCGGTGGTCCGACCGGTGCGCCGGGATGCCGGCCCGCGCGGAGAGCGCCCGCGCCGCCGTCCACGGGGCGGCCGTCACCGCCGGCCCCGCGGACGTCACGGCGGCCGGGCTGTCCGCGAAAACGCCTGGATGCGGACTCGACGTGCGGGAGTGGTGACGGAGGGTGAGGGGTGTCCCTCGTCGAATCCGTCCGCAGGGGCGGCCCGCCCCGCCTCTCGCCTGCGACGTCCCGGAGCGCTCCCGCTCGGATGTCGCGGATCGTGGCAGAACGAGGTCACGGAGCGTTGATGCCGTGTTGTGTCCTAGGTGTGACTCGTCACGGCCCGGAGTCGGCTGCCCACTCCGGTACCTTGTGTGGGATGCGAGTGGTCGTGAGCACGCACAGCACGGGAGTCGCCTTCGGGGTGGCCCCGGAAATGTCAGCGTCTGCCACTGTTCGCCGTGCGACCAGGCCTGCCGCCACCGCCTGTTCGGCCGGCCGGGGTGAGCGTCGCACAGTATGCCGCACGAGTACTCCTTCGCGCTGGAATATGCCCGAAGCGCTTGTTGACGTGACTGTACGTCAACCATGCTGTCCCGCAAGGGACTCACGTTCCGTGACCCCTGTCCCGGCCGTTGTTCTGGCCATGCAGAGAATGGCTACGATCGTGGCCCTCGTGAGGCGCGAGTCCAAGTGTCCGCCGGTTCGGATGGTGTGAGCGGTGCAGGTGCTTCAAGTGCAACTGGAGATCCGGCCCGACCCCGCTGAGGTGGGGCGGGCCCGGCAGTGGACCCGCTCACGCCTGGCCGGGTCGGGGATAGAGGTCGACGAGCCGCTGTCCGAGACGCTGATCCTCCTCGTCTCGGAGCTCGTCACCAACGCCGTCGTGCACACCGGCTGTCCGGCCGTGCTGAGACTGTCCCTGACGGATGTGGCGGCCGGGGAGGCCACCGTCCGCCTGGAGGTGGCCGACCGGAGCAGCAGGGCGCCGGTGCCGCGCTGTGTGGGCGGCGAGGCGACCGGCGGGCGCGGGCTCGCCCTCGTCGACGGCCTGGCGGACCGCTGGGGGTGGAGTTCCGACGGCACCGGCAAGCGCATCTGGTGCGAACTGGACCGCGGCGCGGCCGCGCGGGAGTCCGCCCCGGCCTGTGGTGGAGTCGCGTACGAGGCGGTGTAGGCCGCCCGTGGAGTCGGCGGGTGGACGCGCGGCCGTGTCGATGTGTCGATGGATCGGTGCACGGATGCACGGGGGGACGGTCTCGCGGGCCGGAGTGTGAGCCGGTGCGCCGGGTGTGCTTCCGTGCGCGGAGACGAATAACCGGGCATATGGCACGGAATCACCGGTAGGGCCATGAATCGGCGTTGACGTGCCGTGGCCGCTTGATCACTCTGTTCGTCAGCGATTCGCTGCGAGGGGACGGCGAGGGCTTCGACGACGGGAGTCCTCGGCGAGTGTGGGTCGTGACTGCGGCGTCGGTTCCCTCTGTGGCCGAGGGGACCCGGGGAGGGAGCGCCGGAGTCGGAAGGCGGTGCGGTGCCGCCGAGCTCGGGACCGAGCGGCACCGCGCCGCCGTTGTCGTGTGTCGCGGCCGGGTCAGGGTACTGGAGGGGTGGAGCCCTGGAGTCCCGCAGTGTGGCGACCGGTTCCTCCACAGGCTGTGGACAACTTTTCCGACCGGTGCGAGCCCTCGTCCCCGTCCCGGAACGTCCTCCGGTACGCGGACGGCGTCACCCCCAGCGCCGCCTGGAAGTGCTGCCGCAGTGACTGGGCGGTACCGAAACCGGCGTCGTCGGCCACTCGGTCCATGGACAGATCCGTGGACTCCAGCAGATGCCGGGCCCGCTCCACCCGCTGCCGGGTGAGCCACTGCCCCGGACTGGCGCCGGTCTCCGCGCGGAAGCGGCGGGTGAAGGTGCGTACCGACATCGACTCCTGGGCGGCCATGTCGCGCAGTTGGATCGGCTCGTGCAGCCGGCCCAGCGCCCAGGCGCGGGCGCCCGTCGTGGACGCCTGCTGCTGATCGGGCACCGGCCGCTCGATGTACTGCGCCTGCCCGCCGTCGCGGTGCGGCGGCACGACCGTGCGGCGGGCCACGTCGTTGGCCACGGCGACACCGTGGTCGCGCCGCACCATGTGCAGGCACAGGTCGATGCCGGCCGCGACACCGGCGGAGGTCAGGATGTCGCCGTCGTCGATGAACAGCACGTCCGGGTCGACGTCGACGCGGGGGAAGAGCCGCTGGAAGCGCTCGGCGTCCGCCCAGTGCGTGGTCGCGGGACGGCCGTCGAGAAGGCCGGCGGCGGCGAGGACGTAGACGCCGGTGCAGATGGAGGCGAGCCGGGTGCCGGGGCGGACGCGGGCGAGGGCGGCGGCCAGTTCGCCGGTCAGCTCGCCCCGCTCGTACACCGGGCCGAGCTCGTAGGAGGCCGGGACGATCACCGTGTCGGCGGTGGCGAGGGCCTGTGGGCCGTGGACGACGTGGATGGCGAAGTCGGCGTCGGTCTCGACCGGTCCGGGCGGCCGGACGGAGCAGGTGACCACCTCGTACAGCGGCCGCCCCGCGGCGTCCCGGGGGCGGCCGAAGATGCGGTGCGGGATGCCCAACTCGAAGGGGAGCAGCCCGTCCAGGGCGAGGACGACGACACGATGGGGCCTGAAGGCGTCGGAGCCGGCGCCGGTGTCGGTGCCCGGGGGGCTGGAGGCGGAGCCGACCGATTCCATGGCCCGATCCTAGCGAATGCTGTCCTCCGGGCCACTCGATGGGGCGGGCCGGTTTCCGGAAGCTCTATGGCGTGACCCAGACAAGCAGGACGGCCGGCGCTACGGAGCGTCCCGGCGACGGGCTGCGACGGCGCGGCCTTCAGTTCCCTCCTCGCCCCCGCATCCACCGCGCGTGGTTCGTCGCCGCCGTCACCTTCGTGACGATCATCGGGGCCGCCGCCTTCCGATCGGTGCCGGGACTGTTCATCGATCCGCTGAACGAGGAGTTCGGATGGTCACGAGGGACCATCGGCGCCGCGGTCTCCGTCAACCTCGCGCTGTACGGGCTCACCGCCCCCTTCGCGGCGGCGCTGATGGACCGCTACGGCATCCGGCGGGTCGTCGCGGTGGCGCTGACCGTGATCGCGCTCGGCTCGGGACTGACGGTGTGGATGACGGCGGCGTGGCAGCTCCTGCTGTGCTGGGGCCTGCTGGTGGGCCTGGGCTCCGGCTCCATGGCGCTGGCGTTCGCCGCGACCGTCACCGACCGCTGGTTCACCGAACGCCGAGGCCTGGTCACCGGCATCCTCACCGCGGCGTCCGCGTCCGGACAGCTGATCTTCCTCCCCGTGCTGTCCTGGATCGTCGAGCGGCACGACTGGCGCCCGGCGGCCGTCACGGTGGCGCTCGCCGCGCTCGCGGCCGTCCCCTTCGTCTGGCTGCTGCTGCACGACCACCCGGCCGACGTGGGCCAGAAGCCTTACGACGCAACGGAGTTCGTGCCCAAGCCCGCACCCGTCCCCGGCGCCGCCCGGCGCGCGCTCAAGGTGCTGGCCTCGGCGGTGCGCACGGGCCCGTTCTGGCTGCTCGCGGGCACCTTCGCGATCTGCGGCGCCTCCACGAACGGCCTGATCCAGACCCACTTCGTGCCCGCCTCCCACGACCACGGCATGCCGATCACCGCCGCCGCCTCCCTGCTGGCCGTCATCGGTGTGTTCGACGTCGTCGGCACGGTGGCCTCCGGCTGGTTCACCGACCGCTTCGACGCGCGCCGCCTGCTCGCCGTCTACTACGCCCTGCGCGGTGTCTCCCTGCTCTTCCTGCCCATCCTCCTGGCCCCCACGGTCCAGCCCCCGATGATCTTCTTCATCGTCTTCTACGGCCTCGACTGGGTCGCCACCGTCCCGCCCACCCTCGCGCTGTGCCGCGAGCACTACGGCGACGACAGCCCGATCGTCTTCGGCTGGGTCCTCGCCTCCCACCAGATCGGCGCCGCCCTCGTCGCCTTCCTCGGCGGTGTCGCACGGGACGTCTTCGGATCCTACGACGTCGTCTGGTACGCCTCCGGCGCCCTGTGCGCGACAGCGGCCCTGATGGCCCTGGTCATCCGCCGCCGAACACCGGCCGGCGCCGCGACCGCACAGCCGGATCACTGAACTGACGTACCGCCGGAAACAGCCGGGGCGAGCCGAGTCGGTGATCGAAGGTCATCGGGGGAGCCGGGAGACCCCCGGTGCCCCGTGGCGGGTCACCGCCTTGGCTATCTTCCCCGCGTCGATGGCCAGCTCGCGGAGGTTGCCGCTGATGGGGTTGGTGAAGCCGGTGAAGTACAGGCCGGGAGCGTGGGGCGGGGTGCCGGCGCCGCGGGCCACCGGTCTGCCCCGGTCGTCGAGGACGCCGAGGTGGCCGACGAGACCCTCCAGGCCGCGGACGTACCCGGTGGCCGCGATCACCGCGTCGGGGCCGACGCGGGTGCCGTCGGCGAGGGTGACCTTGCCGTCGGCACCCGCATCGAACCCCGCCACGGCGGCCACGATCTCCACCCTGCCCCGCCGTACGGCGTCGACCAGCCCGACGTCCTGTACGGGGATGGCGCCCTCCAGCACCCTGCTGTAGAGGCCCTTGTCGGGGCGCGGCAGGCCCTGGGCCGAGAGGTCGGGCAGCGCCACCCCGGCCTGCGCCCGGGACAGCCGGTCCACGAGCCGAACCGGCAGCCGGCGCACCAGGACGGCCGAGTGCTGGGCGGGCCAGCCCGCGGTCGAGCGGCGCACGATGTGCGGCACGGTGCGGACCGACAGCCGCACCCGGGAGGCGCCGCCCTCCACCAGGTCGACGGCGATCTCCGCGCCCGTGTTGCCGATCCCCGCGACGAGGACGTCCCGGCCGGCGAAGGGCTTCGCGTTGCGGTACTCGGACGCGTGCAGGAACTCGCCGGTGTAGGTCTCCCGGCCGGGCCAGTCGGGCAGGCGGGGCGTGTGGTTGAAGCCGGTGGCGATCACGACCGCGGCGCCGGTCAGTTCGCGGCCCCCGGTGGCGCGCAGCAGCCAGCCCGTGTCGTCGGCGGTGCGCTCGACACGGGAGACCTCGACGCCGGTGACGATCTCGAGGCGGTGGTGCTCGGCGTACTTCTCCAGGTACCGGACCATGTCGTCACGGGTCACCCACCGCCCGAACCGGCGCGGTATCGGCAGGCCGGGCAGCGCGGACAGGCGCCGCGTGGTGTGCAGGCGCAGCCGGTCGTAGTGGCGCCGCCAGGACGATCCCACGTGCTCGGACCGTTCCAGGACGACGGCCCGCACGCCCCGGGCGCGCAGCGAGTACGCGACGGCGAGTCCGCCGGGACCACCGCCGACGACGTAGACGGGGCGGTCTTCCCGGGGCGGTGCGGCGGGCTTCGGGGGCGTGGTGGAGTCGGCCATGAGCGCGAGCGTAATCACGCACCAGGTTGATGGGTATCGGTCAAGACCGAAATTGGTTGCGGATTGATCACGTATGGAGGGGCGGGGGCGGAACCGGGCACGAGGAAATCCGGTGTCCCGGCCGACCGCGCAGGCTTGAATGACCCGTATGGCTGATACACATACGCACCCGCGCTCCGTGCGGTCCCTTCCCGAACTCCACGGCCACGGCCTGCACCTGAGCCCCTGGGACCCGGCGTCCCGGTCCGACGCCGAGGTGTGGCTGCGCGGCACCACGGACCCGGAGTTCAATCGCTGGAACACCCCGCTCCGGCCGGTCACGGACGTCGAGGGCGCCCGGGAGACACTGCGCAAGAGGGCGCAGTGGACCGAGGACGGCACGACCGTGTCCTTCCGGATCGCCGACGCGGACACCGGTACGCCACTGGGGCACATCGGTGTCAACGACGTCCGGCCGGTGCAGGGGCTGGGCATGGTCGGCTACTGGGTGCTGCCCGAGGCCCGCCGCCGGGGCGTGGCCACCCGGGCGCTGCTGCTCGCCGCGCGGTGGGCGTTCACCGAACTCGGCCTGCACCGGCTCGAACTGGACCACGCGGTCGAACACGAGGTGTCCTGCCGGATCGCCGAACGGTGCGGGTTCCTTCCCGAGGGGATCCTGCGCGAGGCGATGTTCGCGGAGGGCCGCCACGACGCCTTCCGTGACTCCCACCTGCACGCCCGCCTCGCCACGGACCCGGAGCCGGCCCCGCCGAAGAGCCACTGAAGGTCTGCGGAAGGCCCGTCGAAGACCCGCCTGAGGCCTCGCCGCGGACCTCACGGCCAGAGCAGTTCCCGCGTCCAGCCCTCCCGGGGCGAGCGGCGGTAGCGCAGCCGGGTGTGACGGCGGAGGGCGTCGCCCTGGAAGAACTCCACCTCGTCCGGGCGCAGGCGGTACAGGGTCCAGGACGGTGCCGGGGCGTCCGGCTCCCGCCGGGCCCGCTCCCAGGCGGCCTCCGAGGCGCGGGCCAGGTCCTCGGGCGAGCCGAGGACCTCGCTCTGGCGGCCGGTGAGCGCGGCGGCCAGCGCTCCGGTCGAACGGGCGTGCAGATCGGCCTGCGCCTCCTCGGCCGGGGCGGTGCCGACGGGCCCGCGGACCCGGACCTGGCGGCCCAGCACGGACCAGTAGAAGGCCAGCGCGGCATACGGGCGGGCGGCGAGGTGACCGCCCTTGCGGCTGTGGGCGTGGGTCGCGAAGGACCAGCCGTCCGCGTCCGCGCCGTGCAACATCACGATCCGTACGTCGGGCAGCCCCTCGGCGTCCGCCGTGGCCAGCGACATGGTGTGCGGCTCGGGCTGACCGGCCGCCACCGCCTCGGCGAACCACCGGGTGAACAGCGGCAGCGGCTCGGCGGGGGCGGCGGCCCGGTCCAGTTCCGGCAGGTCGGTGACCTCCGGGTCCCACACCCGCAGTGACTTCAGCAGCTCATGGAGATCGGTTCCCATGCCCCGAGTCTGCCCGGACGTGGTGGGGTCGGCAGTCCGTCAGCCGGGGCGACGGCGGGACTGCCGAGGTGTCGTGACATGCGACAGGCGGTGGTTCACCGGGGTGAACCACCGCCTGCCTGACAGGACGCGGGTGCGGAACGAGGCACCGGGGGAGGGGGGAGGGGTCGTTGGCCGTCCACCTACTTCGTCGGCTTCTTGCCGGTGACGCCCAGGTAGACCAACAGGGCCAGGTTGGGTTTGAGTTCGGCCTGCTTCACGCCCCAGGTGGTGAAACCTTTCTGGTGCAGGGCGACCGCCGCGAGCATGGTGACCAGGGAACCGGCCACCGCGGCCGGGTTCACGTCCTTGTCGACCCGGCCCTTGGACTGCAACTCGGCGACGGCGTCGGTGAGGGAGCTGTTCACCGAGTTGAGGACCTTCATACGGATCTTGTAAAAGCGCTTGTCGCCCTCGGCGGCACCGAGGTCGACGACTCGCAGGATCGCGTCGTTCTTCCGCCAGAAGTCCAGAAAACCGTCGACGAGTTCCTGTGCCGTCTGCCAGCCCGCCTTGCCGACCCAGGAGCGGCCCTCCAGGAGCTCGCTCAACCCGGCGCTGTCGGCGGCCACTCGGTCGGCGATCTCGAGGACGGCACCCTCGACGTCCGGAAAGTACTGGTAAAAGGTCGCGGGCGAAGTCCCCGCCCGGCGGGCCACATCGATGACTTTGACATCCCGGTAAGGGGAGGAGTTGAGCATCTCGCTGAGGCAGTCGAGCAGCTTTTGCCGGGTCGCCTGCCCGCGCCGGCCGGCCACGCGACCGTCGACGGTACGCACTTGTCCTGTCATGACGTCAGCTTACCGACGGGTGATCGGAGCGCGATTCGGCCGACTGCAAATGGGGTGCGTGGGTCCTTGACACCTGGTGTGCCTGGTCTGCGCGGTGCGTGCGGCACGGCTAGTTTGGCTGTATGGCCGATAACGCCGATAACGCCGATAACACCGCGAACGACGCGAGCGCTGCGAACGCCGAGAGCATGGCACCGGAGTACGTGGAGGGCACCCCTTGCTGGGTCGACGCGCAGCTTCCCGACGTGGAGGCGGGCAAGCGGTTCTACGGCGAGCTCTTCGACTGGACGTTCGAGGACCAGCCCGAGCAGCCCGAGTGGCCCGCCCCGGCCTCGCAGCCCGCGCCGTCGCAGGCCTCCCCGTCCCTGGGGACCGTGCGGGCGCTGCTCGACGGTGAGCCGGTGGCGTCCCTCGCGCACAAGACGGACGGCCGGCTCCCCACCGTCTGGACGGTGTCCTTCGCGACCCCGGACGTCGGCGCGCTGTGCCGGCGGATCGTCGCGGCCGGCGGACAGCTCGTCTCGGCGCCGCGTCCGGTCGGCGGGCTCGGCGTCACCGCACTCGTCACCGACCCCGAGGGTGCCGTGTTCGCCCTGTGGCAGCCCGGCGACCGCCCCGGCTTCGGGCGCCGGCACGAGCGGGGAAGCTTCGCCTGGGCCGAGCTCTACACCCGGGACACCGAGGCGGCCAACGCCTTCTACGGCGGTCTCTTCCACGACGCCCTGTTCGGGGAGGGCGTCGAGCCCGACTTCGGCCGGGCCCCGGTCTCCGACGTCTTCCCGGTCGAGATGCCGCCCCACTTCCTCGTCCACTTCGCCGTGGAGGACCCCGCGGCCACCATGGCGGAGGTGACCCGGCTCGGCGGCCGCGTCCAGGTCCCGCCCTTCGACACCTCCTACGGCACGGTGGCCGTGGTCACCGACGACCAGGGCGCGTCCTTCGCCCTCCTGGCCCGCTGACCCGGAAGCCCGCTGACCCGCTGACCCGGTGGCCCGACGGCCGGCCGTCCCGGTGGGCTCTTGAACTTCCCGTCCGTCCCATTATTTTGCATATAAGACTAGACACCCCCTATGTCGTCGGGTTCGCAACCGGCGCTCCGGACAGGAACAATCGGGGTGCGTGCCGCCACGGGGCTGCGGTGGTGAGACGCTGCACTTCGGTCGCGTACAGGTGGTGGCGCGACTCGTACGGGGAGGTGGCAGGCAAGTGGTGGATCAGCTGACGCAGCACGATCCGCGGCGTATCGGGCCGTTCGAGGTGCTGGGACGGCTGGGGGCCGGCGGGATGGGGCTGGTCTATCTCGCGCGCTCGGCGTCCGGGCGGCGCGTGGCGATCAAGACCGTCCGGACCGAGCTGGCCGAGGACCAGCTGTTCCGCGTCCGCTTCACCCGCGAGGTGGAGGCGGCCCGCGCGGTCTCCGGGTTCTACACCGCGGCCGTGGTGGACGCCGATCCGCGCGCCGCCGTGCCGTGGCTGGCCACCGCGTACGTCCCCGCGCCCTCCCTCGAGGAGATAGTGAACGAGTGCGGGCCGATGCCGGCCCAGGCGGTGCGCTGGCTGGCGGCCGGTGTGGCGGAGGCGCTGCACTCCATCCACGGCGCCGGACTCGTCCACCGCGACCTCAAGCCGTCCAACGTCCTCGTCGTCGAGGACGGCCCCCGAGTGATCGACTTCGGTATCGCCTCCGGTGTGTCGAACACTCGTCTGACGATGACGAACGTCGCCGTCGGCACCCCCGCCTACATGTCCCCCGAGCAGGCCAAGGACTCCCGCAGCGTCACCGGCGCCAGCGACGTGTTCTCGCTCGGTTCCACCCTGGTCTTCGCGGCCACCGGGCACGCTCCGTTCCACGGCGCGAACCCGGTCGAGACGGTCTTCATGCTGCTGCGCGAGGGCCCGGACCTGGACGGCCTCCCGGACGAACTGCGTCCGCTGATCGAGTCCTGTATGCAGATGGAGGCCCAGGGCCGGCCCAGCCCCGCCGACCTGCAGTCCCAGCTCGCCCCGCACCTGTTCGGCTCCGGCTCCGACGACAGCGGTACGGCCTCCGCGTGGCTGCCCGAGCGGGCGGTGAGCCTGATCGAGGGGCGTCGGGGCGGCCGCCCGCCCGCCCGTCCCGCCCCCGTGGGGGCCCGCAGCGTCAGCGCCGCCCGCCCACCGGTCCCGCCCCCGCCCGCGCACGACCCCGTGATCCCGCCGCCG
>NZ_JAESIF010000096.1:0-18482 GCF_016757295.1 Streptomyces sp. M2CJ-2 | reverse complement strand
CCATCATCGCAGGTCAGCGGGCACCTCTTCTCGTTCCGCCTTCCGCAGCCGGCCGTCATGCGGTGGATCCAGGCTCAGGCACAGTGGTGGCCGATACGGATGAGGCGCATGATGACGGGCCGTTACCGTTCCTCTCGACCACAACCACTGCCTTACGGGCGCACATCCACATCCGCTCGGCAGCGAGTGACAGGAAACGGGGGGAACCACGCATGGCGTGGGACGAATGGGAGCAGCTCAAGACCGCAGCGGCCGAGCGGCAGTCCGCGCAGATGCAGCTCAACCAGTTACCGGCAGACCCCGGTGGCGGTACGGGCACCCTCATCTCGAACAGGTCGGCCTGGACGAAGGCCGGTACGGACATCGGCTCGCTGCGTGAGGACATCGGCAAGGCGACGGCGAAGCTGAAGGACGGCCAGACGGGACTCGGTAAGGAGTCCGGCTGCCTGACCGCCGCTGCCCAGAAGGACGTCCACGCCTCGTGGGAGACCTACGTCAAGAACGTCAGCGGGCGCTGCGGAAAACTCTCGGGCCTGCTGGTGAAGGCGGGCAACGACCAGCGTCAGACGGACGAGTCGGTCGAGGCGGAGATCGCCAAGCTTGAGGTGGCGTACGCGGACACACCTGCTGTCGGCGGCCAAGGCAAGGGGCGGTAACAGACGTCATGGACCTCGCAACGCTCAAGGCCCTCAAGCCGACCGAGTACTCCGAAGCGGCCGACGGCTACCGCAGCACCTCCGACATGGCGAGCACGGCCAAGGACCGCATCGACAACCAGATCTCCGTGGCCATGCGGAACCACCTGAAGGGCGAGGCCGCCACTGCGGCGGTCAAGCAGTTGAAAAAGCTGGGCCAGAACTTCCACTACATCCAAGCGCAGTGCGGCCTCGTCAGCACCGCTCTCGAAGCGTTCTCGTACGAGATGGAAGCGGCCAAGCGGAAACTCGACACGGCCCTGGGGAACGCCAGGGCGGCGAACCTCACCGTGAACTCCGACGGTTCGGTCACCTACCCGCCCGGCGGGGAGAAGGGCGAGGACGGCAAGATCCCTGGCGGTGGCACGGTGAGCGGCCTGACAGGCGGCACGGCCTCCGCCGTCGGCCGTCAGGCAGCCAACTTCGACCCCAACCCCCACCACCGCCTCGCACAGGACTGCGCCGACTTGATCGCCACCGCCCTCAAGGAGGCGGCCGAAGCCGACGGGAAATGGGCACCGAAGCTGCGGGCATTGAAGGCGGACGACGACCTCACCGTCTCCGACGCGGACTGGGCCGACACGTCCTCGGACACGAAGGGCGTGACCGAGGCCGGCAGGAAGTACCTCGACTCACTGCCACAACCGCCCAAGGACGGCAGTCCGAAGGAGAACGCGGAGTGGTGGAAGGAGCTCAGTGCGGAGAAGCGGACCGCATGGATGTCTGCCAACCCCAAAACCGTGGGAGAGCTGAACGGACTTCCGTCCACAATCCGGGACGAGGCCAACCGCATCGTTTTCGACGAGACGCGCGCACAACTTCAAATGGAGTTGGACTCGATACCTAAGCCTCCCGCCAATGAGTGGACGTGGATCACGGCGGGTCCATACCTGTCCAAGGTGCACACTGACGAATGGATGGACTGGCACAGAGAGTACGGGGACCGCTACACGCAGCTGAATCAGACCCTCAAGGGTATGGGCTACATTCAAGACCGCTTCGACCGGACCGGTGTAGGAGGTCTACCCGAGGCATACCTACTCGGATTCGACCCCAAAGGGCTGGACGACGGGAAGGTCATCATCGCCAATGGTAATCCGGATACGGCTGACCATGTAGCCGTCTATGTGCCCGGAACCTACGCCGGCCTCGAAAAGATAGGGGAAGGCGGAGATCACGGAGACATCGGTCGCGGGGAGAAGCTGTGGGCGGAGAGCAGTAAGCTCTCACCGGGCCAGAGCGTTTCCACAATCACCTGGCTCGACTACAACGCCCCAGACAGCATCGTCCCGCAAGCCACTAACGGAAAATACGCGGAAGAAGGCGGTCCGCGCCTGTACGAGTTCCTCCAAGGCAATAGGGAAGCCCATGAGAGCGCGTCGGGAAACACCGCCCACACCACGGTTATCGGTCACAGTTACGGAAGCACGGTTGTCGGCGTATCGGCGCAGTCCGCAAGTTGGAGTGATCCTGAAGCCGTCGACGATTACATCTTCGCCGGGAGCCCTGGCGTCCAAGCGGACCGTGCGGCCGACCTGGGTGCAGGCGCGAACCATGTCTGGGCGATGGGAGGGCCTTGGGACGACCAGTTCGTCCGCCAAGGCGGCCGCCTGATGGGCCTTGGCGACAACCTGACCATTCCGACCGACGAATCGTTCGGTGGGAACATCATGAAGAGCGACTCGGGTGGGCACAGTGGATTCTGGGATGACGAATCTCAGAGTCTGCGCAACCAGGCCGCTGTGATCACCGGCAAGTATCATAGGGTTGAACTTGAATAGGCGATTTTCAGAATTTACGTATGCCGTCGCGGCCTGTGTTTTCCTGGTCGCTTGTTCGCAGGGAAGCGAGTCAGTCGACATGGAAGTACGTGACGGGGAAACCGTCAAGACGCAGGTTGAGCAGGCATCCAGCCGAATTTTGGAAATGATGGAAATCAAGGGAAAGGTGACGGATGTCGGCGCAGTGACCGTTCGATGTGCGGAATATGACTCGGATGAGGAAGTTTACCGTGTACGCCACCCGTGGAGTGTGTACCAGGTCCCCGTATCAGATATGGAAAATGCTATGGACCGCCTCCGTAGTGGACTGCCGAAGGAAGGTTGGGAGATCGTAAAGGACGGCGTGGACGGCAGCCCCGCCAAGAGCCCGCAGATCGTCGCCGAGTCCAAAGGCCAGGAGTACGCGGTGGATGTGCGGTTGCTCGATGAACGAAAGTACAGTGACGACCCCTCACTCATCGAGGTAACGGTTCAATCGGCCTGCTACCGGGTCAATTGACCGTTTCGTCTCCACATCAGCGGCCAGGGGTCGGTGACGTCAATTCGTTGAAGCAACACCTCGGGTCGGGATTCGCTGCATTGCTTCCTGTGGGTGAGGCCGCCGGGCACGGACGGCCTGATGCCCGCCCACTCCCAGTACTGGGAGGGTGACTCCCTGACCCACATGGCGAGGATCGTGACTGGAGGAACTCCGTGAGGCAGTCCCAGGTGAAGTTTGTCGCCGTCGTACTGGCCATGACGATCGGGACGGCGGCGTGCGGGTCGGGGCAGTCCGGGAACACGAGCAGCAGGACACCATCGAAGCAGGTCACCATGGACGAGCAGCAGGCAACCAAGCGTGCGGAGGAAGTCATTCACCAGGCCGTGGACGGCATGTCGCCCCAGCCGACGCTCAAGCGAACGGGGCTACGGTCGGTCGGTCCCTGCCTCGCTGACGACCATGCCACCGGCGAGCGCGTGCAAGTCCATATCACGTACCAGCTGACTGATGTGCCAGGGGATGCGGCGAAGAAGCTGGTGCGCCAGGCTCGGGACGTCTGGGTGAAGCACGGGTACGAGTTCCAGGGATCGGACGCCGACTGGTCCGCCCCTTTCCCGTCCGTCAGCATGCGTACCGTGCCCGACGATTTTTGGATGACCGCACTCACCGGAGTCGTCGACCGGGCGAAGACCGAGGGGCTGGCGTCCGTCAGTGTGACCTCGCCATGCTTCGCCGACGACAGTAGCCACTGCTGACCCTGCCTCCCTCCGGACTGTCGCTGACGAGCAGGCAGAGCGCCGTGTCCTGGACCACTCCAGCCGCCTCTACGACGCGCTCCGGGTACCACACGCAGCCGCACGGGACGGAGAGGGCATCGGTACCTACCAGGACGGTCAGGACACGTACTCGCACCACTCCTGGTCGACTCGGCCGCTCACGGCAGAGGAGACGGTGACGGTAATGGCACGTGCGCGGAACTTCTTCAAGAACGCAGGATGGAGCGTGCACGTTTCACCAGAGGTTGGTGTTTTCTCGATTGTCGCCCGTAATACCCAGGACGGGAGCGTGGCCCGGGTCTCCCCGTCCATCATCGGCGTTGTGCGCGTCGCTGTTACGATCGGTGCGGTGCCTCGGGAGCATCATGAAAAGCGAATCTGACGGGTACAGCGGATTCTGGGACCAGGGTTCTCAGGGCTTGCGCAATCAGGCCGCTGTAATTGCCGTATTAGGTGCTGTCATGCTGGTCGGCTGCGACGTGGCGCCCAACACTGCAAAGCGCGCTCCAGGAAATAATAGAGCGGTCATGGATATCACTATGCAGCAGGCAGGTGAACGCGCTGATTCGATGCTTGACGCGACTCTGAACGCAATCAAGCCTGAAGTCAACTGGACTCATAGCGGGACTTCTGGGGGTAGTTGCGATGTTTCTCGCTCGCGCATGGTGATGACCATCATCTCCAAGGAGCGCCGAGGGAACTTTCTTGGAGTCTTGCAGCGCTTCTGGGAGAAGAACGGGTACATGATCAAGTCTGTGAACATGAGTGAGAAATTCCCAGCCATTTTCGCTCAATCGTCTGACGGGTTTGGTGTCTCCCTTGTCGTCGGTGGTGCAGGGCAGGTCGCCTTCGAGGTTGATTCCCCGTGTGTCAAACCGTCCGAGGTTGCCGATCCCACAACTCCAGCCAACGGTCCCGACTACGACTACCCCATTCCTCGTCCCAACGTTCATTCTGACTTCTGGTCGTCAACCACGCCGATCTCCTCGGCCTTGCCAACGGCGTCGGCGGGCTGACGATGACTCAGGAAAGTCGTCTCCATCACCCTGCGGGGGTATGTTTTAGGGGCATGCCGACAGTCCCGCTCCAAGCGTGATGCGTGCTAATTCCGTGAGACAGAGTTCCCGTAGGGCAGTCGCCGCGCTAGTTCTGCTACTCGCCGGATGCGGGTCGGCCGAGTCCGGATCCTCCCCCGAGAAGCAGGGTACGCAGATGACCATGCAAGAGGCGGCCGATCATGCGGACGTCATCCTTGACGGGACGTTCGCTGCCATTGAGCCCGCCGTCCACTGGACCCACGGTGAGTCGACCGAGGGCAGTTGTGACGTGTCGCGGCGTCGTGCGGTGATGACCGTTATCTCCCCAGAACGTAGGGGAAGTTTCCTCGGGGTGGTGGAACGCTATTGGAAAGCTGAAGGGTACCGACAGTTCGGTGTCAACCGGAGCGCCAAGAGCCCTGCGACATACTTCGAGACGCCCGACCAGTTCCGCGTGCGCCTTCTTATCGGCGGCAACGGCCAAGCCTTCTTCGAGGTGGCCACACCATGCGTCGCCAAGTCCTCGGTGTCGCCGCCGACAGTAGATACGGCCGGTCCCAACTATGCAGGAAAATCCATCCCGGACCCCAACGTCCGATCTGACTTCTGGTCGGCAACCAGCCCGACTTCCTTCCCTTCGCCAACGACGTCGGCGAGCGAAGGCTGAACCGCAGCGGCGCGCATGCCGTCGAGAGTCGACATCTCTTCTGATGCCTCTGAAGCTGTCAGTCGGTTTCCGAGCCTGGCAGCGCCCCGTTCCGGGCCGCAGATGGAGACCACCTGGCGGTCACCGCCAGGTGGGACTCCAGAGAAATAGTGGCAGTTGATACACAAGCCCGGCAGTATCACTTCCTTTCTCCGGATCGCCCGTCGAGGGCTTCGGGGTACGGCGCGTCAGGCGGTTTGCGGTGTCCAGGTCTTCGGTGACGGCTTGTCGGCCGCCGACTGGGGAACCTTCGCGCAGGAGGTGTAGCCCGACAGGAAGAGGGAGGTGGTCAGCTCGTTCCACGCCAGGTCGAACTGGTCGCCTGTCGCCGGGTCCTGGACGCGGAAGCCGAGCTCGAAGAAGTTCTTGCCCCGACGGTTGCTGTCGTGGGTGAGGGTCCAACCCGCCGAGGTGAACTTCCGCCGCAGGCGAGCCTCCGTGGCACGGGCGACATCGGCTGGGATGTCTTCGACCGTCCAGCTGAGGTCGAAGGTGACGACGTCCGGCAGAGTCTTATCGATGCTGAGGCCGCCCGCGTAGCAGCTGTGACCGGGGATCACCTGGACGGGCTTCACTGCCTTGTGGGGTGGCAGGGCCATGCCGTCGTACGCCCACTGCGCGCGGTCCGTCAGGCGCTGGGAGAGCGTCGCAGGGTCGGCGGAGGGGTACTCCCGCTCCAGCACGGAGCAGCCCGCGGTTGTCAGGGCGGCGAGCAGCAGGGCCAGGATCGTGGCGGTCTTCCTCATGGGTTCGACCGTACGAACGAGGCGGCGTCGGCCACATGAGCACGGGTACTCAAGCTCCGCAGGAAGGCTCCGGGGGCGAGGCGACAGCCTGGCAGCGGCAGCGGGACTCTTCGGGGGAACTGACGACAGTTGAATAGGCGAGCCCACCTGTACCAACCCCCTCTGCGACCGCCGGCGAACCCGCGGCAAGACTCACACACCCGGCCCGGGCCCGGCCGTCACCGCACCTGCGGCCTCACACCCCGCCGGGCCGAAGCTAAGGTCGCCGGATGCGTCAATTCACGGAGAAAGAAGCCTTGTCAGGGATCGTGCATGAGGCGCTGGGATCCGGGTTCCACATAGTCGCAGTGGACCGGTTGCGAGGTGGGAGCAAGAAGGGGGTCTACCGCGTCCGGGTCGACGGACCGCGGGCAGCGAGTGTGATCGTGTACAGCTGGGCCGAGTCCGAGAACTTCTGGCCCGGTTCGGAAGACGCCGACGCGGCCCACCCGTTCGCCCCCGCCTCCGGGCTGGTCTCCTTCCTCGCCGCTCAGCGGAGGCTGGACCGCCTCGGGGTCCGGGTTCCCGGGGTGCTCCTGGCCGACGACAGCCGCCGGCGGTACCCGGCGGACGTCGCGGTGGTCGAGGACGTGGCCGGTGGCACCCTCGAAGCGCTTCTGGCGACGGACCCCACCCGCGCAACAGACGCCTTGGGCGAGCTGGCCGCCATGCTCGACGTGATGCACCGGCAGCACAGTCGGCGGTACGGCAGGGTGGACGTGCTCGAACGGGGCGACAGGGCGAGCGGTGTTCCGTGCGAGCGGCTGGTTCTCGAGCGTGCCCTCGAGGATCTGGCGTACGCGGCGGGACGGGACCCCGGGATCGGGTCAGCCGCGGCCCCTCTGCGCGACCGCCTCCAGGAGCTGGCCGCAGGCGTCCCGCCTCGGACGAGCCACGGACTGATCCACGGCGAACTCGGGCCCGACCACGTCCTGGTCGACGCCTCCGGGCACCCGGTCCTGATCGACATCGAGGGGCTGATGTTCTTCGACGTCGAGTGGGAGCACGTCTTCCTTCGGCTCCGCTTCGGTGAGCGGTACCCGGCCTTGTCCCGCCCCGGCCTCGATCCGGCACGGCTCGACCTCTACATGCTCGCCATGCGTCTCTCCCTGGTGGCCGGCCCCCTGCGCCTCCTCGACGGCGACTTCCCGCACCGGGCGGCGATGCGGGGGATCGCCGAACACAACGCCAAGGAGGCGTTGGCCCTCCTGCCGTCGGCATGACCGAACGGACAGTTCCCCACGGCCCGGGCCCGGACCCGTGACCGGCGCAGGCCGGGAGGGGAGGACGGCGGTCGGACCGTTCTTCCCGTCCACGGGGGAGCGGCCCGCTACGGGTCCGCCCGACCCCAGGTCGCAGTCAAGTCGACGGATGCGCCAAGAGGCCGGCGAGCAGGTCGTCGAGCGGGGCGGGTACGCGGTCGGGTTCGAGGGCCTCGACGAGGACGCGGCCGTAGCGGATCTTGCGCCCCTTCTTCGTGCCGAGGAAGCGCCGCAGCTGCTGTTGCGGGGTGCGGCCCTGCTGCGCGGGCTGGCGCAGGAACGTCTGCAGGGCGCGCAGGTCGCCCTCGGCCCGGACGAGTTCCTCCACCCGTGCCACACCCAGCGCGCGGATCAGCTCGTCCTCCAGGTCCGCCGCGCAGACGAAGAACCGCTGCGGCTGTGCCGCACCGGTCACCGCCGCACCGGTCAAGGCGCGGGCGTAGAAGCGGCGTTCCCTCACGTCGCACAGTCCCGTGAGGCGCAGGCCCAGGCCGGGTGACGGCCCGAGAAGCCGGGCGAAGCGCCCGACGCTCATCGCACCGCCCATCGGCAGGACGCAGACCCCTTCGCCCTCCAGGTCCCGCCCGCGCCGCTCAGCCAGTGCGTCGACGGCCGCGGCATCGCTCGGCCCTTCGAGCAGGACGACCGCCCGGACGGGCAACCGCGCCGCCAGCTCGCGCGCGGGCCCACCCGGCCCACCGGCATCCCACGCGACGACTGCTTCCCGGAACGCCCCCATGTCGGCCATGGGAAGAGTCTCCGCCCTCTCCGGTCGGCACGGTACGGGTTTTCCCTGCCGGAGCCTCGGCGATCTTCCCCTCGGACGGAACCAGGTGATCCGGACGGGCGTTCACGGCAGTGGAGATCCTGACCGGAGGAGAGGATGATCTTGGATACCGTGGGGAAGCCCTCGTCCCGGCGCAAAGTACTCGCCCTGGGAGCCGGAGCAGCACTGGCCACCGCCTTACCCGCGAGCGGAAACGCCCACGCGTCGACCCCCGAGGGCGGCAGCGAGATCACGCGCCGGCTGAGAGAGCTCGAACAGCGGCATTCCGCCCGGCTGGGGGTCTACGCCCGCGACGCCGCCACCGGCCGGACGGTGCGGTACCGCGCGCACGAGCGTTTCCCCGTCTGCTCGCTCTTCAAGACACTGGCCGTCGCGGCCGTGCTGCGTGACCTCGACCGGGACGGGGAGTTCCTGGCCAGGCGCATCCGTTACACCGGGAAAGACGTCACGGACTCCGGCTACGCACCGGTCACCGGCAAGCCGGAGAACCTCGCCGACGGCATGACGGTCGCGGAACTGTGCGCCGCCACCATCTGCCACAGCGACAACGCCGCGGGAAACCTCCTGCTCCGGGAGCTGGGAGGACCCACCGCGATCACCCGGTTCTGCCGCTCGATCGGGGACAGGACGACGCGGCTCGACCGGTGGGAGCCCGAACTGAACTCCGCCGAACCGTGGCGCACGACGGACACCACCACCCCGAGCGCCATCGCAGGGACCTACGCCCGTCTGGTCCTCGGCACCGCACTCGCGGCCGGCGACCGCGAACGGCTCACCGACTGGCTGCTCGCCAACACCACGGGCGGTGCGAAACTGCGAGCCGGTCTGCCCTCCGACTGGACCGTCGCCGACAAGACGGGGGGCGGGATGTACGGGACCAACCACGACGTCGGCATCACGTGGCCCCCGGGCCGCTCACCCCTCGTCATGGCGGTCCTCACGACGAAGCACGAGCCCGACGCCTCCCCCGACAACCCGCTGATCGCCGAAACCGCCACCCTCCTGGCGAGAGCACTCACCTGACGCCTGGAACAGGGTCTGGAAACGGCTCGGGCGGTGCTCGCGCGGTGAGCGCGGCACCGCCCGGAGCGATGTCGAGGGCGAGGAGAGCGAAAGGACTTGTTCAGGAAAGGAGTTGAGAAGGAAGCCCCTTCATGGCCTCGCCGTGGGAAACGCTAGCACTCAGCCGGGGACCACGTCGCGCAGGTTTTCGAGGGTGACGACCCGGGAGTCCGGGTGCAGCCCCTCGGGACGTTCGAGACCGATGTACGTCACGGGCTCGTCCGGGACCGGCCCGCCGTCCCACAGGTCCACGGCCGTGGTGTCGCCGGACATCAGGTCGACCAGGTACCGCACCGTCAGGTGCTCGCGCTCCACGACGGCACGCACCACCTTGGACACCGAGACCTGGTTCTGCTCGACCCGGTTGGCCGACGAGATGCCCTTCAGGTACAGGTGCAGCCACTTCGCGCGCCACCGGCCGTCGTCCTCGCGCCGGAACACCAGCGGCAGCGCCACCCGGCCCGCCCCGCGGAGTTCCGACTTCATGCGCACCGTGCGCGGCTCGAACGGCCGGCCCCGCT
Source organism: Streptomyces sp. M2CJ-2 (assembly GCF_016757295.1). Lineage (NCBI taxonomy): Bacteria > Bacillati > Actinomycetota > Actinomycetes > Kitasatosporales > Streptomycetaceae > Streptomyces > Streptomyces sp. M2CJ-2. The sequence goes on along the minus strand of NZ_JAESIF010000096.1, from coordinate 8,589 downwards.
GTTCGCCGTCGCGCAGCATGAAACCGAAGAACGACTCCTCGACCTCCTCGAAGCCCTCGCCGTCGTAGATGTTGACCTGCGGGACGATGAACGCGCCGCGTACCCGGTCCAGGGACAGGTCGATGAACTCCGAGGCCCCGTCGGGCGCCCGGGTGACGTCGCCCGAGTGCTTGCCCCCGACATCCCTGAGGGAGGTGTAGGAGAGCCAGGAGCGGGTGTTGTAGTCCGCGTCGAGGAGCAGCGCCGAGAGGTCGTAGTCGGTCCGGCGCTCGGTCTGCTTCCAGTACACGAAGAAGCGCAGCTGTTCGCCCGCGACCGCCGAGAGCGAACCTCGCGGCAGTACGCCGAGCCCGGCCGCGGTCGCCCTGCCGCTGAGCGGGAGCGCCACGTCGAGGACGTCGGGGTCGAGCAGCAGCCGGTCCGGTGCGGGGAGCCTGCGGCGCAGCTCGGCGTCGAGGGCGGCGATCAGCCGGTCGCGGTCGGCGGCGGGGACCGGCGGCCGGGCGTCGGGGGCGGCCCGGCCGCGGCCACGGCGGTTGACGAAGATCCGGGGTGCGCCGGTCTCCCGCTCCCGGTTCTGGAAGTGCTCGCGGACCGAGAGCACGACCCGGCCGGAGACCTCGGGGGCGACCCGCGCCGCGGCGGCCACCACCGCGTCCCGCTCGTCCTGGTCGGCGGCGCTGCGCAGCAGGAGGTCCAGGGCGCGGAACAGCTTGCCGGGAGCGGACGTCAGCAGCCGCACCGCCCCGAGGACGTCGGACGCGCCGAGCAGCTCCTCGACGCGGCTGTCGAAGGAGCGCGCCTCCTTCTCGCCCCGGGCCACGGCGAACACATCGGCGGCGTGCGGCCGGCGCGGGTACTCGTGCGGGTGGAGACGCTCACCGAGCCGCTTGAAGGGCTCGCGGTGCGCGTGCACGTCGGCCAGCTTGGCGGGGTTCGCCGCGACCACGGCGTCGAGACCCGCGAGCAGCGCACGGCGGGCCGGCCGCGGGAGGGTCCGGAACCGGGTCGGTTCCTGCAGCGTCACGTCGCCGCCCGACAGCGCGCAGGCCAGCCGCAGCACGTCGGTGACGGTGTCCAGCAGGAGGTCCGCGCCGACGGCGAGACGGGCCTCGTTGACGACCGCCCGGTTCTCCCGGACCGGGATCGACTCCGGCTGGGGACCGAGCGCGCAGCACTCGGCGAGGGTCCTGAGGTCGCACAGGTGCTCCTCGCCCAGGGGCGTCGTGCTGCCCGCCAGGGCCAGGTACAGGTCCGTGAGTTCGTCGTCCAGGCCCCGCCCGAGGTGCAGCACGGTCACCCGGTCGCCCGCCGAGGCGATCAGCTCGTCCTGCGCCGCGAGCATCTCCTCGTAGGTGTGCTGGTAACGGCCGTACGTGGGGAGGCCGATCAGGTTCAGCGCCCCGTGTGCCAGCTGCGTCAGCACGCTCTCGCGCGAGGTGTCGTCGCCGAGCGCCTCCGCCACGCACCGCGTCCAGAACTCCTCGGTGTCCGGCACGTTCGCCGGGAAGTCGATGAAGTACGAGTTGTGCCGGACGTGGTCGCCCACCATCTCGCTCACGGTGCGCAGCGTCCGCTTGGCGGTGTGCAGGACCGCGGCCTCGGACAGCCCCGACAGCCGCTCCAGCAGCTCCGCCGAGAGCTTGAAGCCCACGGACGTCAGTGCCGCGTCGAACTGCCGTGCGGCGGTGGCTCCTTGACCGGCGGAACCCGCGGGGGAGGGAAGGCGGCGGGTGTGCCGGATGACCAGCGATTCGAGACTGTGCGCCATTCGGGGATGATCGCAGAGGCGTTCGAGACGGCGCACCGGAGTTTTCGTGCGCGCCGTCGAAGGCCCTACCGGGCGGCCGACGGCATCCGGACGACCGCGGTCCCTCCGTCCAGGTCCACCGTCGTTCGGTTCGGCGGCGCCCCGTCCTCCTCGTCGTCGCGCATTCTTCCCACCTATGGGTGAGCGACGCGTTCCGGGAGCGCACCGTCCCGGCACTCTTCCAGGTGAACGCGTACTCCCCGTGCCGGTTCTCGGCGCGGCCGCGCGCAAGGCCCGGGGTGGCCTCACCACGGGGACGCGGCACGTCCGGTGGCGCAGAGGGGACGCGGACGGCCCGGGACGAGGACGCCGGACCTTTCGCCCGCCCTCGCTACGATCTGCGCTGCTATGGGCCGATGCACCCGAGCTTGCCGTGATGCACGCGGCTGACCTGCCGCTATGCGGCGATGCAGGCGCCGGGACGTCGGCCGTTCCGCACGACGAGGGGGAGGGACACAGACATGGCGCACGAGCCGAAGGGCCGGGACCGGGAGCGGCGGCCGGGAGAGCGACGGCCGGAGGAGCGACGGCCGGGGGTGCAGCTGGCGTGGCTGCTGCGCCGCTGGTGGGAGGAGGCCGGGAACGCACCCGGCGGCACGCGGCCCACCCAGCAGGCACTGGCCTCGAAGGTCGGTATCGACCAGACCACGCTCTCGCGCTACCTGAACCCGAAGCACACCTCGACCGCCCCGCCGCGGGTGGTGGAGACGCTGCACACCCACCTGCGCGCCCCGGCCGCGGAACTGGAGCGAGCACGGGAGCTGTGCCGGGCGGCACTGGAGGAGACCAGCCGTCAGCGGGTCGCCGGCCACGGGCCGGAGCCCACCGGAGGAACCGGCACCGCGTACGGCGGCGCCCCGGCCGACGGCACGGACGGGCCCGGCGCCCCGAACCGCCGCCGGTCCCGGTGGACGGCGCTGACCCTGGTGGCCACGGCGGTGGTGCTGGCCTTCGTCGCCGGGACGGTGGTCCGCGACCAGTACGCCCCCGGCCCCCGGACACCGGCCGACGGCGCGGCGGCCGGTGCCGCACCGGCGAGCGGCGCGCCGGCCGAGGAGGCGCTCCAGTGGCCGCTGCTGCTGAAGGAGGAGGGGGACCAGTTCGCCCGTGGCCGCGCCCTGCAGCACCTGCTGAGGGAAGAGGAGTACGAGGTGAAGGCGGACGGGTTCTTCACGGACGAGACCCAGGAAGCCGTCATGGACTTCCAGCGCAGGAGGCATCTGTCGCCCGACGGCAAGGTGGGCAAGCACACCTGGCCCCAACTGGTGAGGGAACTCGGGCCGGGCGACGAGGGCCACGCGGTCCTGGCCCTCCAGGAACTGCTGAACAACACGGGCCAGGGAGGCACGGAGGTGTCGGGGAGGTTCACCGCGGCGACCGCCGACGACCTGAGGTTCTTCCAGCGCAGCCACGGCCTGGTGCCGAGCGGCCGGTCGGACGTGCAGACCTGGTTGTCCCTGCTGGTGTTCCAGAGCCCGCCCGTCCACGCCCCCGACTACCAGAGGAGCACGAGCCCGCTCCCCTCCGCGCCGGCGTGAGCGGCACCTTCCGGCGACCACAGCACACCGGGAATCTCGCCGAGGGTGAAGAGCTGTTCGCGGACGCCGTCGGACAACGTCTCAGAGCTGAAACGCATGGCGTTCTGAGCCTTTCGGGATGCCTTCTGCGGGCACTCCCCAGACCATGCGAAGGAGGGAGCCCCGACCTGCCACAGCGTTGATCGGTCTCACCTCCTCGGTTCGCAGCAGCGCACGGCGGCGCCGAACGTACCACGCGGCATCCGACCGCGTCCGCGCGATATCACCGACCGACGGCCGCCCCGTGCGCGCTTCGCCATGCGGCTCAACCACCTCCTGGAACAAGTCGGTCTCGCACCTGCCGGACGGGCCGGCGTCCGATCGGCACAGGGCTGCGTCTCCGTCGGGAAGGACCGCGCCGGGCGCCGGCGAGAACCGCCCCGAGGCGCCGTCGGTGGCGGGGGCGAGGCTCGGGGCGGTGCGGGTGGACGGGCTATCGCGCGTCGTGCGGGCGGGGGTGCGGGGGGTGGTGGTGCTCGGTCAGGACGTCCAGCAGGCGGGTGAGTTCGTCCTGCTGGGCGGGGGTGAGGGGGGCGAGGAGTTCGCGCTGGGCGTCGGCGATGAGCGTGTCGAGGCGCTCCAGGCGGCGGCGGCCGGTGGGGGTGAGGGTGATGACGTTGCGGCGGCGGTCGGTCGGGTCGGGTTCGCGGCGGACGCATTCGGTGTCGGCGAGCTCGTTGAGGACGGCGACCATGTCGCTGCGGTAGATGCCGGTGCGGCGGCTGAGTTCGGCCTGGCTGGCGGCGCCGGCCTCGGTGAGCGCGACCAGCACGGCGAAGTGCCACTTGCGAGCGCCTTCGGCGGCCAGGCGCTCGCTGACGAGCCGGTCGGCGACGACCGCGGCCCCGGCGAGCAGGCGGCTGGGGATGGCGCGCAGCCGGGCCGGGGTGGGGTCGGGGGTCGGGCTCATGGGGGATCCTCCACCTCTTGTGTTAGTGCCACTAACAGCCTACCTTCGTTAGTGTCACGAACGTTTGAGTTGCGAACGAATTCCCCTGGAGTGAAGACCGTGATCAAGCCGTTCCGCATCGACATTCCCCAGGCCGACCTCGACGACCTGACCGACCGCCTCTCCCGCACCCGTTGGCCCGACGAGGTCGCCGACGCCGGGTGGGACTACGGCTTCCCGCTGGCGCGGCTCAAGGAGCTTGCCGAGTACTGGCGCACCGGCTACGACTGGCGTGCGCATGAGGCCGGGCTCAACGAGCTTCCGCACTTCACCACCGAGATCGACGGCCAGAACATCCACTTCGTCCACGTCCGCTCCTCGAAGCCGGACGCGCTCGCGCTGGTCCTCACCCACGGCTGGCCCGGTTCGTTCCTGGAGTTCCTCGACGTGATCGAGCCGCTGTCGCGCGACTTCCACCTGGTGATTCCGTCCATCCCGGGTTACGGCTTCTCGGGGCCGACCCACGAGCGCGGCTGGGACGCCGTCCGGGTCGCGCGGGCCTGGACCGAGCTGATGCGCCGTCTCGGGTACGAACGCTACGGCGCGCAGGGCGGCGACTTCGGCGCGGGCATCTCGATCGCGCTCGGCGCGGTGGCACCCGAGCAGGTCGTCGGGGTGCACGTCAACTACCTGCCGACCCGGCCGGTCCCTGATGCCGGCATCGAACTGTCCGAAACGGATGAAGCCCGACTGGACAGGATCCGGCAGCTGATGGCGAACCGTCCGCCGTACCAGGCTCTGCAGGCCCTCACCCCGCAGACCATCGGCTACGCGCTGACCGACTCGCCGGTCGGCCAACTGGTCTGGATCGCCGAGCGCTTCGCACAGTGGACCGACCCCGCCACGCCGGTCAGCGACGAGCGGATGCTCACCGACGTCTCGCTGTACTGGCTGACCGCCACGGCGGCCTCCTCGGCGCGGTTCCACCACGACGCCCCGCGGGGGGACCAGCAGCCGTGCCCGGTGCCGCTCGGCGTCGCGGTGTTCGCGCACGACATCACGCAGTCGGTGCGACCGCTGGCCGAGCGGCTGTACGACATCAGACACTGGTCGGAGTTCGAGCGCGGCGGCCACTTCGCCGCGATGGAGGTGCCGGAGCTGCTGGCCGAGGACGTCCGGGACTTCTTCCTCACCCGCGTCGAGGACGACGACCGGGTCGCCGCCCGCTGAGAGGTACCGCAGCTCTTCCTCCACCGGACTTCGGTCGCTCACGCGAAGAGCGCAGAGCTGCACCAGGCGGCCCTGGAGGGGGATTCGGTCCGCCGGCGGACGGGTGAGTCGGGTGTGAACACCCGTCCCGGGTTCGGCTGCCCTCGTGCACACGAGTTCGGGCCACCGGTCAGCAGCCTGGCTGCCCGGCCCACCTGCCGTCGGAGAGTCGATCCGTTGTTCCACAGCCCACAGGCGGCGCAGCCGGGCAAGCCCTTCTTCGTCACCCGGGTGAACCACTTCGCGCCGTACGCCACACGGCACGCACCGGCAGGGTGTCACCGGGACCGTTTCGGCGCTCCGCCTGGGAGAACCGGCTCGCGCCGAACCGGGGCAGGCGGCCACGGCGTCGGCCGCGTTCGCGGCTGCCGCTCCGGCAGGCGGCGTGCGCCAGGGCCTGTCCGGCGGATCACGTGACCACCTCTGGTTCGCGTCGCTGGCGTGATCGGCGCTCGGCAGCGGGGAGTCGTTGGAAGGCGCGCCGGTAGGCGGTGGGTGTGGTCTGGGCTTCACGGGCGAGGTGGAGGCGGAGGTTCGTTGCGGTTCCCAGGCCGGTTCGGCGGGCGATCTCCTCGACGTTGAGGTCAGTGGTTTCCAGGAGGCGCCGGGCGTGTTGGAGGCGCTGGGCGTTGATCCAGCGCAGGGGCGTGGTGCCGGTTTCCGCTGTGAAGCGGCGGGCGAAGCTGCGGGGGGAGAGCGAGGCGCGGCGGGCCAGGTCTGCCACCGTCAGTGAGTGGTCGAGGTGCTGGAGGGCCCAAGCGCACACGTCGGCCATTCCGGTGCTGTCGGTGGGCAGGGGCTGGGAGATGTACTGGGCCTGATTGGCCTCACGGTGGGCGGGGACGACCAGTAGGCGGGCGAGCTCAGCGGCTGTGTCCGCGCCGAGGTCTTCGCGGACCAGGTGCAGGCACAGATCGATTCCCGCGGTGAATCCGGCGCTGGTCAGGACCGAGCCGGCGGTGATGTACAGGGGTGCGGGGTCGACGTCGACTGCTGGGTAGCGGTGGGCGAGGTCGGGGGCGTCCAGCCAGTGGGTGGTGGCGCGGCGCCCGTCGAGGAGACCGGCCGCCGCCAGGGCGAAGGCGCCCGTGCACACCGAGACCAGGCGCGCGCCACGTGCTGCAGCGGCTCGCAGGGCTTCGATCACTGCGGGTACGGGCGGATCGTGCGGCGCGTAGCCGGGCACGATGATCGTGTCGGCCGCAGCCAGGACCTCCAGCCCATGGGGCGCAACAAGATCGAACCTGGTGGACGTGGTCACTGGCCCGGCTTCGGCGGCGCACACGCTGAACCGGTAGAGACCGGGGGACCCGGGCGCACCGAAGACCTGCGCGGGAATGGCGAGGTCGAGGGCGACGACCCCGGGAAGTGCAAGGGCGACGACGTGGTGCATGGCAGAAATCTTATGCCTCACGTCATTTCTGCCTATCGCGGTGATCAAGACCCTCTTGCACGATGGACGGACCGGATGCCTCCAGGCCCTTGACCAGGGAGAACTACTCTGATGCGTTTCATCGACGCTGCCGCATTCACCGCAGAACGCCCCTGGGGCGCGATCGATCTCGCGGCCGTGGAGGACGCGACGGTTCGGCTGCACTGGACCGACCGACCGTACAAGTGGCACGTCAACGACGGCCCCGAAGTGTTCGTCGTCCTGGACGGGGCGGTGGACATGCACTACCGGGCGGATGGCGCCGAGCGTGTCGAGCGTCTGACGCCGGGCCGGGTGTGCTGTGTCGAACCTGGCGATGTCCATGTCGCCCACCCGGCGCCGGAGGCCCGTATCCTCGTCGTCGAAAGACGCGGCAGCGTCTGAGCTTGCTCTTGAGGGCCTGCCCGTGCGAGTCATGAGCGGAGCCGGATCGCGGCGACCGTGACGGTGCCGTGGAAGGTGTAGGCCCTCCTTTTCCCGGCACCCGCGGGCGTCTCTTGCGGGCCCCGGCGGCATGCTGGTGGGCTCGGCAGGAGGTGGAGTCCACGCTCACCATCGACCAGTCGATTTCCTGCCGGAGGCGTGGGGACGCGGGTATGCCGCGGAGGCGTGCGCGGCGGCACTCGACTGGTTCGCCGACGCGCTTCCCGGCGAGCCGGTGGTGCTCTGCACCCAGACCGCCAACGACCGCTCGATGCGCCTCGCGGCGAAGCTGGGGTTCGTGGAATGCCACATCCGCACCGGCGACCAGAAAGGCCTCCGTGCCGCACCGCTGGCCGAGATCCGGGGGCGCCGTCCCCTGTGCGGCGCCCCCGGCCGGGTGGTGCTACGGCAGCCGCTTCTCGTAGCTCTCGTCCTCGTCGGAGTCGTAGACCAGCTTGCCGTCGGCGTCATAACCCTTGATGTGCGGGGCCACGGTGACCTGCTGGTCCAGGACGTCAGAGGCGACGAACCAGCCGTGGTCCAGGGCGGCCTGGCTGGTGGCACCGCCGTAGGAGACGGTCACCCGGGCCACTGACGGCTCGACGGTGCCGATGACACCCCATCGGAACGGAAGCTTCCAGTTGCCGCGGTCGAGGACCGACTGCTGGTAGAGCTTGCCGCCGTTGCTGTCGGCCATCACGGGGCCGGCGCCCGGCACATCTTCGGAGCCCACGCTGGTGTTGAGGCCGCTTACCTCGCCGTCCTTCACAGTGCAGATCAACCGGGTCTGCTTCGGTCGCTCCTTCACCGCGACGACGTACCTGCCGTCGCCGGGCGCGTTGGAGTCGCCGGTGCTGTTCATCGCCAGGATGATCCGGTACTCCTCGGCCGCGCCCAGGTCCGTGCGGAAGTCGGACGAGCCGCCTGTGTGCGACCGGTCGTATGCGAGGCACTTCTCCAGCCCGTCGACGGCCTGCCCGAAGGTGACCCCGTCGAGGAGCTGGTCCTTCGTGGCCGGCCGCGCGGGCCCCGCCGGCGCCGCGGACGGGGCCGCCGACGTCCGCGGCGGGGCGAGGACCGGCGGTGTCGATGCCACCGTGTTCCCGCCCGCGTCCCCGTCGGCCAGCGCGTACGCCCCCACGGGCATCGTCGCCAGCGTCACCAGGGCCGCCCCGGCCGCCGCCACCCG
>NZ_JAESIF010000095.1:0-18729 GCF_016757295.1 Streptomyces sp. M2CJ-2 | reverse complement strand
GGCGGCACCCGCGCCCCGAGCGCCCGCCGCGCCACGCCCGTCAGCCCGCCCGCCTCCGGCGGTGCCGGCCTCGGCACCGGCACCGGCGGCGCCCGGCCCGCCCGCCACGCCGCGAGCCCGGTGGTGGCGCCGATGAACAGCACCGCTCCCACGGGCACCACGAACAGCGCCAGGGTGTGCCCGGGCAGCCCCTGCCACACGCCGACCGCCTCCCCGAGTCGCCCCGGTATGCCGCTGCCCAGCGCCTCGGTCAGCGCGGCGGCGGCCACGGCACCCAACAGGGCGTAGCCGAGATGCTGGAGCAGGAAGACGCGGACGACCTGTCCCGGGGTGAAGCCGATCGCCTTGAGGACGGAGATGTCCCGCAGATGCCCCCGGATCCGGGTGCTGATCGCCCCGTGCACGGCGAAACCGGCGGCGACCAGCGCGCCCAGACCGAACAGCCCCAGCACTTGGCCGAGCAGCCGGTTGTCGCCCTGCGCCTCGGCCCGTGCCTGCTGCCAGGTGGAGACCTCGCCGATGGCGCCCGCGCCCAGTACCGTCACCGCACGCTGCACCGCGTACCCGGTGTCGGCGGGGTCGGTCAGCCGCAGCCCGGTCACCTGCCCGTCGGGGTCGGTCACGGCCGACGGCAGCGCCCACACCAGGCCGGGCTGTTCCCCCGGCCGGTAGCGCGGCTCGGCGCTGTCGGCCACGCCCACCACGGTCAGGGTCCGCGCGGTGCCGGGCACGGTGAGGGTGTCGCCCGGAGTGGTGAGCAGGGCACGGGCGAGACTGCTCTCCAGGACCACGCCGTCGGGGGCGCCGGGGTCCAGCCAGCGCCCCGAGGTGATCAGCGGGCGGCCGGTGCCGGGCTGTTCGGCGGTGCCGCGCAGTTCGGCGGAGGCACGGCTGCCGCGGGCGGCGAGGGTGACGGCGGCGGTCGGATAGGGGCCGGCGACGGACTCCACGCCGTCCAGGCCGGCCAGCTTCGCGGCGTCGGCCGGGGCGGTGGTGTGCAGCGTGACGTGGGCGCCGCGCGCCTGCGTGAAGGTCCGCTGCCAGGGGTTGGTCGCGTACCCGAACAGGGCCGTGGCCAGCAACAGGGAGGCGACGACGCCCGCGGTGGCGAGGACCAGGAACAGCGCCTCACCGCGGTGCGTGCGCAGATCGGAGTGCGCCCAGCGCAGGGTCGCTCGCACCGGTGTCAGCCCCTTCGCTCACGCCGGACGCCCGGACCGTCGTACATCCGCATGTCAGTCCTTGAGCTCCAGCACCCCGGAGATGCCCCGGCCGCGCGAGGGCGCTCCGTCGAGTTCCGCGTCGTCGGCGATCCGCCCGTCGAAGAAGCTGATCACCCGGTCGGCGGCGCTCGCCAGCCGGGCGTCGTGGGTGACCAGCAGGATCGTCTGGCCGCGCCGGTGGAAGCGGGACAGCAGCCGCATCACCTCGCGGGTGCCCTTGCTGTCCAGGCTGCCCGCGGGTTCGTCGGCGAGCAGCAGCGGCGGATGGTTGACCAGGGCGCGGGCCAGCGCGACCCGCTGCTGCTCACCGCCGGACAACTCGCCCGGCATGCTCCGCTCCTTGCCCGTCAGGCCCAGCTCGGCCAGCAGCCCCTCCCGCTCGGCGCGGGCCTTCTTCGGCGGCGTCCCGGCGAGCAGGGCCGGCAGTTCCACGTTGTCGGCGACCGACAGGTCGGAGACGAGGTTGAAGAACTGGAAGACGATCCCGATGCGCTTCCTGCGCTCCACCGCCCAGCGTGCCTCGCTGTAGCCGTCGGTGCGCTCGCCGTCCAGCCAGATGCTGCCGGAGTCGGGCCGCTGGAGCCCGCCGAGCAGATACAGCAGGGTCGACTTGCCGGCGCCGGACGGCCCGGTCACCGCCACGAACTCGCCGCGCGTCACCCGCAGGTCGACCCCGCGCACCGCGTGCGCCGGGGCTCCCTCACCGTGATGCGTCTTGACGAGGCCTTCGGCGCGCAGCACGGGAGCGGTACTCTCGCTCACTCCAGCTCCTCCAGCTCTTCCTGGCACCGCTCCAGCCAGTCGAGGTCGGCCTGCAGGTGCAGCATCGCGCCCTCGATCAGCAGATGGGCGACCCGGTTGTCCCGGTCTTCGGCGGCGGCCAGCTTCGACAACTGCCGCATGGTGTTCAGGTACTGGCGCCGCTGCCGGTTGATCAGGGCGATCTGGTCGGCGAGCCCGCTCTGCGGTGCGAGGGCCAGCTTCATGAAGAACTCGTCCCGCACCCGCGGCTCGTCCGCGGTCTCCTCGAACCAGGCGCGCAGCGCCTCCCGCCCGGCGTCGGTGAGGTGGTAGACCTTCTTGTTGGGCCGGCCGGACTGCTCGACGTCCTCGCCCTCGATCAGCCCCGACTTCTCGAGGCGGCCCAGGGTGACGTAGATCTGGCCGACGTTCGGCTGAGGGTACGCGGAGCCCAGCAGTTGCTCAAGGTCCTGCTTGAGCTCGTAGCCGTGGGCCGGGCCGCGGGCGAGCAGGGCCAGGAGGGACTGCCGCACTCGTGCTCTCCTCCCCGCGTCCTTCGTGCCGTGTGCCACGCGTCCGATGCCGGGCGTCCCGCCCGACGCGATGTCTCACCCGACGCAATGTGTCGCGGGCCCTAGTATCGCCCATACCTAACAGGTATACATGGCCTCTGACCCCGGCAAGGGTGCCCGGGTGCCGGTGCACAGGGAGGAACCTATGCGGTGGATCCATGCCGCGGGTAGGGGCCTTCTCGTCCTCGTCGTGCTCCTGACCGTGGGCGTGGCCTCCGGTGCGCGGGCCGAACAGGCCGCTCCCGCCGGCGGTCGCGGTCCGCTCACCCTGGCCACCGCCGGGGACCTCACCGGCTATCTCGGCCCGCTGCTCGAGGGCTGGAACCGCACCCACCCCGGCGAGGAGGTCACCCTCGTCGAACTGCCCGACTCGGCAGACGAGACCCACGCGCAGATGATCACCGAGCTGCGCGACGCCGGCCGCGGCCGCTTCGACGTGCTCAACATCGACGTCAGCTGGACCTCGGAGTTCGCCGCGGCCGGCTGGATCCGCCCGCTGCCGCGCGACCGCTTCCCGCTGGACACGTTCCTGCCGCGCGTGGTGGACACCGCGACCTACGACGACCGGCTGTACGCCGTCCCGTACGTGACCAACGCCGGCCTGCTGCTGTACCGCAAGGACGTCCTCGACGCGGAGGGCGTGGCGCCTCCGCGCACCTGGGCCGAACTGGAGCGGGCCGCGGGAACCCTCGCCCCGCGGTACGGCCTCGACGGCTACGCGGGCCAGTTCCTGCCCTACGAGGGCCTGACCGTCAACGCGGCCGAGGCCGTCTACTCGGCGGGCGGCACCATCCTCGGCGACGAGGGCGAGCGCGTCACCGTGAACTCCCGGGCGGCCCGCAGGGGCATCGGGTTCCTCGCCCGCGGGGTCCGCGAGGGCTGGATCCCCGAGGAGGCGCTGACGTACAAGGAGGAGGAGTCCAAGCAGGCCTTCCAGGACGGCCGGCTGCTCTTCCTGCGCAACTGGCCCTACGCCTACGTCGCCGCGTCCGCCGAGGACTCCGCGGTCGCCGGGAAGGTCGGCGCGGTACCGCTGCCGGGGCCGGACGGGCCGGGGACGAGCGTGCTGGGCGGCTCCAACCTCGCCGTCGCCACCCACGCACGGCACCCCGACTCCGCCGCACGGCTGATCGCGTACCTCACCAGCGAGAGCGTCCAGCGCCAGGTCCTCACCCGGGGCGCGCTGCCGCCCGTACGGGCCGCGCTGTACGACGACCCGGAACTGATCCGGCGGTTCCCCTACCTGCCGACGCTGCGCGAGAGCGTGCTCGCCGCCGCCCCGCGCCCCAAGAGCCCGCACTACGACCAGGTGAGCCTGGTCGTGCAGGCGGTGGTGCACGACGCGATGGCCGGGCGGCAGACGCCCGGTGCGGCGGTGCGGCGGCTGGCGCGCGAACTCGCCGCCGTCTCCGCGCGCTAGACGGCCCTCCGGGCTCCTCCGCACCTCGCACCCCAGCCGGCTGCATCTAGTTACCTGTTAAGTAACGCGGATGTCTCAAATGTGTCCGATGTGTCCAGGACGGTGGGTATTCGTCCACGGTGAATGCCCGGCGAGTTGTGTTCGTTCATTGACACCCTCGCGACATCTCTACCTAACATGCATGCATAACGGCGGCCGTACCGCCGGCCCGGGAGTCCCGGGTCTCCGCACGCACAGACGGGTCGACGGGGTGAGTCTCAAGCGCATCGACACCCACCGCTGGTGGCGCGACGCAGTGATCTACCAGGTGTACGTCCGCAGCTTCCTGGACAGCACCGGTGACGGCATCGGCGATCTCGCCGGGGTCAGGGCGGGCCTGCCCTACCTGAAGAAGCTCGGCGTGGACGGGATCTGGCTGAGCCCCTTCTACCCCTCGCCGCAGCACGACCACGGCTACGACGTGGCCGACTACCGCGACGTCGACCCGGTCTTCGGCGACCTCGCCGAGTTCGACCTGCTGGTCGGGGCCGCCCGGCGGCTCGGCATCAAGGTGCTGCTGGACATCGTCCCCAACCACTGCTCCAGCGAGCACCCCTGGTTCCGCGAGGCGCTCGCCGCGGCCCCCGGCAGCCCGGAGCGCGCCCGTTTCCACTTCACCGACGGCCGCGGCCCCGACGGCGCCGAACCGCCCAACAACTGGCACGCCATGTTCGGCGGACCCGCCTGGAGCCGCGTCACCGAGCCGGACGGCCGGCCCGGCCAGTGGTACCTGCACATGTTCACGCCCGAACAGCCGGACTGGAACTGGCGCAACCCCGAGATCGCCGCCGACTTCGACCGAACCCTGCGGTTCTGGCTGGACCGGGGCGTCGACGGCTTCCGCATCGATGTCGCCGCCGGCCTGTTCAAGCACCCGGAACTGCCCGACTCCCCGGACCCGGAGGCCGACGCCCGCACCCGGGACTCGGTCAACCCGCTGGCCTGGAACCAGCCCGAGGTGCACGACGTGTGGCGGCACTGGCGCGCGGTGTGCGAGGAGTACACCGCCCGCGACGGCCGTGAACGGCTCCTGGTCGGCGAGGTCTCCGTGCCGACCGCCCGCGAACACGCCCGCTACGTGCGCCCCGACGAGCTCCACCAGGCCTTCTTCTTCGACCTGCTCGGCGCCCCCTGGGACGCCGACGCCTTCCGCAAGGTCATCGCCGAGGCCATGCAGGACATCGCCGGCACCGGATCGACCGTCACCTGGGTCCTCAACAACCACGACCAGGTCCGCACCGTCACCCGCTACGGCGAACCCACCCCGCAGGGCAGCGGTCTCGGCGCCGCCCGGGCCCGCGCCGCCGCGCTGCTGATGCTGGCGCTGCCCGGCGCCGCGTACGTCTACCAGGGCGAGGAGCTGGGTCTGCCCGAGGTCGTCGACCTCCCCGACGACGTGCTCACCGACCCGATCTTCCGCCGCACCGGCAGCCGGGCCCGGATCCGCGACGGCTGCCGGGTGCCGCTGCCCTGGTCGGGGCAGGCCTCCCCGTTCGGTTTCACCTCCGGCACCGAGGGGGCCGCACCCTGGCTGCCGCAGCCCGAGTGGTTCGCCGAACACGCCACCGACCGCGCCCTCGCCGACACCCGCTCCTTCTGGCACCTGTACCGCGACGGTCTGCAACTGCGCGCCTCACTGCCCCAGTTGGGCGAGGGCACGCTGCGCTGGCTGGAGACCGAGCCGGACGTCCTGGCCTTCGTCCGCGCCGACGGCCTGGTGTGCGCCGTCAACTTCGGCACCGCCTCCGTACCCGCTCCGGTCCCCGGCAGCCCGCTGCTGGCCAGCGGCCCGTGCCCGGACGGAGTCCTCCCCGGTGCCACGGCCGCCTGGTGGATCGACGACTCCTGAAACCCGCTCACCTCACGCACCCGAAAGTCATCTCGAACGCTTCTGAAGGGACATCAACGATGATGCGACGACGTACCACCCTGCTCACCGGCTGCACCGCCCTCGTGCTCGCCCTCGGCGCCACCGCCTGCGGCTCGGGCGAGCCCGTCTCGGCCGGCGGCGGTGACGGTGACAAGGCGCTCGGCGGCCAGACCGTCTCCGTGGCCGGCGTCTGGTCCGGCAGCGAGCAGAAGAACTTCCAGAAGGTGCTCGACGCCTTCACCGAGAAGACCGGCGCCAAGACGGAGTTCGTCTCCACCGGCGACAACGTCTCCACCGTCGTCGGCAGCAAGATCGAGGGCGGCAACGCCCCCGACGTCGTGATGGTCCCCCAGGTCGGCGTGCTGAAGCAGTTCGCCGAGGCGGGCTGGCTCAAGCCGCTGGACAAGAAGGTCCAGGGCACCGTGGAGAACAACTTCGCCGAGGTGTGGCAGAACTACGGCAGCGTCGACGGCACGCTGTACGGCCTCTACTTCAAGGCCGCCCACAAGTCGACCGTCTGGTACAGCCCCGAGGCCCTGGAGCAGGCGGGCATCACCCCGCCGAAGACCTACGACGCCATGCTGAAGGACGGACGCACGATATCCGACTCCGGCCTCGCCGCCTTCTCGGTCGCCGGACAGGACGGCTGGACGCTGACCGACTGGTTCGAGAACGTCTACCTCTCCCAGGCCGGTCCCGAGAAGTACGACGCCCTCGCCGCGCACGAGATCAAGTGGACCGACCCGACGGTGGTCGAGGCGCTCACCACGCTCGGCGAACTCTTCAAGGACAAGCAACTCGTCTCGGGCGGCCAGAAGGAAGCCCTGAACACCGACTTCCCCGGTTCGGTGGAGAAGGTCTTCGGACCCGAGCCGGACGCCGCCATGGTCTACGAAGGCGACTTCGTGGCCGGCGTCGCCAAGGACCAGTTCGGCAAGAACATCGGCACCGACGCGAACTTCTTCCCGTTCCCGCCGGTCGGCGGCGGCGAGGCCCCGGTGGTCAGCGGCGGCGACGCGGCCGTGGTGCTCAAGGACGGCAAGAACGCCGAGGCCGGCATGGCGCTCCTCGAGTACCTCGCCACGCCGGAGGCCGCCGCCGTGTGGGCCGAGGCCGGCGGCTTCCTCTCCCCGAACAAGAAGCTGGACCTCTCCTCCTACGGCGACGACGTCACCCGCGCCACCGCCGAGTCCCTGATCGAGGCCGGCGACTCGGTCCGCTTCGACATGTCGGACCAGGCCCCGGCGGCCTTCGGCGGCACCCAGGGCAAGGGCGAGTGGAAGATCCTCCAGGACTTCCTGCGTGACCCGTCCGACCCGAAGAAGACCGCGGCCGAGCTGGAGAAGGCGGCGGCCAAGGCCTACGGGAACTGACGGTCATGACCGCCACCCTGGTGAAAGAGGCGAGCCCTCCGGCTCCTTCGCACCCCGATCGTGCCCGCCGCCGGCGCCTGCGCCGGCGGGGGCGGATCGTCGCCGTGCTGTTCGTGCTGCCCGCCCTGCTCCTGCTGGGCGCGCTGGTCGTCTACCCGGTGCTGTTCTCCGTCGGACGCAGCCTCTTCGACGCCTCCGGCACCCGGTTCGTGGGCGGCGAGAACTACCTCGAGATGTTCCGCGACCCGGTCACCCTCAAGGCCGTCCGGAACACCGCGATCTGGGTCGTCATCGCCCCCACCCTGCTCACCGGCCTGGGCCTGATCCTGGCCGTGCTGGTGGAGAAGATCCGCTGGGCCACCGCCTTCAAACTGCTGCTGTTCATGCCGATGGCGGTGTCCTTCCTGGCGGCCGGCATCGTCTTCCGGCTCGCCTACGACGAGGACCCGGACAAGGGCGTGCTGAACGCGGCCGTCGTCTCGGTCCACGACACCTTCAAGGGCAGCTCCTCCTACCCGACGGCCCGCGCCCGCGAGGGCGACGGCGCGGGCCTGACCAAGGAGGCGGACGGCTCGTACGTGACCGGGGCGGACGTGTCGCCGGGCGGCACGGCGGCGCTGGGCCTGGTCGGCGTGGCGCCCAAGGACCTGCCCGGCGAGGCGGCACCCGCCTCCCCGGCGGCCTCCCGCGAGGCGGCCCCCGACGAGGTCGGCGGCGTGGTGTACCTGGACTTCACCCCCGGCGGGGGAGGAGAACCGGGCCGGGTCGACGAAGGGGAGAACGGACTGCCCGGGATGAAGGTCGAGGCGCTCCGCGACGGACGCACGGTCGCGAGCACCACGACCGGGGCCGACGGCTCGTTCCGCTTCACCGGCCTGGACGACGGCCCCTACGCGCTGAAACTGCCCGCCGAGAACTTCGCGCCCCCCTACCAGGGCATCTCCTGGCTCGGACCGACGCTCGTCACCCCGGCCATCATCGGGGCCTACCTGTGGATCTGGACCGGGTTCGCGATGGTGCTGATCGGCGCGGGACTCTCGGCCCTGCCGCGGGACGCGCTGGAGGCGGCGCGGATGGACGGCGCGAACGAGTGGCAGATCTTCCGCCGGATCACCGTCCCGCTGCTCGCACCGGTCCTCACCGTCGTCTTCGTGACCCTGGTGATCAACGTGATGAAGGTCTTCGACCTCGTCTACATCATCGCGCCCGGACCCGTGCAGGAGGACGCGACCGTGCTCGCGACCCAGATGTGGCTGGTGTCGTTCGGCGGCGGCAACGACCAGGGACTGGGCAGCGCGCTCGGTGTGCTGCTCCTGCTGCTGGTCGTCCCCGCCATGGCCTTCAACGTCCGCCGTTTCAGAAGGAGCCAGCGATGAACGCGATCCGGCGCGGCCTGGGCAACGCGGTCGTGCAGGCCTTCCTGGTCGTGATCGGGCTGGTGTGGATGACCCCGCTGGCCGGCCTGTTCCTGTCCTCGATGCGCTCCGCCGAGGACACGGCCAAGGGCGGCTGGTGGACGGTGTTCACCAGCCCCGGGCAGCTGTCCTTCGACAACTACGCGGCCCTGCTGAAGAACTCGGGGATGACCCAGGCGTTCTGGAACACCGTGCTGATCTCGGTGCCGACCACGGTGCTGGTGGTGGTCGTCGCGGCGCTCGCCGGATACGCCTTCGCCTGGCTGGACTTCCCCGGCCGGGACACGATCTTCCTCGTCGTGGTCGCCCTGCTGGTGGTGCCCGTGCAGATCGGGCTGCTGCCGGTGGCCAAACTCTTCGGCCAGCTGGGCCTGTTCGGCACCATCCCCGGGGTCGTGCTGTTCCACGTGGCGTACGGACTGCCGTTCGCGGTGTTCCTGCTGCGGAACTACTTCGCCGAGATGCCCAAGGAGATGCTGGAGGCCGCCCGCATGGACGGCGGCAGCGAGTGGCGCATCTTCACCCGGCTGATCCTGCCCGTCGGGCGGCCGGCGATCGCCAGCCTGGCCATCTTCCAGTTCCTGTGGGTCTGGAACGACATGCTGGTGGCGCTGCTGTTCGCGGACAGCTCCTCGCAGCCGCTGACGGTGGAACTCCAGTCGCAGATCCGCCAGTTCGGCAGCAACATCGACGTGCTCGCACCGGGCGCGTTCCTGTCCCTGGTGGTGCCGGTGGCCGTGTTCTTCGCCTTCCAACGGCACTTCGTCCAGGGGGTGATGGCGGGGTCGGTGAAGTGACACCCCACACGCACGGACCCCCGCCTCCTCAGGAGGCGGGGGTCCGTGCGTGTTCACGCGGTCACGCGGAAGCAGGCGGATACAGCGCCCGCGGCAGCTGCGAGGCCGCCGCCGCGTCCAGCAGCCACAGGGTGCGGGCGCGGCCGTACGCGCCGGCCGCCGGAGCCTGGATCTCGCCCGCGCCCGACAGGGCGATCGCCGCGGCCTCCGCCTTGTCCTCGCCGGCCGCCAGCAGCCACACCTCGCGGGCCGCACGGATCGCCGGGAGGGTGAGCGTCACCCGGGTCGGCGGCGGCTTGGGCGCCCCGTGGACGCCGACCACCGTGCGCTCCGTCTCCCGCACCGCGGGCAACTCCGGGAAGAGGGACGCCACATGCGTGTCCGGGCCGACACCCAGCATCAGCACGTCGAACGTCGGCACCGCGCCGTGGTCCTCCGGACCCGCGGCACGGGCCAGCTCCTCGGCGTACGCGGCCGCCGCCGCGTCCACGTCGGCGCCGTGCACTCCGTCGGACGCGGGCATGGCGTGCACGCGCTTCGGGTCCAGCGGCACCGAGTCGAGCAGCGCCTCACGGGCCTGGGTGACATTGCGCTCCGGGTCGCCGTCCGGCAGGAACCGCTCGTCGCCCCACCACAGGTCGATGCGGCTCCAGTCGACCGCGTCCCGGGCGGGCGCGGCCGCGAGCGCGGCCAGCAGACCGTTGCCGTTGCGGCCGCCGGTCAGCACCACGGACGCCGAACCCCGCGAGGCCTGCGCGTCCACGACCCGGGTGATCAGCCGGGCCGCCGCGGCCTGTGCCATCAGCTCCTTGTCGCGGTGCACGACCAGCTGCGGTGCCGTACTCACTTCGCCTCCACCTTCTTCAGCGGTGCCTGCGCCGTCGCTTCGCCCGCGGAACCTTCCGCAGCCGGTCCGCCGGCAGCGGTGCCCGCTGCTCCTTTGGCCGGTGACTCACCCGCCGGCTCACCGGAGCCGCCCGACGCCTCGTCCAGCGCACGCGACACCTCGTCGAGCGCGGTCGACGCCTCGGTCAGCCCGCGCGACACCTCCTCCAGCGCGCCGGACGACGCCTTCGTCGCGCCCGCCCCCGTCGCCGGACTCCGCAGCCGCTCGATCCCGTACCGCAGGGCCGACGCGTACGTGTCGTCCGGGTCCAGCCGGCGCAGCTCCTCCGCGATCAGCTCCGCGGTGTCCCGGCGCTTGAGCGCCACCGCCCGCTTCGGCTGGCCCTGGATGGACAGCGTCGCGAGCGAACCGTCGGCCCGGTCCAGCACGATCGGGCCGCAGTCGGTCGACAGCCGGACCGCGGTGAGTCCCGGGCCGCCCGACAGCGAACGCTTCACGGGCACGCCCAGCCGGTCCGCGAGCCACATCGCCAGCAGCTCGCAGCTCGGGTTGAACTCCTCGCCCTCGACCTCCACGCCCTGCACCTCGCAGGTCACCTGGTCCAGGGCCGCGGCCAGCATCGAACGCCAGGGCGTGATCCGGGTCCAGGACAGGTCCGTGTCGCCCGGGGTGTAGGCCTCGGCGCGGGCCGCGAGCTCCCGCACCGGCTGCTCGCAGGCGTAGGTGTCGGTCACCCGGCGCTGGGCCAGCGCGCCCAGCGGGTCGCCGGCCGGGTTCAGCGGGGAGTTGACCGGCCACCAGACCACCACCGGGGCGTCCGGCAGCAGCAGCGGCAGCACCACCGACTGGGCGTGGTCGGCGACCTCGCCGTACAGCCGGAGCACCACCGTCTCGCCGGTGCCCGCGTCCGCGCCGACCCGCACCTCGGCGTCCAGCCGGGACTGCGTGCGGTCGCGGGGGGAGCGGGACACCCGCTTGATGACGACCAGGGTGCGCGAGGGATGCTCGCGCGAGGCGTCGCCGGCGGACTTCAGGGCGTCGTAGGCGTTCTCCTCGTCGGTCACGATGACCAGGGTGAGCACCATGCCGACCGCCGGAGTGCCGATGGCCCGGCGGGCCCGCACCAGCGCCTTGTTGATCTCACCGGCAGTGGTGTCCGTGAGGTCTATCTTCATGGCCGGCGCCAGCTCCGTCCGTCTCGCTCGAGCATGTGGTCCGCCTCCACGGGCCCCCAGGTACCGGCCGGGTACTGGGCCGGCCGGCCGTGGTTGTCCCAGTGCTCCTCGATCGGGTCGAGGATCTTCCAGGACAGCTCGACCTCCTCGGTGCGCGGGAAGAGATTGGAGTCACCGAGCAGGACGTCGAGGATGAGCCGCTCGTACGCCTCCGGGCTGGACTCGGTGAACGACTCGCCGTAGGCGAAGTCCATCGACACGTCCCGGATCTCCATCGACGTGCCCGGCACCTTGGAGCCGAACCGCACCGTGACACCCTCGTCCGGCTGGACGCGGATCACGATCGCGTTGGAGCCCAGTTCCTCGGTGGCCGTCGTGTCGAACGGCGAGTGCGGCGCCCGCTGGAACACCACCGCGATCTCGGTGACCCGGCGGCCCAGCCGCTTCCCGGTGCGCAGGTAGAAGGGGACACCCGCCCAGCGGCGGTTGTCGATCCCCAGCTTGATCGCGGCGTAGGTGTCGGTCCTCGAGGAGGCGTCGATGCCCTCCTCCTCCAGGTACCCGACCGCCTTCGCGCCGCCCTGCCAGCCCGCCGCGTACTGCCCGCGCACGGTGTCCCGGCCCAGGTCCTTCGGCAGCCGCACGGCGCCGAGCACCTTGGTCTTCTCCGCGGCCAGCGCGTCCGCGTCGAAGGAGGCCGGTTCCTCCATGGCGGTGAGCGCCATCAGCTGGAGCAGGTGGTTCTGGATGACGTCGCGGGCGGCGCCGATGCCGTCGTAGTAGCCGGCCCGGCCGCCGATGCCGATGTCCTCGGCCATGGTGATCTGCACGTGGTCCACGAAGGACCGGTTCCAGATCGGCTCGAACATCGTGTTGGCGAAGCGGAGCGCCAGGATGTTCTGGACGGTCTCCTTGCCCAGGTAGTGGTCGATCCGGAAGACCTGGTCCGGGGCGAACACCTCGTGGACGATCGCGTTGAGCTCCTCGGCCGACCTCAGGTCGTGGCCGAAGGGCTTCTCGATCACCGCGCGCCGCCAGGAACCGCTGCTCTGGTCGGCCAGCCCGTGCTTCTTCAGCTGCTGGATGACCACCGGGAAGGACCGCGGCGGCACCGACAGGTAGAACGCGAAGTTGCCGCCCGTGCCCTGCGCCTTGTCCAGTTCCTCGATGGTGCCGCGCAGCCGCTCGAAGGACTCGTCGTCGTCGAAGGTGCCCTGGACGAAGCGCATGCCCTGGATGAGCTGCTGCCAGACCTCTTCGCGGAACGGAGTGCGGGCGTGTTCCTTGACCGCGTCGTGCACCACCTGCGCGAAGTCCTCGTGCGCCCACTCGCGGCGGGCGAACCCGACCAGCGAGAAGCCCGGCGGCAGCAGACCCCGGTTGGCGAGGTCGTACACGGCCGGCATCAGCTTCTTGCGCGAGAGGTCGCCCGTGACGCCGAAGATGACCAGGCCCGACGGCCCCGCGATACGCGGGAGCCGTCGGTCCGCGGGGTCACGCAGCGGGTTGCTGCTCGACAAGGTGTCAGCCCTCCGAAGGAGCGAGGCGCGCGAGCTCCGCCTCGGTCGACTTCAGCAGGTCGTTCCAGGACGCCTCGAACTTCTCGACGCCCTCCTCCTCCAGCAGCTGCACCACGTCGTCGTACGAGATCCCCAGCCGCTCCACGGCGTCGAGGTCGGCGCGGGCCTGCTCGTAGGTGCCGGCGACGGCGTTGCCCTTGATCTCGCCCTGCTCCTCGGTGGCGAACAGCGTCGCCTCCGGCATGGTGTTCACCGTGTTCGGCGCCACCAGGTCGTCGACGTACATCGTGGTCTTGTACGCCTTGTCCTTCACCCCGGTGGAGGCCCACAGCGGACGCTGCCGGTTGGCGCCCTCACGCTCCAGCGCGCTCCAGCGGTCGGTGGCGAAGACCTCCTCGTACGCCTGGTAGGCCAGGCGCGCGTTGGCGACGGCGGCCTTGCCGCGCAGCGCCTTCGCCTCGTCGGTGCCGAGCGCGTCGATCCGCTTGTCGATCTCGGTGTCCACGCGGGACACGAAGAACGACGCCACCGAGTGGATCTTCGACAGGTCCAGGCCGCGCTCCTTGGCCTTCTCCAGGCCGGTCAGGAACGCGTCCATGACCTTGCGGTACCGCTCCAGGGAGAAGATCAGCGTGACGTTGACGCTGATGCCCAGGCCGATGACCTCGGCGATCGCCGGGATGCCCGCCTCGGTCGCCGGGATCTTGATCAGGGTGTTGGGCCGGTCCACCAGCCAGGCCAGCTGCTTGGCCTCGGCGACGGTGGCGCGCGTCTCGTGCGCCAGACGCGGGTCGACCTCGATGGAGACCCGGCCGTCCTTGCCGTCGGTGGCGTCGAAGACCGGGCGCAGGATGTCGGCGGCGTCCCGGACGTCCGCCGTGGTGATCATCCGGATGGCCTCTTCGACCGTGACCCTGCGGGCGGCGAGATCGGCGAGCTGCTGCTCGTAGCCGTCGCCCTCGGAGATCGCCTTCTGGAAGATCGACGGGTTGGTGGTGACGCCCACGACGTGCTGCTGGTCGATCAGCTCGGCGAGGTTGCCGGACGTGATCCGCTTGCGCGACAGGTCGTCCAGCCAGATCGCGACGCCTTCGTCGGAAAGGCGCTTCAGTGCGTCTGTCATGGAAATTCCATCTCCTACTACGTGTCGTATGTGAGCGTCAGCGCTGGGCTGCGGCGAGTGAGTCCCGGGCCGCGGCCGCCACGTTCTCGGCGGTGAAGCCGAACTCCTTGAACAGCACCTTGCCGTCGGCGGACGCGCCGAAGTGCTCCAGGGACACGATGCGCCCGGCGTCCCCGACGTACTTGTGCCACGTCAGACCGATACCGGCCTCCACCGCGACGCGCGCCTTCACGGAGGGCGGCAGGACGCTGTCCCGGTACCCCTGGTCCTGCTCCTCGAACCACTCCACCGACGGCATGGACACCACGCGCGTCGGCACCCCGTCGGCCTGGAGCCGCTCACGGGCCTCGACGGCGACGTGCACCTCGGAACCGGTGGCGATCAGCACGACCTGCGGCTTGCCGCCGTCCGCCTCGAACAGCACATAGCCGCCGCGCGCGGTGTCCTCGTCGGGCTCGTACGTCGGCACGCCCTGCCGGGTGAGGGCCAGGCCGTGCGGCTGGCCCTTGCCGAACTCCTTGGTCCAGCGCTTGAGGATCTCGCGCCAGACGATCGCGGTCTCGTTGGCGTCCGCCGGGCGGACGACGTTCAGACCGGGGATGGCGCGCAGCGAGGCCAGGTGCTCGACCGGCTGGTGGGTCGGGCCGTCCTCGCCCAGGCCGATGGAGTCGTGCGTCCACACGTACGTCACCGGCAGGTGCATCAGGGCCGACAGCCGCACCGCGTTGCGCATGTAGTCGGAGAACACCAGGAAGGTGCCGCCGTAGATCCGGGTGTTGCCGTGCAGCGCGATGCCGTTCATCTCCGCGGCCATGGCGTGCTCGCGGATACCGAAGTGGATGGTGCGGCCGTACGGGTTCGCCTCGGGCAGTGGGTTGCCGACCGGGAGGAACGACGACGTCTTGTCGATCGTCGTGTTGTTGGAGCCCGCCAGGTCGGCCGAGCCGCCCCACAGCTCCGGGACGACCGCGCCGAGCGCCTGGAGCACCTTGCCGGAGGCGGCACGGGTGGCGACCGCCTTGCCCGGCTCGAAGACGGGAAGTGTGTCCTCCCAGCCCTTGGGCAGCTCACCGGCCGCGATCCGGTCGAACTCGGCCGCGCGCTCCGCGTTGTTGCTCCGCCACTTCTGGAACGACTTCTCCCACTCGGCCCGCGCCTGCTTGCCGCGCTCCAGCGCGCCACGGGTGTGGCCGAGGACCTCGTCGGTCACCTCGAAGGTCTGCTCCGGGTCGAAGCCCAGCACCCGCTTGGTGGCCGCCACCTCCTCGTCGCCGAGCGCCGAACCGTGGGAGGCCTCGGTGTTCTGCGCGTTCGGGGCCGGCCAGGCGATGATCGAGCGCATCGCGATGAACGACGGCCGGTCGGTGACCTTCTTGGCCTCCTGGACGGCGTCGTAGATCGCGTTCGGGTCCAGGTCGCCGTCCGGCTTCGGGGCCACCCGCTGCACGTGCCAGCCGTAGGCCTCGTACCGCTTGGTGACGTCCTCGGAGACGGCCGTCTCGGTGTCGCCCTCGATCGAGATGTGGTTGTCGTCCCACAGCAGGACCAGGTTGCCGAGCTTCTGGTGGCCGGCCAGCGAGGACGCCTCCGCGGAGATGCCCTCCTGCAGGCAGCCGTCACCGGCGATGCAGTAGACGAAGTGGTCGAACGGGGACTCGCCCGGGGCGGCCTCCGGGTCGAACAGCCCGCGCTCGTAGCGGGCGGCCATGGCCATGCCGACCGCGTTGGCGACGCCCTGGCCCAGCGGCCCGGTCGTCGTCTCCACGCCCGTGGTGTGCCCGTACTCCGGGTGGCCCGGCGTCTTCGAGCCCCAGGTGCGGAACGCCTTCAGGTCGTCCAGCTCCAGACCGAAACCGGCCAGGTACAGCTGGGTGTAGAGAGTCAGGGACGAATGACCGGCGGACAGGACGAAACGGTCCCGCCCCACCCAGTCGGCGTCCGAGGGGTCGTGCCGCATCACCTTCTGGAAGAGGGTGTACGCGGCGGGCGCCAGGCTCATCGCCGTACCGGGATGGCCGTTGCCGACCTTCTGTACGGCATCGGCGGCCAGGACGCGGGCGGTGTCCACGGCCCGCTGGTCCAGTTCGGTCCACTCGAGGTCTGTGGTGGTCGGCTTGGTGCTCACCCTGAGTCAGGGCTCCTCTCCACATGTTTTCGGATGCCGGATGAGTACACACCGGCGAGGTCGAGCCTACCCCCGTAGGACGTGCATTCTTCGAGCCGTTCCAGACTGCCGGGAGTCCCGGCGATCCGCCTCCTGACCGGGAAGTCCTCCCGTTCGGCAGATGAATACGGAGCCGCTCATCCGGTTGCTCAATCGAGCTCGGAACTCTGTTGTGAGCGGCCGCCGCCAACACGACCGGACCCCCGCGATTGTCCGGGTCTGGGCAACGTCTAAGGTGGCGTGGTACGCGCGAGCCTTTACCGACACCTCATACGGGAGGGCTTGCTGGGAACTCTGTCAGGGGTGCGAGTGACGGCCGTTGAATCCCGTCCTGCGGGGATTGTCGGGACCAGCCAGAGCCCGAGTCACCGGCCGTTCGGGGCCCGTGCCAGGGCGTTCGTGGCGCTGACCAAGCCGCGGATCATCGAACTGCTGCTCATCACCACGGTCCCGGTGATGTTCCTGGCGCAGCAGGGTGTGCCCGACCTGGGACTGGTGCTGCTGACCTGTGTCGGCGGCTACCTGTCGGCGGGCGGCGCCAACGCGCTCAACATGTACCTCGACCGCGACATCGACGCGCTGATGGACCGCACCTCGCAGCGCCCCCTGGTCACCGGCATGGTCAGTCCGCGCGAGTGCCTGGCCTTCGGCATCACCCTGGCCGTGGTCTCGACGCTGCTGTTCGGCCTCACCGTCAACTGGCTGTCCGCCTGGCTCTCCCTCGGGGCGCTCCTCTTCTACGTCGTCGTCTACACGATGATCCTCAAACGGCGTACGGCGCAGAACATCGTGTGGGGCGGCATCGCCGGCTGCATGCCGGTGCTGATCGGCTGGTCCGCGGTCACCAACTCGATGTCCTGGGCGCCGGTCGTGCTCTTCCTCGTCATCTTCTTCTGGACGCCGCCGCACTACTGGCCCCTGTCCATGAAGGTGAAGGAGGACTACGCGCGCGTGGGCGTGCCGATGCTCCCGGTGATCGCCGGCAACAAGGTCGTCGCCAAGCAGATCGTGCTCTACAGCTGGGTCATGGTCGCGGTGTCGCTGCTGCTCACCCCGCTCGGCTACACCGGCTGGTTCTACACCGCGGTCGCGCTGGCCGCGGGCGGCTGGTGGCTGTGGGAGGCGCACGCGCTCCTCAACCGCGCCAAGGCCGAGGTGACCGGCGGCAAGCTCAAGGAGATGCGCCTGTTCCACTGGTCCATCACCTATGTGTCGCTGCTCTTCGTGGCCGTCGCGGTGGACCCCTTCCTGCGGTAGGCCTGCGGTAGGCGACCTCCGAGGCGTTCCGACGGGCGGGGTCCGTGGCCAAGGCCACGGACCCCGCCCGTCGCCGTTCGATCTACCCGTCGGTAGCATCCTGTTCATGGCAGACAAGCAGCAGGCGGACCCGGCGGCCGAGCAGAACAGCGGGCAGCGGGTCGAGCAGAGGACCGAACGCAAGGCCGAGCGGAAGGTGGCCCGGCTCACCAAGCGGATCAACGGCTTCGCCACGGCCCACGGAGGCGCCGAGGGGCAGATCGCCTACCTGGGACAGCGCGGCGCCCGGATCGTGCTCGTCGGTGAGGACGGCAACTGGGGCGACCTGGTCGCCCACTCCTACGCGATCGCCGAGAAGGCGGCCGAGAAGGCGGGGATCACCCTCCACGAGGACTTCGACGGCGAGTTCGCGGCCAAGGTCAGGACCGGCCCGTACGAGTGGACCCGGATGGCGGGCAGCCAGTTCGGCGGCCCGGCCAACGGCTGACCCCGGGCCTGACGGCCCACCGATCAGTCCACCGACCGTCCGCGGCAGGCACCGTGTCGGACGCGCCGCGACACCTCGACCCCGGTTCCCCCGTCGGAGACCTGTGGAAGCAGTCACAGCGTCTTTCGTGGGGAGCCCGGATGATCGACATGCCGTCCCTCGTGGACCAGTACTGCCACGGCGTGCTGCGCACCGAGCTGGGCCTCGGCACCTTCGAGGCCCAGCTGGTCCGCACCGAGGGCCCGCCCGCCCCGGGGACCACCCTGTTCGACACCCAGACCGGTTTCGCCGTATGCCGCTGGTGCCCGCCCCTGCTCGGCCCGGAGCCGCACTGCCCGCCCGCCATCTCGCCCGGCGCCGCGAACCGGGCGTGGCCGAGACGGCCCGCCGGCTGCCGCGGGCCGGCGGCATCACCACCTACCTGGTCGACCCCGGACTGCCCGGCGACCTCACCGGCACGGCCGAGCCGGCCACGGCCGGCGCCGCCGAGACCCACGAGCTCGTGCGCCTGGAGCAGTCGGCCCAGCAGGTCGCCGACACCTCCGGCACCGTGGAGTCCTTCCTCGCCAACCTCGCCGAGTCCGTGCACGGAGCCGCCGCGCACACCGTCGCCTTCACCTGCGTCGCCGGCACACGGCACGGGACGGCGCTCGCGCCCGAGCCGCCGGGGCCCGGCCAGGTGCGCGGCGCGGCCGCGCGGTGGCCG
>NZ_JAESIF010000094.1:7455-18965 GCF_016757295.1 Streptomyces sp. M2CJ-2 | reverse complement strand
TGGACGAAGACCGCTGATGAGATCTTCGAACGCCTCGCCGGATATCTGAACCGAATCAAAGACTCGACACACTAGCTGTCCGCAGCGGAGACGGGGAAGAAGCCGTGCCTGCCCGGTCCGGTCCCGGTGAACCGGTAACTGCGGGCTTCGGAGAGCACGTCGATGGGCGGGTCACCGTTCTCGACGACGATGGCCTGTCCGGGGAAGTCGAGCATGTCCCGGTAAAAGTGGTCTACCACGTGGGAGGTCAGGTCGACGTCCTCGCCGATGGGCTCGTCGCTGATGGGGTCCCGGTAGGTCACCACGGGCGAGTCGAGGACGACAAAACCCGGATGCGGCCTGTCGTTGCTCAGACAAAACTGTGCCAGCGCGGTGGTGAATGCCGAGTGCAGGACGGAGCGGACGCCCTTGCCCCGGCTGGCACGGGGACGGCCTCCCGCACGGACGTCCATGGCGTATTGGTCGTACTCCGCGAACTCCACGGCGGGGACCTTCCACGCTTCCAGCGTGCGGCGCAGCGTCTCGTCGAAGGCGGACAGAATCCGGTTGGGGACGTACTCGGCGGGCCGCTGCCCGGGTCCGACCGTTTCGCCGTCCAGCCGTGAGCGCCGCTCCTCCAGTTCGTCGATCCGCGCGTGTAGCTCAAGACTCCGCTCGATCTCCGAGCGGACCTGCAGGTGCTCCTCCATGCGTTGCCTCAGAGGTGCCAACTGGTCCTCCGCCGCGCGGATCTCTGCATCCATGCGGGCCGTCTCCCGCAGTAAGGACGTCCGCCGTGCGCTGAGCGTGTCGAACTGGGCGCACAGGTCTTCGATCGTGGGAAGCAGATCGGCCAGCAGAGAACTGGTCTTCGCGGTCTCGTTCTGCACTGCGAGGTGCAGCTGGGTCGTTTCGTGTTCCCCGTGGCCGGGATTTTGGTGCTCGGGCTCGGCGCCGCAGAAGACACACGTGCCGACGCGGAAGTAGCCCAGAAGGCTGCCAGCCTCGGTCACCATCTCCAGGCGCCGGAGGTCAGAGCGGTACTGCTCCTCCAGTAGCCCGAACCGGGAGACCAGGTCACCCACCTCCGCGAGGCGCGACTCCACCGCGGACAGCTCCTCGGCCGCCCTCATACGGCTCGTAACCGCCCCAAGGTGACGGTCGGTGATCACCCGCAGGGTGGTGGAATGTTCGTCGATGGACGCCTGCAGGCGCACCTGACGGTCCCGCAGGTCCCTCACGTTCTCGTTCGTGGTCAGCTTGCTCTGCAGATCGAGGATGATCTGGTCGAGTAGGGCAATCTTCCCCTTGTGAACGCGGCGCTGCCCGGCGTTGAGGCCAGTGTCGACGTCCGGGTCGCCGTCCCCGGTCAGCATCAACCGCATGACCGAGGCCGCTGCGGTCTTGCCGCTCGCGGCGGACGAGTGCAGGACTGGGGACAGGGGGGCGACCATGTGTGTCTCGGGAATCACGCAGAGATGCACAAGATCGCGCAGGGCCAGGACCCGGCTGCCGCCCGCCTCGTTCTTGCGAATCCTCACATCTGCCAGCCCCAGCTCGCCGAGCAGGAACAGCGAAAGGCTGTTCTTGCTGCGCGCCGTGTGAGCTGCGGTGACCTGCGTGTCGGCGAAACCAGTGACCAGATCCCGCAGATCGTCCCGGTAGACGTGGATGGTGTTGCCGCCCGGCGCGCGCAGCAGAGTCAACGCGGCTCCGCCCGGCAGCCGCAGCCCCAGCAGGACCTGGCTATAGCCCTCGGCCTCCGGGACCTCGGGCGCTCGGGTGCCGCCGAGCATGTAATCGATGGACTCGACGATGAACGACTTGCCGGTGTCCGAGGCCCCGTAGATCACCGTCAGCGCCGGGTCGAACTCCACGCTCGCGGTGGGCTTGCCCATGCCCGCGTAGGTGAGGTGCACCAGCCGCAGATCATCCATGACCGGCCCCGTCCTCTACGAGTCCGGCGAACGCGCGGTCGACGATCTCCTGTGTCGCGGCGCGGGCATCTGACCGAGCCGCGAACTGGTGGACCGCCCACTCGGCGCGCTCCCGCAGCGACTCGACGTAGGGCGCCTCCAAGACGTCGACGAAGACAGGGCCCCGGTCGGTGGCCGCATACATCAGACCCTCGCTGCGGTCCACTATGCCCGCCAGGCCAGCCCTGATCAGGACCAGAAGCGCCTGCTCCAGTACGGCCCGCTTCATCCCGAGCTCGCCTGCGCGTCCCGGTAGGTCGGGATGGAGACTGGGAGGCCCGTCGTATTCACCGCTGTGGAGCAGCACATGGTCCAAAGCGACCAGCTGCGCGAGGTCCATGGGTTCGGGGTGGCTCTCGGCCAAGAGGACAAGGGCGCGTACGCCAACCTCGAGGGGGCTGTTGAGCGGGGTCACTTCTCTCCCTCCCTGCACCATGTCAGACGCGCCTCGTTCGCCAAGTGATGGCATACCCCTTTTCGGGCCTTCGGCTCCACGAAGGGAACCAGAGCCGTCGGGGTCAGCTGGACGGTCCCGGCAGCCTCCACGACAGCACCGTGCCTCTCCCAGCCGTCCGGATACGAGCGGGCGGCCACCTCCACGACGATGTCGTACACGTCCTGCTTCACCCGCTCGAAGTACGCCGGCTTGGTGGCGTCGCGGGCAAACACGCGCAGGGCCTCGGCCGCGTAGAAGGCCACGCGCTGGCGTTTGAGGTGCTCGTCCGCCTCCTGGACGCTGGGTACTTCCTCCAGGCTGTCGATCGTGCCGGGGTAGCGCTCGCGGTATACGTCGACGAGACACTGGACATAGCGGGTTTCGTCCTCGCTGTGCTGGGGTGGCGGAACCATCTCCTGTGGTCCCTGTTCGAACGGCGCATACGGGAAGCGGTCCGCCCAGTGCGGGGTGGTCTTGTGCAACGCGAGCATCTCGTCCAGGTCGATGCACTCGAAGATAGAGAAATCGGTCTCCGCGGCAAGGTCCTCGACGGCTCTTCGCTGCTCAGCGGTGAGGTCGGTCACAAGCTTGTCCCGGGTCGTGGACAGTTCCTGCAGGAACTTGGCCCGACAGTCGGTCGGTTTCGCGAATAGGCGGGGCAGGCTGCGCGAGATCCTCGGTGCGACGAACACGTACCGGGTGGGAACGGTGAACTCGCCAGCTGCGGCGGCCACGAACATTTTGCGCATCTCCTGGGCCGCGGTAGCCCAGGCCACGGCAGCGGCGTACCGCTTGCACTGGTAGTTGTGCCATTCCCCCTCCAGCCTCTCCCGCGACAGATGGCCGGCTACGTCGATGCCGTGGTCGCCTGAACCGCCATGCCGTTCGACCATGACGTAACTCGGCTCCAGCGCCGGAACCCACTCCTTCACGAACTCTTCGAACTGGTCCGGGTCGTAGAAGGAGACCATCTGTTTCGGCGACGGCATGGGCGCCATGCGCAGCCTAGGGGGCAGCACTGTCAACGGTGGCTGTTCTGCCTCCCCCGGCCCTGCATTGTGCGGATCAGACACCCCGTTGTCCCCCTGTTGCGCCAAGCGACATCAACAACCGTCGCTCCTGAGCAGACGTGTTTCATACCCCTGGCCGATTTCGCCAAACGGCCGGGCAGGAGCGCTGTTTCGTTGCCGACTCCGCTGGTCGGACGAGTGTGGGCGGTGAGTGTCCGGCTTGGTTTCGGGAACGGTTCTTCGTCGCGCGCCGCCCGTGGCCAGGCCACGTACTCCGGCTGGCTCCACCTGGCCCGCGATCTTCTCGTTCACCAGGGCCTAGGCACGCCCGTCTCATGCGGGCCGGTGGTGGCCATGTCGAACTCGTCAGAACTGAGATCCTCGATCAAGCCCCTGAGGGCGGCGCAGCGCTGTGTTTCCCTGCGTTTCGTCGGCTCGAGACGGTTGCTGATCTTGGTTTCGCCGATGACGATCCGGCCGTCGGCGACGGCCCAGAGGTCGACCTCGATGTCCGGGTAGCCGTCCCGGTGGACGCTCGCCTCGGGCATGTGCATGAAGGATTGCGCGGACTTGGCGAGCGTGGTGAGGGCGAGGACCGGTACGTGGACGTTCGAGCGCAGGCACTGATAGGCGACCTCGTCGAGACCGTAGTACCACTGCGGCTCCAGCTCCTGCCCCTTCCAGTCCTGCCCCTTCCAGGCGGATCGGACGATCGGGCTGTGCTGCCGGCAGCGCTGGCATCGGAATCCCAACCCGATGTCCTCCAGCCGGTAGAAGGCTGCGCCGACGCACTGCCCGCAGGTCACCAGAAGGTCCCTCGCCGAGATGGACCACTGCAGGTCCCCATCGAGCAGCTGCCGGGAGGACTCCTGACTTCCGCCGGTCATCGCGCTCACGTTGGCGAGCGTGAGGTACTTGCGGTCCTCCGGCGAAGGCCTTCGCGGGCGGTGGTACACCGGGTGCGGGCCGGGCACGGCTGGCGCTCTGTCCCTTAGGTGGCTGGCGCCGATCTTGGACGCGCCTGGGCCGGTTCAGATCGGGGCCCAGGCGCCCCTCCTGAGCGGCTACTGGTTCTGGACCCACCACACAATGCCCGCCACGAGTGCTGAGCCCAGTGCCCAGCATGCGCCACGGACCAGGCTAAAGAGCGCGGCACGGCCCAGCTTGCGGGCTATGGGCGTGGTCATGTTCATGCGTTCCTCTTCTCGGTATCCGCCAGCCGGTGGGGCCGGACAGGGATGACCGTGCCGCGTGTGGGTGGTGGATGTCCGAAAGGGCGGGCGGGGCGGGCGAAGTGCCTCTACGCTCCTGGTCATTGGCGTGCCCGTTGTGCCCCGAGGCGGGCAGACGGGCGGCGGGCACCCGGGGAAGGTGGAGTAGGTGGGGGAGTCGTCCAAGGCTCGTGAGCTGTACGACGCGCTGCGGGCCCTGGAGGCCAAAGCCAAAGCCGCCCGCCGTCAGGCAGGGCAGGAGCATTCGCGTCGTGCTGTCGCCCGCGCGGTCGGCGGCCGCGATTCGAAGGTCGACCGGCGCCTGGCGGAGTGGCTGCACCCCGACTGGAACCGAGCGAAGACTCCGGATCCGAGCAGCAGTGAGCAACTGATCGCCGTGGTCCAGCAGTGGAGCACCTGGGCGAATGTGCCGTGTGACACGCGTTGGTGGCGCACCCTGTTGGATGACGCCCAGCCGCTCCGTTCGCCTCTCGCGCCTGCGAAGCCGTCATCGCGGGGAGACGAGAGCCACGCCGCTTGGATCGAGCAGTACATCCTTCCGGTGCAGCTGCTGGACAGGGACGCCGAACTACGGGAACTGAGCGCGTTCTGTACCGCAGCGGATTCCCCTAGTACATCCGCGTACGGGTGGTGGCAGGCGCCTGCTTGGGCGGGCAAATCAGCCTTGGTCTCCGGCTTCGTTCTCCGGCACCGGCCGGACGGCGTGGAGATCGTGTCCTGCTTCGTCACCGATCGCCTGGGCCGCAACGACCGGCAGGGATTCCTCCAGACGGTGATACGGCAACTGGCGGTGGTCGCCCAGCGGGACGTTGGAACCGTGGGAAGCCGGCCCGAGGACTTCCTCGACCTCTGCCGAGCCGCAGCGGAGGCGTGCCAGGGCCGGGGGCGGCGCCTGGTGCTGATCGTGGACGGCCTCGACGAAGACCAGGGACCCGCAACCGAAGGGCTGAGCATCGCCGCCCTGCTGCCGAGGGTCCCGCCGGCCGGCATGCGGGTGCTGGTCACCGGCCGGCCCAGCCCGCCCGTTCCGGACGATGTCCCCCCCGACCATCCCCTGCGCGCCCGGGACATCGTCCGCACGCTTGATCCCTGGTCTCACGCTCCGGGTATCAGCGCCTTCGCCCGGCATGAGCTGCATCGGCTCCTGGACGACGAGGAGATCGGAGTCCCCCTCCTCGGCTTGCTGGTCGCGGCCCGCGGCAGCCTCACGGCCGCCGACCTGGCCCACCTTGTCGGTGTGCGCCCCTACCGGGTGGACCGGCTCCTGCGGGGGATCACCGGCCGCAGTTTCATCCCCGGCAGCCACGGCCAGGTCCTCGTGTCCGACTTTCCGACTGCCTCGCACGTCCATGCGCTGGGCCACGAGGAGCTTCGTCGGGAGGCCCTGACCGCCTTGGGCGGCGTGACCGGGTTCGAGAGGCAGCTGCACGAGTGGGCGGATGGCTATCGCGCCCGGGACTGGCCATCCGATACTCCGTCCTACCTGCTCTACGACTACCCGCGCATGCTGCACAGCGCCGGCGACATCCAGCGGCTGACCGAGATCGCCCTCGACCCGCATCGTCAACGTGCCCTGTTGGAGCGCGCCTCACTGGATACGGCGTTCTCCCACATCGAGCTGACCGCCCAAGCAGTCCGACGCCATCGTCCCGACGACTTGGTGGCGTTGACGGTGCTGGCGGCCTCCTCGGCCATGCTCGCAGAGCGGGCCAGGGCCCTGCCAGCAGGTGTCCCGGTGGCGTTCGCCAGGCTGGGACACGCTCGGCGCGCCATGGATCTTGCGCTCGTCGCACCCTTTCCGGCGGAGAAGGCTGTCCGGCTGGCGGAGCTGGCCCGCGTGCTGGTCGGAATCGGCGACCGGCACGCCGTTGAGGCGGCGATGGAGGCCGCACGATGGGCTGAGCGGGCCCGCCGGGAGAGCGCTCCGCCGAGCGGTGATGAGCAGGAGGCGGAGGAGGCCACCGGGGAGGCCGCCGTAGCACTGATGGCCGTCGGCGAGCTGCACCAGGGACGCGAACTGCTCGGCAAACTCGGGGCGTCGGCAGCAGCCGGCGACGAAGCCGGGGCCACTGTGGTGGCCCGGGCCGCCCTCGCAGCCCAGTCTCACGACCCCGCTTTGGCTCAGGAGTTGCTGGAGCAGGCCGAGCGGTATGCCGAGGAGCTGGCCGACGGCTCTCCGGCCGATCCAAGCGCGCCCGTGTCGGCATGGGCCGCCATCGCCGCGGCCGCCGAAGGCGAACAAGTCGACCGGATGTACGAACGGATCAGCCAGTACACCCAGGCGTTCCCCGCACGTCTCACCGCATGCGCCGTCGACGCTTCCGCAGCCTCGGCCCTGGCCACCGCCCGCCCGCAACAGGCGAACACTCTGGCTGACCGGGCGGCACAACGCCTGGAGGCTGCGCTGGGAGATCCCGATGCACTGTCGACCGACGACGAATCCGATCTGACCATGCTCCTCAGCCCCATGCTGACCGCCGTCGTACGGGCTTTGGTGGACACCGGCTCGGTGGACCGTGCGCGCGGTCTCGTAGCTTGCGTGCCGGAGGAGAGGCACATCGGGCTGATGGGTATGGACACGCTCGCCGGGGCCCGGGCCGCGCTCGCCGATGGCCTCGACGACCCGGGCGAGGAACTATCCGCACAGACGCTGGCTCAGCAGGCATACCGACTCGCGGAGCGTAACGAGCCCGACGAGGCGAGTCGGCGGCTGTCTCAGGCGCTGGAAGCACTCGGATCTCCCCAAGATCGAGGCACCCGGCGCAACCAGCCACGGGAGACCTGGTTCATCTCGTTGTGTGCAGCGCTTTCGGCCATCGGCCGGCAGGGTGACGGCGCGCAGTTGGCTCGGAGTCTGCGGAACCCTGTCGAGCAAGTGCAGGCGCTCGCTGCGGCAGCCGCCTCAGCCTCACCGGCCGGGCATCCCGAGGATGCTCGACGACTGGCGTGCGAGGCCGCTGACCGTACCCGGACGCTGGAAGGCGCCGACAACTTCTCCTTCTTCGATGGCGCTCCGGGCCGGGAGGTGGCCGACGCGAAGGGCGCTGCTGCGCAGGCCCTGGCCCACATCGGCGAACGTGACCGGGCCCTGGCCCTCGCCGAGGAGACCGGCCCGGCGGATCACGACAGAAGGCAGCGCGCGCTGGTGGCCGTCGCGGCCGGGCTGCGGTTCTACGACCCGGCCACCGCTGTGTACCTCATCGACCGCCAACGAGAACGTCTCCTGACCGCGGACTCATCACCGCGTGGTTGGAGCGGACGTATGGCCGAGCTCGGTGAGCTCTTCGCCGCCATCGCCGATGCAGACGCAAGATGCGCTGACCGCCTTCACCAAGCCGCCGAACACGTGGCCCAAAAGCTCAAGGAATCAGAGACCTGGCTGGATACGGAGGACCTCCTCACGATGCTCCTCATGCATGCTCGAAAAGAACGTGACAACGCCTGCAGCACGCTGACGTCGTGGGAGGAGAAGTCGACCGGCAACGCCCCGTGGGGGCTGCCGACCGGGGCCATCGCTATCGCCCACGCGGCGCTCGGCAACCTCGACGCCGCACGCCATTGCGCAAGCCGACACAACGTCCCGTATGACCGTGCCGAGGCGTTCGCGGCTGTGGCCGGCTATCTCACCCGGACACCGTCAGGCATCCGCGCCGTCTCGGCATCCACTAGCACTACCTTCACTGAGACGTTTCGAACACTCGCCATTGCCCAGATTCCGCCCGACATGATGGAAACGGCGCAGGAGGCACGGCAGTTCACGGCAAGCGCGCTCGCAGGCGACGGCTGGCACCACGTCTTGCCCGTACTGGCCCGCATCGCCCCGGCCGCTGTAGAACGCGTGAGGGACATAGTCTTCGCTCACCGCCGCCTTCCGCTGGCGAGCGGCTAACCGCGTGTGCTGCTTCGCGCACGAGGCACACACGGAGCCGTTTTCAACCTCATGCTGATGCGTGGTGAAGGACGAGGACAGCCTTCACGATGTCGGTGATGCGGTTGGTGCTGCAGCGGAGTTTCCGCAGCAGGCGCCAGCCTTTCAAGGCGGCCATCGCCTACTCGCCGACGCAGCGGATCTTGGCGTGGGTGGTGTTGTGCCAGCGCTGCCACCGCTTGAGCCGACGGCCCCGGAGCGGGAAACGAACGGGTCGGCCGGTTCCCTGTACGCCTTGTCCGCCCAGCACTTGAGTCCCTCCTCCGTGAGGGCATGGATGATCCCGTGTGTGCGGGCCGCGGTCAGGTCGTGCGTGGCGCCGGGCAGCGCGGGTGAGGCCCATAACAGTCGCCGAACGGGTCTGTGAGTACCTGGACGTTCATCCCGTGCCGCTGGTGCTTCCCGGAGTAGTACGGGGTGTCCGCAGCGGCCTCCCCCAGCCTTCGGCCGGGAGGTGCCCCTAGTCGATCGGCAGCAGAGTGCCGTCCAGGAGCACGAAGGCCTTCGTCCGTGCCGTCTTCATCGCCTCGGCCAGGCTTGGTGCGAGGGCGGCGAGCACTTCAACGGCCTCGCACACGTAGCGATAGACGGGTGCGGCGCCGATGCCGAACCCGGCGGCAAGCTGACACAGTGTCACCGTACACCAGCAAGTGACGCGGGACTCCTCCTCCCTAACCGTCACTCAGAGTGATTGACTTCGGAGTTGTCTACGGCCAAGTCGGCAAGTCCAAGATAGTCCCAGGAAGCTCACCGTCCAGCGGAGCAGGCGCTACTGTGGCATGTTATTCCCGGCGAAGTGGACTGCCGAGGACCACCGGTTGCGATAGCAGTATCCGCAGCCACTCAGCCGCTCCCTAGGCCGACCGTCCGGGGATCCCGGCTTGAAGGCATTCCGCAAGGCGCGTCGACGGTGTATCGGCCGGAACCTGAACGGACTTGGAGGGCAGGCAGCAATGGCACGACGTGACGGAGAGCGGGCCTCGCGGCACAGTGTCAGTGCGAACGCCGTCCAGGCAATTCAAGTTACCGGCGATAACAACCACATTGTGCAAATTGGGCTGCCTTCCTGGCGAACCATGGTCCCTTGGCCTCTGTGGATCGGGACGGTTCCCCCGCTCGCCGCAGCCTTCCAGCCCCGTTCATCCGCAGCCGGGACGATCGAGGAGGAACCTGCCCCTGCCAGCGTTCCCGTTTACATCATCTCCGGGCCAGGCGGCGTAGGGAAAACCCAGCTTGCTGCTTATGTAGCCCGCGCTCTCCGCGATCAGGAAAGTTCAGCTGGCGGTCTGGATATCCTCGTCTGGGTCGACGCATCCGACTCTGAGCAGATCGTCGCCGCCTACGCCCAGGCTGCGGAACGACTCGACTTCGTCGAAGCCAGGGCAGAGGACCGTATCACCGCCGCTGAAGCATTCCGGACCTGGCTCTCCTCCACAGATCGACGATGGCTCCTGGTCCTCGACGACGTACGCGACCCCGCAGCTGCCGAGAGGTGGTGGCCTGAGGGGACCGGTTCGAGCAGGGGGCGGGTCATCGTCACGACCCGCCACCGTACTCACAGTTTCTCAGCCGCTGGACCCCGCACTGTCGGTCTCGAACTCAACGTGTATGAAGTCGATGAAGCCCTCACCTACCTGCGCCGGCGTCTGGCAGACGCCGGTAGGTCGCAGCTCTACCAGTCCTCTTCTGCACTGGAACTCGTTGAAGTTCTTGGCTGTCTGCCCCTCGCACTGGGACTCGCTGCCGCCTACATGCTTAACCAAGAAGTCAGCACCGATATCTACCTGGATCGCTTTCAAGACCATAGGAACCGGCTGTCCGATCTGCTTGCCCCAGACCTTGACGGGGCTGCCGCAGATCAGCATGTGAGAACAGCGCTGGCCGCATCACTCAACGCCGTCGAAACCGCCGACGACACTGGCCTCGTCCGCGATCTGGTGCGACTCATCGCCTTGATGGATCCGATGGGGCACCCATCGGAACTGTGGCTCACGACGCCGGCTCTCGCTTACTTCCGCATGAGGCGGGAGAGGCGGCGCAGCCGCTGGTTCACGCGTCGCCGTCCGGTATCCCACTCCGACGTTCTCCGGGCACTCGGGCACCTACGCACATACGCCCTTATCAGTCAGGACAGCCCGGCAACCCCCGCTCGCATGCATGCCCTCACAAGCCGTGCCATCCGCGAAGGAACCCCCACCGGTGCCCTAACCGCTCTTGTCACCACGGCAGCTGATGCCTTGGTAAGCCTTTGGCCAGAGAGGGACGAGCGGAACGAGGATCTGGCTGCACTGCTGCGCGCCAACACCGTCGCGTTGAACCAGCACGCATATGGGCGCTTGTGGAGCAACCGGGTGCATCCGAGTCTCATCCGGGCCAGCGACAGCTTCCATGAGACGGGACTTCACCAGCAAGCTGTGGAGTTCGACGAGTCCTTGGTCCACCAAGCCGAGCGTTACCTCGGCGGCGAACATGTAGACACGGTCGAAGCGTACGTCAGACTGGCGACCTCTTATCGCGACGCAGGTCGCCACGAGGACGCCGCGCACCTCATGACCAAGACTCTCCACATCTCAGAGCGACTCCTCGGGCCTGATCACGAGTACACCATGGCGGCGCGGAGCGCTCTGGCGATTCTGAGGATGGACGCCGGGCAGGTGGAGGAAGCAATGCTGCTCAGCGAGCAGGTCCTCTCTGACATTGAGCGTGTCTTGGGCCCTGATCATCCGGACAGCCTTGCGGCACTGAACAACCTGGCAGCCTCCTACCACGAGGCAGGAAGAGTTGTGGAGTCTCTCGAACTCCGAGAGCGGGTTGTAGCCGACTACGCGCGCACCCTCGGCCCTGATCATCCGAACAGTCTCGCGGCACTGAATAACCTGGCAGCCTCCTACCACGAGGCAGGAAGAGTTGTGGAGTCTCTCGAACTCCGAGAGCGGGTTGTAGCCGACT
>NZ_JAESIF010000094.1:0-7447 GCF_016757295.1 Streptomyces sp. M2CJ-2 | reverse complement strand
TAACCTGGCAGCCTCCTACCACGAGGCAGGAAGAGTTGTGGAGTCTCTCGAACTCCGAGAGCGGGTTGTAGCCGACTACGCGCGCACCCTCGGCCCTGATCACCCTGAGTCGCTCAAGGCACGACATGCTCTTGCCTTCGCCTACAAGGACAACCAGCAGCAGGGCAAGGCCAGAGCGCTGGCCGAGCAGTTGCTCGCCGAGCACCGAAGCGTCTACGGTCCCGACCATCACCGGACCATACGTGTCCGCAGCCTCCTGACCGAGCTGGAAACAGAGGCATGAACGCCCACCGAGCTGCGCGCACCGAAGTCCTGAAGCCCAGACGTCCCGCGTGTATCACGGGAGCCCGGCCATGACCCCCGACCACGTCCAGCGGGCCCGGATGTCTGCTCGTAAGGCCAAGCAGGTGACGCAGGTCTTCGGCAACCAGTACAACCAGCCCGGGGCCGGGGAGCAGACTATTCCTAAAAAGGTTCAGTGGCCGGTGTGGGTTGGAGATCTTCCTTATCAGGCCAGTGCCTTTCAGCATCGCACCGCCGTGGAGCAAAAGATCCTCGGCCCTCATGATGGAGAATCTGACGATATTCTCTGCCAAGTGCTGGTGGGTGACGGTGGGGTCGGTAAGACCCAGCTCGCAGCTTCCATCGCCCGCAATCAGCGAGACAATCTCGACGCACAGGATCGACGTCTCGAGCTGCTTGTCTGGACGGATGCCTCAGACCCCGAACTGATCATAGCTTCCTACGCCCAAGCGGCGAGAAAGCTGTGCCTCCCTGAGGCGAATGAGCCCGACCATGCGGCAGCCGAGGGCTTTCTCCGTTGGCTGCCCACGATCGAGCAACGCTGGCTCATCGTCCTCGACAACATCACCGAACTTCAGCACATGGAACCGTGGTGGCCGGATGGCCACCATCGACACGGTACCGTCCTTGCCACCACACGCCACCGGCATGCTCTCGTGTCGGGAGGCAACCGCCGTTTGGTGCCCATCGGTCTGTACGACGACGAACAGGCCATGGCGTACCTGTACAGGCGTCTCGCCGATGCGCAACGCCCCCGACTATTCGAGCAGAAGTCCGCGGCTGAGTTGGTTGAAGCCCTGGGGCATCTTCCGCTGGCCTTGAGCCACGCGGCGGCGTACATGATCGACAGAGG
Source organism: Streptomyces sp. M2CJ-2 (assembly GCF_016757295.1). Classification (NCBI taxonomy): domain Bacteria; kingdom Bacillati; phylum Actinomycetota; class Actinomycetes; order Kitasatosporales; family Streptomycetaceae; genus Streptomyces; species Streptomyces sp. M2CJ-2. The sequence goes on along the minus strand of NZ_JAESIF010000094.1, from coordinate 6,291 downwards.
TTGTGACACTGCTGCCTATCTAAAACTCTTTCGTGACACCCGGAATCAGCTCCCCGATCTCCTCCCCGTCGAGGCCGACACTGACTCCTACGGCCAACCGGTGGCCACCGCGCTCCTTCTGACCCTCAACGCCCTGGAGGCCCGAGAGGCAAATGAGGCAGCTGGCACCCTCGGGCTTTCCCGGTCCCTCCTTCGACTGATCGCGCTGATGGACCCCGTCGGCCACCCCAAAGACTTGTGGATGACCCAACGCGTGCTCCTCCATCTTCAGCGCCCGCCCAAAGGCTGGCAGCGCCTCTTCATTCGGAGAGCACCCGACGTGGACGGTCAAGCGGTCGAAAACGCCCTGGTGCAACTACACAACTACGCCCTGATCAACCAAGACACTGCCCAGGCCCCAATCCGCCTTCACGCTCTCACGCGACGCGCGATCTTCGACGGTATCGACTCTGGGCAACTGCCGGCCCTCGCCCGTGTCGTGGCCGACGCCATTCTCGACGTCTGGCCTCACTCCGAAGAAGAGGACACTGAACTCGCCGCTCTCCTGCGCACGAACGCGGCTTTTCTCATCAAGGAGACCCATCCGCACTTGCTGACCGAGCCGCCGCACGGGTGCGTCCAAAAGGTGAGACGTGAGTGAGCAGCCTGCGGTTCGTAGGGACGCGTGCCTGGCTCCCGTCTCCGCGCTCCTCAGGAACGGTTGCCTCCGACTTGGGTGATGTTGCCGCCGCCCTTGGCCTTCTGGCGGACGGATGCAGGCGGGGGGCCTCCGACACCACCCTGGCTGCCGCCGACCTGGTTGATGTTGCCTGTGCCAGTGGTTTCAGCGGACTGGTGGACAGTGCCGGAGCCGCCTTGAGTCGCCCACCAGCCGAATCCGGCCAGAGTGCCCGCTGCAGCCACACCAGCGACCGGGGCAATCACGTCCCACGGGTCATCCCCGCCGGGTACGAGGAACGCCCAGGGCGCTGCGACGAGGAAGAAGACCAGGACAGAAGCGGTTACCGCCAAGATCCACCGGACGGCTACAGACATGACGTGACCCCCGATGCACGTCGTCGGACAGGCTCAAGACCAAGATGCCACATATTCGAGTGGTCCGTGCCGGACACCAGGTAGCCCGGTGCACGGTTGAGCGGCTGATGCGCGAGCTCGGCATCGAGGGCGTCATCCGCGGGCAACGTCGCCGCACCACGATCCTGGAGCCGGCCGCCCCAGGGCCCCGGACCTGGTCAACCGACGGTTCACCGCCGAGCGCCCGAACCGGCTGTGACTGGCCGACCTGACCTACATCCGCACCTGGTCGGGCTGGATCTACGTCGCCTTCGTCCTGGATGCGTACTTCCGCCGGATCGTGGGCTGGCAGGCCCCCCCCACATGCGCACCGACCTGCCACTGGACGCGCTGGAGATGGTCCTGTGGCGGCAGAAGGTCAAGAAGGAGCCGACCTCGTTCATCATTCCGATGACCGGTTGAGTCCGGGCAATATGTGTCCATCCGCCATGAAGTAACCAGCCTCGACCCACATGGCTACATCCCTGCTGCCACCAAATGGCTCAGCACAGAGGAAGCAGACTTGATCTTGCGCCGGGTAGAGATCGCTTCCGGGACGTACAACTGACATGCCTGTTCTTTCCAGTTCGCCGCATGCTCCGTTCGTGCCCGTTGCGCCGGAAGGCAGGGATAATAAGAGTGCGTCACGCCTCTAGCGAGCTCGTGCACGGTAGGCGGTGAGGCGCCGAGCTACTGATCGTCAATCATGGTCGTGTGGTGGGGAACGCGTCTCGTGCAGCGATCATCAGCGACCGGAGGATCACAGGTCTGTCGGCCGATGTGATCGCTGAACTCGTCGCCGAAATAGGCCCGTTGTGGCACGAGCGGCACCAGAGCAAGCTCGCATTCAGGCCACGGAAGCGGGCCGTGGGTGCGGGCGCGAAGCACCGGCTGGTGTTCGTCGACCGGCTCCTGACCACGCTCGTGTATCTCCGGCACGCCACCACGCATGACGTGCTCGCCTGCTGGTTCGGCGTCGACCGCTCCACCATCACCCGGGCCATCGGCGAGGTGCGGCCCCTGCTGGCCAAGCGCGGGTGCACCATCAGCCTGGGGGTGCGGCTGCGGACCCTGGCCGAGGTCGTCGACTACCTCGGCGTCAGCGGGAAGACCGGGATCACCGACGGCACCGAGATCCGGGTCCGGCGGCCGGCCGCCGGGCGCAGGGACCGGGAGGCGTTCATCTCAGGCAAGCACAAGCAGAACGCCGTCAAGACCATGGTCGTCACCGACGGGAACGGCTGCGTGCTGTTCTGCAGCCCGACCCGCTCCGGAAGCTGCGCGGACATCACCCGCGCCCGCCAGTTGGGACTGGTCAAACTCCTGGCCGACGGTCCCGCAGTGGAGATCCTCGCCGATGCCGGCTACCAAGGGCTGGGTGCCCAGACCGGCGGACGGGTGGTGACACCACCGCATCGCAAGTTCAAGAAGAGCGCCCCCGAGTGGTACGAGGAGATATACGAACGGCGGCGCAAGGCGCATTCTTCACGCCACATCCAGGTCGAACACGGCATCGCCCATCTGAAGAGCTGGCGGCGGGACCGGTTCCGCTAGACCGTTGCGTGTGACGCGGGTGCAACTGACGGACGCGAAATTTGCGCCGTGAGGCGCTGTTGATTCGAGCGGAGGTGGGAGACCTTCGCCGCTGCCCCTGTCGCAGCAGGGCAGTGGAGCTGAGGGCAGCCTGATCCGGGTGATGCCGGGGAGGGCGAGAACGGCCCTGACAACGCCGGGACGTGTCCAGCACTGCCAGACGGGGCGGGCTCGGCAAGCGTGATTGGGCAGCGCGGATCCTCGGTTACCCCGCTCTCATCAACCAGTAGCCGAGGTTGCGACGGGCATTGCGGACTGCGGGGTGATCTGGGCCCAGGGCGTTCAGGAGGTCGGGGAGGAGTCCGGCGTAGGCGGTGGTGGCCGCTGTCGCGTCCCCCGCACGCCCCCGCCACTCAGCGAGGAAGCTGCGGACGCCCAGGGTATCGGGGTGATCTGGGCCGAGTACACGCAGGAAAACTGGAAGGAGTTCGGCGAAGGTCTCACCAGCGCCAGCCACATCACCCGCCTCCCACCGCCCCACGGCGAGCCTGTTGCGGACGGCGAGGGTTTCGGGGTGGTCGGATCCGAGAACGCGCACGAGCTCTCTAAGGAGTTTGGTCAAAGCCTCAGCAGTGCTGACCACTTTCCCCGTCTTTTCCCGGAAGTAGCCGCGGACGGCGAGGGTTTCGGGGTGGTCGGGACCCAGGACACGCAGGAAGTCGATGAGGAGTTCGGCAAGTACAACAACTGAGCCCTCCGTATTCCCAGCCTCCCACTGCCAGTGGGCGAACCATGTGCGGGTCGTGCGGGTGACGTGATGATTGGGGCCGAGGGCGCGCACCATGTCAGGGAGTAGTTCGGCGCAGACGTCAGCCGCGTCGGCCGCGTCCCCCGCAAGCCCTCGCCAATGGGCGATGTTGTGGCGGGCGACGAGGGTATCTACGTGGTCAGGGCCCAGGACGCGTAGGAGGTCGGGAACGAGTTCGGTAAAGGCGGCAGCGGCACCGGCCGCGTCTCCCGCCTCCCCTTGCCAGTAGGCGAGGTCACGGCGGGCGCCGAGAGTGATGGGGTGGTGAGGACCCAGGACGCGTAGGAGGTCGGGAAGGAGTTCAGTAAAAGTCGCGGCGGCGCCGGCCGCGTCTCCTGAACTTCCTTGCCGGTCAGCAATGTTGCCGCGGACGTGCAGAGTAGTGGGGTTGCCGGGGCCAAGAATGCGCAGCATGTCCTGGAGCAGTTCGGCGTGGGCCGTGTCGGCGCTGGCCTCATCTCCCGCACGCCTGCGCCACTCGGCGAGGTTGTAGCGGGTAATGAGGGTCTGGCGGTGTTCGGGGCCGAGGACGCGCAGCATGTCGGGCAGGAGCTCGGCGTAGGCAGCGACGGCGCCGGCCGCGTCTCCCGCTTGCCCTCGCCAATCCGCGAGTTCGTGGCGTGTGGTGAGAGCCTCGGGGTGTTCGGGGCCTAGGACGCGCAGCATGTCGGGCAGGAGCTCGGCGAAGGCAGCAGCGGCGCCGGCCACGTCCCCAGCGTGCGCCTGGAAGTGGGCGCAGTTGCCTCGGGCGGCGAGGGTCTGGCGGTGTTCGGGGCCTAGGACGCGCAGCATGTCGGGCAGGAGCTCGGCGTAGGCAGCGACGGCGCCGGCCGCGTCTCCCGCCTGCCCTTTTCCATGAGCCAGGCTGGCTCGAGCAGCGAGGGTGTCGGGGTGGTCTAGACCGAGCTCTGTGATTCCAAGTTCCGTGACCACTCGGCAATGGACCTGTGCGGCGGCCACAACGCCCCTTTCGCCTTGGCTGTAACAAAAGAGGAGAAGGACTGGGTGCATATCGGGGTGGCAGAGCTGCGGGCCGCTGTGGTGCAGGAGCGCAGCCACGTTGGACTCCAGTGCAATGGCCAGCTCTATGTTTCGTGGGTCTTCCGGCCAGACTTCCTCGACGGCGTCGGCCGCAAGATGTGAGTACTGCTGTCGTCGGTCTGGGGTGAGGTTGTCGCGGACGGCCCGTTGGATGAGCCGGTGAACGCGCACACTACGCTGAGCGTCGTCAACGCTGTGATCGATCAGGTGCAGGCGGTGCAGGATACGCAGCGCCCTACGCACCTCTCGTTCCCCGACGCGTTCGTTTTGGTCAGTGCGTCTAGTGGCGAGGTGGTCGCGGACAGCCTTGCTGGTGAAGACGGTGTGGGGGATGCCGTTGGGGTCAAGGTGCGCGGCAAGTTGCAGAAGAGGCTGGGCAAGGCCAGCGGGGGGCTGACGGTTGGCGCGATCAATGGACAGGGACCAGGCCGCGTGCACGGCGTGCGTCTGCCCGTCCGGGAGGGCACCAGGGACGGTGTCACGCAGGCGGGTAGTACGGTCAGCCAGCAGCTCCCGATACTCCGCGCAGGAGATCTCCTCATCGATGAGGAAGGCGACCGCTTGGGAGAGTGCCAGCGGGAGGTGTCCCAGGTCTTCGGCGAGGGCGGAGAGGCGGTCCTCCGGCTCGGTACGTTGGTGTGAGGCGAGGGCCTGGGTGAGGTAGGTGAGAGCTTCGGTGGGTGTGTAGAGGCCGACGGTGATAGCCGATCCCAAGGCGCTGTCACGGCGCCGTGAGGTGACGATTGTGCGGCCGCGCGGGCTGTTCGGGGGATGCCAGCCGGTCAGGTCTGCGGGGTCCTCGACGTTGTCCAGGATGATCAGCCATCGGCATTCTTCGGCGCCGGGCCGGGGCGTCAACCAGGCCAGAAAGGCTCGGGCGGCTTCTTCGGTGTCGGTGAGGTCTGCGGCCAGTAGGCTGGCAGCGGCCTCGGCGTAGGCGGTGGTAATCGCCATGGTGCTGTCGGCGGTGATCCACAGCACCATGTCGACGGTGTCCTCGCTCCAAGCAGTGCGGGCATAGTCGGCCGCCAGCTGTGTCTTACCCACCCCACCCAGCCCCGACAGCACCTGCGAGATACCGCCACCGGCCAGAGCCTCTCGTAGTTCGGCGGCGGCCGCCCGGGTCTGGAAGGCGGCGGCCGGCACCGGAATCGCTCCGTACTGATACCCCCGCCACGAGATCCGCTCCCGCGCGTGAAAGTGGATGGAGCCCTTATGGGATCCCGTGATCGCGAGACCACCTGGAGCGAAGGCGTTCCCCGTGTTCGACACTTCTACCTTGCCCCGCCACACCGCGTTGCCCCCGTCCTGCGCGGCTCTGCCGACGCTTACTCGTCGCTGTAGCCGGTGATTGCGGATCCACCGATGGAATCAGCATCACCAGTGTTTTCCACGGTGACTGACCGATTCTGCCTCTTGGTTCCTCGGTATCCGGTGACTGCATCGCCAAGGACACCGCGGGCTGTGCCGGTGTCACGTACCGCGAAGTCCGGCTGCCCACCGCCGGAGAGCCCCGACCAGAGCCCGACACCCACCGCAGCCACACAAGCCAGCGTGGAGGCGATCATGGCGATCCGACTCGCGGTCTCCCCTTGCGTAATCATGAACGCACCCGCGAGTACTGCCACCACTACGCACGTCACCAGCAACGTCCAACGCCTTGTCTTCATACCGCCATCATCCCGGCCCACCGGCCAGTACGTCACTCACTTCCACCATTCCCACGCAACCCGACCGCCAGGCGATCAGCAGCAGCACCCCGATGCTCCCGTGGCAAGAGTCCTAGGGCCTGTTCGGGATCGTGATCATGTGGCGGGGGCAAGGCTGCGCAGCCAGATGATGGCGCCGCGCAGCTG
>NZ_JAESIF010000093.1:0-19053 GCF_016757295.1 Streptomyces sp. M2CJ-2 | reverse complement strand
CCGTGCGCCGCAACAAGGCGATCGCGGCGGCCGGGGGGACCCCGGAGAAGACCGAGGTCTCGTCCGGGGTGTGACCGGCGGGGTGAAGTTCCCCCGTGATCCCCGTGATCCCCGTGATCCTCGTGATCAAGGGCAGCGGGATGCTGCGAGCCGCGGGGGTGGTCCAGCCGCCGGACGCAGTGCGCCCGCAGGGCCGGCCCCCTGCTATGCCCGGGGGTATCTCGCCAGCCAGGCCGGGGACGAGCCGGCGGGGCTGTGCAGGGCGGGGCCCTGGGTCATCTCCATGGCGAAGTCGTCGGCGAGTTCCAGGATCGTGGGACGGCCCTCCAGTTCGGCCAGCCAGGCCGGCGGGAGGGCCGTCTCGCCGTGCAGGGCGCCCAGCAGCCCGCCGGTCAGCGCGCCGGCCACCGCGCTCGGCCCGTCCTGGTTGACGGCCAGGCACAGTCCGTGCCGTACGTCCTCCCCCACCAGGGCGCAGTACACGGCGGCGGCGAGGAGGCCTTCCGCCGTGCCCGGCCCGGCGAGCTGGGTGACCCGCTCCGGGGTGGGCATCCCCTGCCGCACGGCGCCCAAGGCCTGCTGCAGGGCGTCCGACACCGGCTGGTGCCCCGGCCGGGCGGCCAGCAGCGCGAGCGCCCGCTGCACCGCCGCGTCCAGGCTCTCGCCCCGGGCCAGCCCGTGCACGATCACCGCGTACGCGCCGGCCGCGAGGTAGGCGGTCGGGTGCCCGTGGGTCTGTGCCGCGCACTCCACGGCGAGCTGGGCGACGAGCTGCGGCTCCCAGCCGACGAGCAGCCCGAAGGGCGCCGAGCGGGCCGCCGCCTCGGGCCCCGCCTCACCGGGGTTCTTGGGCGACTCGGGCGTCCCCATGGCCCCGTCCCCGAGCCCCAGCAGCAACGCGCGGGCCGGGGCCCGGCGGGCGTAGAGCCACTCCTCCCGCGCGAGCCAGCCGTCCTCCGCCCGGCGCTCGTCCGGCCCCCAGTCCCGTTGCGTGGTCGCCCAGCGCAGATACGCCCGGTGCAGGTCGGTCGGCGGATGCCAGGCACCGGTGTCGCGCCGTACCTGCGCGCGGATCAGCCCGTCCACGGAGAACAGGGTCATCTGGGTGAGGTGCGTGACGGCCCCGCGCCGGTCGTCGGCGGGGGCGGGACCGGTGATCCCCGCGGCGCCGTGCGCCTTCCGGATCGCGTCGGTGCCCATCCCGTCCACGGGCGCACCCAGGGCGTCCCCGAGGGCGACCCCGAGCAGCGTTCCGCGCACCCGGCTGCGGAAGTCCTGCTGCTCGCGCCGCCCCCACACGGGCCCGGCCGTCGCGTCCACCCAGACCTCCCAGGCCACCGTGCGTACGTGCGACGCCAGCACTGTAACGAACGGGAGTGACCGGTTCGGTGCGCGGAGGGACATGAACACACTGGCCGAAACACCATGATCTGATCACTATTGACCATCCATACCCCTCCCGTCAGCAACTGTCCCTACTCTCCCAGTGGCGAACTACGTCACCAGGAACGAGTAGTCGCATACGTGAGGAGACGACGTGGTGGAGGACGAGGAATCCGCGGCCGTACTCAGGACGGTCGCACGGCAGATCAAGATGTGGCGCGAGGCTGCCGGGCTGACACAGACCGAACTCGGTGCCGCCATCGGGTACAGCGAGGAAATGGTCTCCTGCGTGGAACGCGTACGGAGGATTCCCCAACCCGACTTCCTCGACAAGTCCGACGAGGCCCTCGGCGCGGACGGCAAGCTCTCGGCGATGAAGGAGGACGTGGAGAAGGCCAGGTACCCGAAGAAGGTACGGGACCTGGCCAAGCTGGAGGACGAGGCCGTCGAGATGGGGGCCTACGCCCACGACCACATCCACGGGCTGTTGCAGACGGCGGAGTACGCGCAGGCTCTCTACACCATGCGGCAGCCCGCATACACCGAGGACGAGATCGAACGCCACGTCGCCGCACGCATGGCGCGGAAGGTCGCCTTCGACCGCGTACCCCGGACCACGATCACATTCGTCCAGGAGGAGGTGACCCTGCACCGGCCGATCGGGGGCAGGATGGTACTTCGACAACAGCTCGAACACCTGCTGGAGATCAGCGAGTTGCGGCACGTCGAGATCCAGGTGATGCCTACCGACCGAGAGGAGCACGCGGGCCTGAACGGGTCCTTCCGGGTACTGAAGCTGCGGGACGGCAAGTCACTGGGGTACTCGGCAGGACAGATGCACAGCCGGGTCATCAGTGATCCCCGCGACGTTCAAGTCCTGGAAATGCGCTATGGAATGATCCGGGCACAGGCTCTCTCGCCCCGGGAATCACGGACGTTCATCAAGAAGGTATGGGGAGAACAGACATGACCTCCACTCTGAAGTGGTTCAAGAGCAGCTACAGCGGCAACGACGAGCCCGACTGCATAGAGGTCGCCATATCCCCCGTGTTCGCGGGGGGTGTTGACGCCGGTGTCACCGTCCATGTGCGTGACTCGAAGAACCGGGCCCGTGCCCGGCTCACCGTCACGGGTGGCTCCTGGGCGGAGTTCGTCGGTTTCGCCTCGCGGCGTCGCGATGGCATCTGATCGAGTCGCGCCGCGTCCGCGTGCGGCCGTTCCGCGCACGCTCCACACAGCTTTTCCCTGGGCCCGTCATCTGTCGGTGGACGAGCGGAAGCAGTTCGTGGCCGAACTGCTCGACGCCGTGGACGGCACGCCCCGGCCGGGCCCGCGTGCCGATCTTCACCGAGTCGTCGTCGAATGGCGTGCAACGGCCCGCATCCTCGCCGACCCCGAACTCACCGCACAGCTCACCCGCCGACTGCCGGACGAGGACCACGGCGAGGTGACCGCGCCGTGAGCCCCGAGCGTGGCGACGACATCACCGATCACCTTCCCAGCAGTGGCGCCGGGAGGAGCGACTCGGCGCATCTGGAGTCGGCGGCTCAGCGGCAGATCGAGCGGGATCGGCTGGACGACCTGGTTTCCGCCTTCGAGGAGGCCCACGGGCCCGCGGCCCCGGAGGCGGTGGCGGCCAAGCGCGCCCGGCTCACCGGGGAGGGCTTCGGGACGGGAGCCCTCCCCTGAGCACTGCCGGGCATCCACGCGTGGTGGCCGAGAAGGTCTGAGCTCACACGGTCACTCGACGACCCGGACCGTGGTGCCCGGGGTGCCGAAGGCCCACAGGGCCTTGCCGTCCGCCTTGCCCACGCGGATGCCGCCGGTCGTCCGGCCGTCGGGCGGCGGGGGTGAGGAGCCGTCGACGGCGTTGGAGAAGGCGATGGAGACGCCCGACTTGGCGGCGAAGTAGACGATGTGCTCGACGGCGACGCCGTCGCTGCCGGTCGTGGCCTCGGTGCGGGTGCCGATCGTGTACGTGCCGGGGTCGGGGGAGACCGTGCCCGGCCAGACCTCGAAGGAGCGGCGGGGGGCGTCGCTGGCGTCCACCAGCCACACCTGCTGGTCGTCGAGGGAGTAGACGATCCGGCGGCCGGTGCCCGAGTCGGCCGGGACCGCCTGCGACTCCGCCTCCGCCTCCGCCCCGGTCTCCTTCTCCTTCGGTGCGGCGGACGGTTTCGCGTCCGCCGTCGCCGACGCGCTCGGGCGGCTCGTGGACGCGGTGGGCTTCGGCCCCTGGTCCGCCTGGACGGCCAGGACCGCCACCGCGGCTATCGCCCCCGTGGTCAGCCCGGTCACCCAGGCCCACGAAGGAAGACGGGCAGGCACCGGTACGCATCTCCTCAGCTACGAGAACCCCCTCAGCTCCGGGGCCCGATCATCGTACTGCGACCGGGGCGGGGCAGCGGGGCGGGCCGCCCTCGCCCGGCCCGGCCCTCGCCCGGCCCGGCCCGGCTCCGTGCCGGTCCGCTCCGGTCTCAGTCCAGGACCGGCAGGAGGGCCGGCAGGTGGCCGTCGGAGGCCTGGGCCGCCTGCTGCCGTTCGGCCGGGACCTCGCCGTACAGGGTGGTCCGCGGCTTCGCCGGGCGGCCCGCCGCCTCCGCGACCGCGATCAGGTCCTTGACGGACTTGTAGGAGCCGTAGGAGGAGCCCGCCATGCGGGAGATGGTCTCCTCCATCAGGGTGCCGCCGAGGTCGTTGGCGCCGGAGCGGAGCATGTCCGCCGCGCCCTCCGCGCCCAGTTTGACCCAGCTGGTCTGGATGTTGGGGATGTGCGGGTGCAGCAGGAGGCGGGCCATCGCGGTGACCGCGCGGTTGTCCCGGGTGGTGGGGCCGGGGCGGGCGATGCCGGCCAGGTAGACCGGGGCGTTGGTGTGGATGAAGGGGAGCGTGACGAACTCGGTGAAGCCGCCGGTGCGTTGCTGGATGCCGGCCAGGGTGCGCAGGTGCCCGAGCCAGTGGCGGGGCTGGTCGACGTGGCCGTACATCATCGTCGAGGAGGAGCGGACGCCCAGCTCGTGGGCCGTCTCGACGACCTCGATCCAGGTGGCCGCCGGCAGCTTGCCCTTGGTCAGGATCCAGCGGACCTCGTCGTCGAGGATCTCGGCGGCCGTGCCGGGGATGGAGTCCAGGCCTGCCTCCTTGGCCGCGGTGAGCCACTCACGGACGGACAGGCCGGTGCGGGTGGCGCCGTTGACCACCTCCATCGGGGAGAAGGCGTGCACATGCATGCCGGGGACGCGTTCCTTGACCGCCCGCGCGATGTCGAAGTACGCGGTGCCCGGCAGGTCGGGGTGGATGCCGCCCTGCATGCAGACCTCCACCGCGCCCACGTCCCAGGCCTGCTGGGCGCGGTCGGCCACCTGCTGGAGGGAGAGCGTGTACGCGTCGGCGTCGGTGCGGCGCTGGGCGAAGGCGCAGAAACGGCAGCCGGTGTAACAGACGTTGGTGAAGTTGATGTTGCGGGTGACGATGTAGGTGACGTCGTCGCCGACCGCCGTTCTGCGGACGTCGTCCGCGATCCGGCACAGGGCGTCCAGCGCCGGGCCGTCCGCGTGCAGCAGGGCGAGGGCCTCGTCGTCGGTCAGCCTCGTCGGGTCGTCGGCCGCCCTCGCCAGGGCCTGGCGCACGTCGGTGTCGATGCGCTCGGGCGCCATGCCGGGGACGGCGGCCTCGCGCAGGGCACCCCAGTCGCCGTAGACCTCGTCGAAGTCGTCGCGGCGGTCGGCGGTGCGGCCCTCGGTGTCGATGGTGCGGTGCAGGTCGGTGCGGCCACTGGCCGTGAACACCTCGTCGGGCTCCTGCCAGGGGCGGCCCTCGACCACGGCGTCCGGGAGGGCGAGGCCGGTGGCGGGGTCGGCGAGCGCCGCCACGTGCGGGCGCAGCCGCGGGTCCAGCCAGGGTTCGCCTCGGGTGACGAACTCCGGGTAGACGCAGAGGCGTTCGCGCATCTCGAAGCCGGCCGCCCGGGACTTCTCGGCCAGTTCCTCGATCCGCGGCCAGGGGCGTTCGGGGTTGACGTGGTCGATGGTGAGCGGGGAGACGCCGCCCCAGTCGTCGATGCCGGCCGCGATCAGCCGTCCGTACTCGGAGTCGACGAGGTTGGGCGGGGCCTGGAGGCAGGCGGACGGGCCGAGGACGTGCCGGGCCACAGCCACCGTGGCGACCAGCGCGTCGAGTTCCGCGTCCGGCATGCCGCGCATCGCGGTGTCCGGCTTGGCGCGGAAGTTCTGGACGATCACCTCCTGGATGCCGTGGTGGGCGCGGGAGACCTTCCGCAGGGCGAACAGGGACTCGGCGCGCTCCTCGTACGTCTCGCCGATGCCGATGAGGACGCCCGAGGTGAAGGGGACGGAGGAGCGGCCCGCGTCCTCCAGGACCCGCAGCCGCACGGCCGGTTCCTTGTCCGGGGAGCCGTGGTGCGGGCCGCCGGGCTCGGACCACAGACGGGTCGCGGTGGTCTCCAGCATCATGCCCATCGAGGGCGCGACGGGCTTGAGCCGCTGGAAGTCGGTCCAGGTCAGCACGCCCGGGTTGAGGTGCGGGAGGAGTCCGGTCTCCTCCAGGATGCGGATGGAGATCGCGCGGACGTAGGCGATCGTGTCGTCGTAGCCGTGCGCGTCGAGCCACTCGCGCGCCTCGGGCCAGCGGTCCTCGGGCTTGTCGCCGAGGGTGATGAGGGCTTCCTTGCAGCCGAGGGCGGCGCCCTTGCGGGCGATGTCCAGGACCTCGTCCGGCGACATGAACATCCCGTGCCCGGCCCGGCGCAGCTTGCCGGGCACGGTGACGAAGGTGCAGTAGTGGCACGTGTCCCGGCACAGCCGGGTCAGCGGGACGAAGACACTCTTGGAGTACGTGATGACCCCGGGCCGGCCCGCCGCCCGAAGGCCCGCGTCCCTCACCCGGGCGGCCGAGGCGCACAGGTCCTCCAGCTGCTCGCCGCGCGCCTGGAGCAGGACGGCCGCCTCGGACACGTCGAGGGAGACGCCGTCACGGGCCCGCTTGAGGGCGCGACGCAGGGAGCTCTCGGTCGGGCCGGTTCCGGAGGTCGCGGATGTCGTCATTCCTTGAGCATACGTTCGGGGTGATCAGGGCAAAGGGGGGGCCGGGGCCCTCCTCCCGGCCCGCTGCCCACCGGCCGTCACGGGGACCGTCACGTGCCGTCGACGAACGGCTGGTAGGCGTCCAGGGCCCGCAGCACTCCCGCCTCGCCCTCCGGCGGCAGTTGCACCACGACCTCCTCGATGCCGAGCTCGGCGAAGCGGGCGAGCTTGCCCTCACTGGGCTGGACGGCGTACGGGACGACCTGGAGGGCGCCGGGGTCGCGGCCGGCGTCGGCCCAGGCGGTGCGCAGCCGGGGCACCGCCTCGGACAGGCCGCGCCCGCCGATCGGCATCCAGCCGTCGGCGTACTCGCAGATGTGCGCGAACAGCTTCGGCCCGGCCATACCGCCGACCAGTGTGCGCGGACCGACGACGGGACCGCGCGGCTTCTGCACCGGCTTGGGGTGCGCGAAGCTGGCCCGGACGCTGTTGAACTTCCCGTTGTACGCGGTCGGTTCCTCCGTCCACAGCGACCGCATCAGGCCCATCCGGTCCCGGACCAGCTCCCGTCGCGTACGCCATTCCACCCCGTGGTCGGCGGCTTCCTCGACGTTCCAGCCGAAGCCGAGCCCGAGGGTGAACCGGCCGCCGGAGAGGTGGTCGAGGGTCGCGATCTGCTTGGCCAGGTCGATCGGGTCGTGCTGCGCGGCGAGCGTGATGCCGGTGCCGACGCCGAGCCGCTCGGTGACGGCCGCGGCCTGCGCGAGCGCGACGTAGGGGTCCAGGGTGCGGCTGTACTCCCGGGGCAGGTCGCCGCCCGCCGGGTAGGGGCTGGTCCGCTCGACGGGGATGTGCGTGTGCTCGGGCAGATACAGCCCGGCGAAGCCGCGCTGCTCCAGCTCACGGGCGATCCGGGTCGGGGTGATCGTCTCGTCGGTGAGGAAGATCGTGACGGCGATGCGCATGAGCGGCCCTTTCGTACGCGGACGACGGACCCATCAATACCCGGGCCCGGACCTCGTGTCCATACCGACCGGTCGGAACACCGGGGCGGACGCGGCGGGGCGGGAGGGCCCGCGACAGGGGCCCGCGACAGGGGATCCGACGACGAGCGGTCTCCGTCGCTGAATCCGCTGATTCCCTTCCCTTGCACGGCAGTTCACCGCTCGATATCAGTGCGGTACCGCACCACCCCTGCACCCCGTGCCCTGTCATCCGCCCCGTCATCCCACGACACCCTGGGAGCAGCAGCATGTGCGAGGAGCACCGGAGCGGGATCGGCCGGCGTGCCGTCTTCCTGACGGGAGCCGCCGCCGCGCTTACGTTGGGGAGCGTGAGCTTCGCTTCCGCGGCCGGCCGCGGCGAACAGGAGACGAGGACGGTGCGCGGCACCCTCCCGCCGGGCGCCCCCGACTTCGTCTACGTCCCCGTCGAAGTGCCGGAGGGCGTACGGGAGATCAGGGTCGCCCACACCTACGACAGACCGTCCGTCCCGGCCGGGACCGCGGGCAACGCCCTCGACGTCGGGATCTTCGACGAGCGCGGCACCGAGCTGGGCGGCGAGGGCTTCCGGGGCTGGTCGGGCGGGGCCCGGACGGAGTTCTTCCTGCGCGCGGACGACGCCACCCCCGGCTATCTGCCCGGCCCGGTGCGGGAGGGCACCTGGCACATCGCGCTGGGCCCGTACACCGTGGCCCCGCAGGGACTGTCGTACGAGATCACCGTCACGCTGACCTACGGGGAGCCCGGGGAGACGGTCCGGCCGGTGTATCCGCCCGAGCGGGCGAAGGGGCGCGGGCGGGCCTGGTACCGGGGCGACTGCCATCTGCACTCCTGGCACTCCGACGGTCGTCGCACCCCGGCCGAGATCGCGGCGCTCGCGCGGGCGGCGGGGCTGGACTTCATCAACAGTTCGGAGCACAACACCCATTCCGCGCACGCTCATTGGGCGGATGCCGCCGGGGACGACCTGCTGGTGCTGCTGGGCGAGGAGGTCACCACCCGCAACGGGCACGTCGTCGCGCTCGGCACGGACCCCGGCACCTTCGTCGACTGGCGCTACCGGGCCCGCGACAACCGGTTCGGCCGGTTCGCCCGCCGGGTCCGCGGCGCCGGGGGCCTGGTCGTGCCGGCGCACCCGCACGCCACCTGCGTCGGCTGCAACTGGAAGTTCGGCTTCGGCGAGGCGGACGCCGTGGAGGTGTGGAACGGCCCCTGGACGCCCGACGACGAGGTGGCCCTGGCCGACTGGGACGGCATGCTCGTCGCCTCGGTGCGGGGCGGGCGGCTCTCCCCCGACGGGCGGGGCGGCCGGGGCTGGATCCCGGCGATGGGCAACAGCGACGCCCACCGGGATCCGGACGTCGTCGGCCACCCGCAGACCGTCGTCCTCGCCGACGAGTTGTCCCGCCGGGCCGTCCAGGAGGGCATCCGCGCGGGCCGCTCGTACGTCGCCGAGTCCGCACGCGTCTCCGTCGCCTTCACGGCCTCCGGCGGGCGGGGCGAACACGCCGGTATCGGGGAGCGGTTGGCCGTGGACCGGGACACGCCGGTCACCGTCCGCCTGGAGGCCCGCGGCGCCCCGCGCTGCACGGTCCGCCTCGTCACCGACCAGGGCGTCCTGCACACCGGTGCCCCGCTGCCGGTGTCCGGCTCGGGTGTCGTCGAGTGGCGGACCACCCCGTCGTACGCCGCCTACGTCCGCGCCGAGCTGCGGCACGAGACAGCGGCCGGCCCGCTGCCGGGCGTCCCGGCCGCGTTGACCAACCCGATCTTCCTGGGTCGCCGGTAGGCTCGCCGCACCATGAGCCGTCACGCCGAACGCAAGTACCGGGCCGTCTCCGCCCTCCAGCACCGGATCGTCAACCCCCTCATGCGCCGCTCCCCCCTGCAGACCCTCCTGGAGACCACGGGCCGCGTCTCCGGCCTGCCCCGGCGCACTCCGGTGGGCGGGCGGCGGGTCGGGGACTCGTTCTGGCTGGTGTCGGAGTTCGGCGAGCGGTCCCAGTACGTGCGCAACATCCGCGCGGACCCCCGGGTGCGGGTCCGCGTCCGGGGCCGCTGGCACACCGGCACCGCCCACCCGCTGCCCGAGGACGACCCGGTCGCCCGGCTGCGCGCCCTGCCGCGCATGAACAGCGCGGCGGTACGGGCGGTGGGGGCGGGACTGCTGACGGTACGGGTCGACCTGGACGACCGAGGCGGACGACACCACCCCTCACCCACCTGACGGGGCGTCAACCACGAGAGCCGGGAACGGTTCCGGCGACATCCACGCGCACGTGCACGCAGAAGATGTGGGGACCTTGTGGACCCGTGCGCGCCGCCGTGTGATCGCCGTCTCGCACGGCTGACGCATTCGCCACGGACAAGGCAGACTGGCGTGGTTGTTCAGGATCCGTAGGGGGACTCCATGGAGGGTGCACCGCGAGTGCCGGAGCAGGGACGTCCCGGTTCGCCGACGGCACCGCCCGGGCCGCCGGTGCTGCGCTTCAGTGTGCTCGGACCGGTGCGCGCCTGGCGCGGCGGCGAGCCCGTCAGCACCGGCAGCCCTCAGCAACGCGCCCTGCTCGCCGCGCTGTTGCTCCGCGGGGGCCGTACGGCCACGGCGGCCGAGCTGATCGACGCCCTGTGGGGCGAGGAGCCGCCCTCGCAGGCGCTGGCGGCGCTGCGCACGTACGCGTCCCGGCTGCGGAAGGTGCTGGACCCCGGGGTCCTGGTCAGCGAGTCCGGGGGATACGCGGTGCGCGGGCCGGGCGAGGGCGCGCTGGACGCCGAGGTGGCGCAGCGGCTGGCCGCCGAGGCGGAGCGGGCGAAGCACGCCGGGGACCTGTGCACGGCCCGCGGGCTGCTGGACCGTGCCCTCGCGCTCTGGGACGGCGAGACGCTGGCGGGCGTACCGGGCCCGTACGCCCAGGCCCAGCGGGTGCGGCTGGAGGAGTGGCGCCTGCAACTCGTCGAGACCCGGCTGGACATGGACCTGGAGCAGGGCTGCCACGCGGAGGCCGTCTCGGAGTTGACGGCGCTCACGGCGGCCCACCCGCTGCGCGAACGCCTGCGCGAGCTGCTGATGCTGGCGCTGTACCGCAGCGGACGCCAGGCCGAGGCGCTGGCGGTGTACGCGGACACGCGGCGGCTGCTCGCCGACGAGCTGGGCGTGGACCCGCGGCCCGGCCTGCGGGAACTCCAGCAGCGCATCCTCCAGGCGGACCCCCACCTGGCGGAGCCCTCCTCCCCCGCGCCGCCCGAGCCCGCCGCCGCTCCGGTCCGTCCCGCACAACTTCCGGCCACCGTGCCGGACTTCACCGGTCGCGCGTCCTTCGTACGCGAACTCGGCGCGATCCTCGCCTCGGCCGAGGGCCGGGTGATGGCGGTGTCCGCGCTGGCCGGGATAGGCGGCGTCGGCAAGACGACCCTCGCGGTGCACGTCGCCCACCAGGCGCGGGCCGGCTTCCCCGACGGCCAGCTGTACGTCGACCTGCAGGGCGCGGGGCAGCGGGCGGCCGAGCCCGATGCGGTGCTCGGTACCTTCCTGCGCGCCCTCGGCACCGCCGACTCCGCCGTCCCCGACTCGCTCGAGGAACGGGCGGCGCTGTACCGGTCCGTCCTGGACGGCCGCAGAGTGCTGGTGCTGCTGGACAACGCGCGGGACGCCGCCCAGGTGCGCCCCCTCCTGCCGGGCACGGAGGGCTGCGCGGCCCTGGTGACGTCCCGGGTGCGGATGGTGGACCTGGCCGGCGCCCACCTGGTCGACCTGGACGTGATGTCCCCGGACGAGGCGCTGGCCCTGTTCACGAAGATCGTCGGCGAGGAGCGGGTGGCGTCGGAGCGCGAGGCGGCGCTGGACGTCGTGGCGGCCTGCGGTTTCCTCCCGCTGGCCATCCGGATAGCGGCCTCCCGGCTGGCGGCGCGCCGCACCTGGACCGTCTCGGTGCTGGCGGCCAAGCTCGCCGACGAACGCCGCCGCCTGGACGAGCTGCAGGCCGGCGACCTCGCCGTGAAGGCCACCTTCGAACTCGGTTACGGCCAGCTGGAGCCGGCCCAGGCCCGCGCCTTCCGCCTCCTCGGCCTGGCCGACGGCCCGGACATCTCCCTGGCGGCAGCGGCGGCGGTCCTCGACCTCCCGGCGGACGACACGGAGGACCTCCTGGAGTCCCTGGTGGACACCTCCCTGCTGGAGTCCGCGGCACACGGCCGTTACCGGCTGCACGACCTGGTCCGCCTCTACGCGCGTGCGTGCGCCGAACGCGACGAGCACCCCCCGGGCGAGCGCACCGCCGCCCTGTCCCGCCTCCTGGACTTCTATCTGGCGACGGCGGCGGGCGTGTACGCGATCGAGCGGCCCGGGGACCGGCTGGTGGACCATCTGGCCGCCACCGACCATCCCGGGCTGCGTTTCCCCGACCGGGGGCCGGCGCGGGACTGGCTCTACACGGAGGCGAACTGCCTGCTGTCCTTCGCCCGGCAGTGCGCCGACCGGCCGGACACCCTGCGCCGGAGCATCGACCTGCTGTGGGCGGCGCTCGACCTGTCGGAGTCGGGGGCCAACTCCAAGGAGTACGAGTTCACGGCGCGGACCCTGCTGGAGGCGGCCCGGAAGGTCGGCGTCGCGCAGGTGGAGGCCCGGGCGCTGATGACCCTGGCGCACGCGCACCTCGACGGCGGCCGGTTCGACCTGGCCGACGAGGAGGCCGAGCAGGTCGTCCGCCTCGCACGGCGGGCCGACGACCTGCTGCCCGTGTGCTGGGCGCACAACGCCCGCGGCGTGATCGCGCTCTACCAGGGCCGTACCGCGGCCGGCGAGGAGCACCTCTCCCACGCCCTCACGCACTTCCGGACGCTGGGCGACCGCCCCGGTGAGGCCAGCGCGCTCTGCAACCTCTCGCGGATCCGGCTGGCCACCGGCAGCACGGACAGCGCCGTGGCACTCGCGCAGCAGGGCATGGAGATCTACGACGCCATGGGCAACTCCATGCGCGGTGCGAACGGCCGGTACGCGCTGGGCATGGCCCTCACCCAGAGCCACCGCCTCGTCGACGCGGCCGACCGGCTCCTCGAGGCGCTGGAGGTCTTCCGGGACAGCCGGCAACGGCTGTGGGAGGGCATGACCCTGTTCCGCCTGGCGGAGGTCGACATCGCGGGGCAGCGCTACGCCCCGGCCGCGGCGAACGCGGAGATGGCGCTGACGGTGCTGCGCGGCATCGGCGGGCAGTGGCGGCGCGGCAACGTCCTGACGGTGCTGGGGCACGCCCTCACCGGCGTCGGCCACACGGGCCGCGCCCGTGTCTGCTGGGAGGAGGCCGTGCGCATCTACGAGGCGCTGGGCTCACCGGAGGCCACGGCGGTACGCGCGCTGCTGACTCCCGTCGAGGCCGCCTGAGCGTTCGTCGGCCGCGGGTGGCGGCGCCGCGTGGCGCGGGCCGCCGTCGGGGCGCGCGGCGCGCGCAGGGAGACGGCCGGGCTCACGCCAGGGCGTTCACCGCTGCGGCGAAGAGGTGGGGCAGGCGGGTGGCCGCGGGGGTGATGCGAGGGGCCAGGGCGGGGTGTTGGCGGGCTCTGACCAGGAGGTCGGTCAGGAGGCGGTGGCGGCGGGTGGCTCGTCTCCAGTCGGTCTCGTAGTGGCCCGGGGTGCCCCGGCGTACGTTGGCGACCAGGGCCTCGGCGCCGGTGAGGGCGTGGGTGACGCCCTCACCGGTCAGCGCGTCGATGTAGCCGGCGGCGTCGCCGACCAGCAGGACCCGGCCGTGGACCCGGGTGCGGGCTCGCTGGCGCAGCGGGCCGGCGCCGCGCACCGCGGTGACGGCCGCCTGCGCGGGGAGACGGGCGGCGAGTTCGGGGAACGTCCTCAGGTGGGTGGTGAAGGGGGCCCGCCGGGCGGTCAGGAGGGCGACGCCCACGAGGGCGGGGCCGAGCGGGGTGACGTAGGCCTCCGCGTGGGGCCCCCAGTGGACTTCGACGTAGGGGGACCAGGGGGGCACCGCGTAGTGGCGGCGCAGGCCGTAACGGGGGGTCCCCGTGGTGCGCACGTCCAGGTCGAGGGAGCGGCGGACGGGCGAGTGCAGGCCGTCGGCGGCGATCAGCCAGCGGGCGCGCAGGCCGGTGCCGGGGACGGTCACGCCCGTGGTGTCCTGCCGTACTTCCCCCACCCTCAGGGGCAGTACGGGCACTCCCGCGTCCAGGACCGCCCGGTGCAGGGCGTCGTGCAGGCCGGTGCGGCGGGCGCCGAGGCCGGGGCCGCGCCGGAAGGCGGCCTGGACCCGGCGGGGGCCCTGGACGTAACGGATGCCGGTGATGGGGTGGCCGGGGACGTCCAGGCCGAGGGCGGTGAGCGCGCGGACGGCACCGGGCATCAGGCCCTCGCCGCACGCCTTGTCGACCGGGGCCCGGCGGGGCTCGGCGACGACGGCGTCGAGTCCGGCGCGCGCGGCGTGCAGGGCGGTGGCGAGGCCGGCGGGTCCGCCCCCGACGATCAGCAGGTCGTGGAGGCCGTTCACGCGGGGACCGCCTGAGTGAGGGCCGTGTTCTCGCAGCGGATCCGGACCGTGAGCAGCAGCGCGTTGGCGAGGGTGAACGCCGTCGCGGTCAGCCATGCGGAGTGCACCAGGGGCAGCGCGACGATCTCCACGACGACCGCGACGTAGTTGGGGTGGCGCAGGAGACGGTAGGGGCCCTCCCCGACCAGGCGTGCTCCGGGGACGACGATGACGCGGGTGTTCCAGTAAGGGCCGAGGGTGGTGACGCACCACCAGCGCAGGGCCTGGGCCAGTACGGCGAGCGCCAGCATGGGCAGGCCGAGAGCGGGCAGGAACGGCCGGCCGGCGACGAGCACGGGTTCGAGCAGGCAGCACGCGAGCAGGCCCGTGTGCAGGGCGACCATGACGGGGTAGTGGCCGCGGCCGTGCTCCACACCGGCGCGGGCGAGGGTCCAGGCCGCGTTGCGCCGGGCGACGACGAGTTCGGCGACGCGCTCGGCGGCGACGGCGAGGACCAGGAGTACGTACCACCACTGCACGGGGGCGCTCACCAGCGCAGCAGGACGAGTTCGGAGCAGAAGCCCGGGCCCATCGCCAGGAGCAGGCCCCAGGTGCCGGGGTCGGGGCGGCGGGCCTCCAGGGTGCTCTGCAGGATGTGCAGGACCGAGACCGAGGACATGTTCCCCGCCGTCGCGAGGGAGCGCCGCGCGGACTCCAGGGCGTCGCCGGGCAGGCCGAGGGCGTCGGTGACGGCGGAGAGGACCTTGGGGCCTCCCGGATGGCACACCCAGGTTCCGATGTCGTCGGTGGTGAGGCCGTGTTCCGCGAGGAAGGCGCGCACGTGCCGGCCGAGGTGGTCGCGGACGACGCCGGGCACCCCGGCGTCGATCACCACGCGGAAGCCGCCGGCTCCGATGTCCCACCCGAGGAGTGGTGCGGTGTCCGGGTAGAGGTGGCTGCGTGTGGCGACGACCGAGGGGGCGGGGCCGGCCGTGTCCGGTCCACCGTTGTTCCTCCCGCCGTCGCTCCCCCTCCCGTCGGCGCTGCCCGCGCCGCGTGCGACGAGTGCCGCCGCGCCGTCGCCGAACAGGGCGCCGGCGACCAGGTTGGCGCGGCGGTCGTCACGGTGCTGGAGCGTCAGCGAGCACAGTTCGACGGTGAGCAGCACCGCGGTGTCGTCGGGGTGACCGCGCAGGTGGTCGTGCACCCTCGCGAGGCCGGCGGCGCCCGCCACACAGCCCAGGCCGAAGACCGGAAGTCGCTTGACGTCGGGCCGCAGCCCCACGCGCCCCGCCAGCCGGGCGTCGAGCGAGGGGGCGGCGACGCCGGTGATGGAGGCGCACACCAGCAGGTCGACGTCGGCCGGTGCGAGCCCCGCCTTCCTCAGCGCGCCGGTGAGGGCTTCCTCACCCAGTTCGAGGCCGACCGCCAGCCAGGCGTCGTTGCGCAGCCCGAAGTCCCTCAGACCGGCGTACCGCTCGATCGGCAGGGCGAGGTGCCGGGTGTGTACGCCCGCGGACGCGTGCAGACGGCGCAGTACGGCGCGGTCCGCGCCCGGGAGCAGGCACAGGTCGCCGATCGGCTCGGTCAGGTCGGCCTGGGCGTACCGGTGCGGCGGCAGCGCGGTGTGGACGGCGGCGATCGCAGAGGTCGCGGTCGCCGCGGACGGCTCGGTCGTCGCGCTCGTCGCGGTCGTCCGGCGCGGGACGGCGGGCGGGGAGGTCGAGGAAGTCGGGGAGGAGACATGGTCGGCGATCAGGGGGACACGCATGTCGGTCATGCCTCCCCCGCGTCGGCTGCCTGATTACCTTGCGTACGTGTCTCTCCACCCGTCCGGGGCCCTCCGACGCTCGACGCGCCGGGTCCCGGTGTTGCTGCGTTCCTGCCATCCGGAGCCGACGGTCGCCGTGACGGTGTTCGTGACCGCTCTGGCCGTGGCGGCGGGCCGCGGGCCGTCGGGATCGGCGGCGGTGGGTGCGGCGGTGCTGGCCGGTCAGCTCTCGGTGGGCTGGTGCAACGACGCCGTCGACGCGCGGCGCGACACGGACTGCGGACGGGGTGACAAACCGGTCGCCACCGGCACGCTCCCGCCGCAGGTGGCGGCCGCCGCCGCGGGGACGGCCCTGGCGCTGTGCGTACCGTTGTCGCTGCTGAGCGGCCTCGTGGCGGGTGCGGTGCACCTCACGGGCGTGGCCGCGGGCTGGGCCTACAACCTGCGGTGGAAGCACACGGTGCTCTCGCCGCTGCCCTACGCCGTGGGCTTCGGCTCGCTGCCGGCCTTCGTCGTTCTCGGTCTGCCGTCGCCGTCCCGGCCCGCGTGGTGGGCGGTGGCGGCAGGGGCGCTGCTGGGTGTGGGGGCGCACCTGGTGAACGTGCTTCCGGACATCGAGGACGACCTGGCGACCGGCGTACGCGGACTGCCGCAACGGCTGGGCCGCCCGGTCTGCCGGTGGCTGGCTCCGTGCGTGATGTCGGCGGCCGTGCTGGTGGTCGTCGCGGGGCCGCCCGGGGCGGTGGGGAGGCCGGGGTGGGCGCTGGGGGCGGCGGGCGGGATCGTCGCGGTCGCGGGCACGGCGGTACCGTCGGCGGACCGGAGCCGGTGGCCGTTCCGGGCGGCGGTCGTGGTGGCCGGGACGGCCGTGGCGCAGCTCCTGCTCCGGGGCTCGGACATGGCTTCTTGACGCCGGCGTTCATCATTCGTTTATCGCCGGGCGCCATCGTGGAGTCAGTCGATCCGTCGCGTCGGGGGGCAGACGAATCGTCACCGAAGGCCGCTGTACCGGCCCACCAGGGTCGAGCGGCTGAAAGGCCCGTCCGGTCGTCCTCGGGGGAATGCCCGGGCGGGCCTCATGACGACGAACACCACACAGGGGAGACCGAAGAATCATGAGTGACGAGCAGGTCGTCAAGCCGCAGGACATCCACGCCACCTCGGAGCCGCTCGACCCGAAGAGCGCGGACCCCAAGGCCCCTGAGGCAGAGGCCGGCGGCGCGACCACCCAGGGCGACATCCACGCCACGGACGAGCCCCTGGAGACCAAGGACATCCACGCCACGTCGGAGCCGTTCAAGCCGACCCGGTAGACCGCACCCGCACGGGGAGACAGCTGGGCCGCGACGGCGCGGAGGGGGAGCCGTCGCGGCCCAGCCGTGTGCGCACGCCTCGTCCGCCGGCCCCGGGACGTGCGCGGGGCCGGGGCCGAGCGGGTCAGCGGGTGGCCGGGGCGTACAGGTCGGGGTCGCAGGCGGAAACCCGGGCGGCGCGTTTGCGGTCGCCGCCGACCTTCACCCGCGCGGTCGCCGTACCGTCGGCGGCCACGGCGACCTGCTGCGCCGAGGAGGCGACCGCGCGCCCGGCCCTGTCCTCGAAGTCGACGATGACGCTGAAGACGCCGTCGACGGTGTTGGGGTTGGTGACCCGGACGGTCGCGTACGGGGCTTTCTTCGAGGCGCAGCTCAGCAGTTCCACGGTCGCGTCCCGCAGGGACGAGGACGAGCCCCCGCTGCTCCCGCCGGTGCTGCTGTCGCCTGTGTCGGTGCCGTTGTCGTAGTAACCGTCGTCATCGTCATCGTCATCGTCGTCGTGGTCGCGGTGGCTTCCGCCGCCGGACTTCGGCGACGAGTCGTGGTTCTGCGACGAGCTGCTGCACCCGCCACCGCCGTCCCCGCCACCGCGGCTGTGACCGCGGCCGGTCGAGAAGCCGGTGAGGGTGAGGACGACCAGCGCCGCCACCGCTGTGAGCTTGAGAGTGTTCCCCCGTGACTGCATGCCCGGCAGGCTAGCCAGCCTCTGTCACGAGCACGTCACCACCTGTCGACCGTCACGTCGTACGTGCCGTGCCCGTCCCCTTCTCCGCGTCCAGGGCGTAGACGCAGCGGTCCTTGCTGCACGCGTAGACGACGCCGTCCCGGACGACCGGGGAGCCGGTGATCTCGCCACCGGTCGCCAGTTTCCATCTCAGGCGGCCGTCGTCGGCCTTCAGCGTGTAGAGCAGGTGGTCCGTGGAGCCGAAGTGGATGCGGCCCTCGGCGACCGCGGGGGCGCCCACGATGTCGCCGCCGGCCTGGAAGCGCCACTTGGGCGTGCCGGTGACGGCGTCCAGTGTGTAGAGGCCCTTGCCGCTGCCGACGTGGACGTGGCCCGCGGCGACCAGGACCGGTTCGATCGAGGCGCGGGCCTCGGTGGCGATGCGCCAGCGGTCACGGCCGTCGGTGGCGTCGAGGGCGTAGACCGTGCCGAGGTAGTCGGCGAGGTAGACGCCTCCGCCGGTGACCGCCGGACCGGAGACGAAGGTGGGCTGCGAGAGGAAGACCGCGGGCGCCTCGAAGTGCCAGCGGACGTGCCCGCCGACGACGTCCAGGGCGAGGACGCGGGTGCCCGCGGAGACGTACACGTGCCCGTCGGAGGCGTGGGTGAGGCGGACCGGGACGCCGCCGCAGGAGGCCACGTCGCCGATGGGGTACGACCAGCGCTCGTCGCCCGTGCGGGCGTCCAGGGCGCGCAGGCGGGCGTCCTGCCAGACGTAGACCGTCCCGTCGTGGACGGCGGGGCCGGCCTCCGGGGTCTCGAAGTCGGTCTGGCAGCCGGTGGCCTCCCACAGCTTCTGACCGGTGGACGCCTCCCACGCCTGGACGCCGCCGCCCCGGGTGCCGGTGACGACGGTGCCGTGGTCGGCCTGGAGGGAGTACACCCAGGCGTCCGTGGACAGCCGCCACAGATCGCCGCCCTCACGGGCGTCCAGGGCGAACAGGGTGGGGCCGTCGGATGCGTGGATACGGCCGTCAGCGACCGCCATCGACCAGGCGACGTCCCGGGTCTTGAACCGGCGGCGGCCGGTGGCCACGTCGAGGGCGTGCACCTCGAAGGAGGTGACGTAGACGAGGTCGTCGGCGACGGACGGGGTGCCCCAGACGTCGTTGGACATCCGGAAACGCCACGGCCGCCAGCCGCTCGGCTGCTCCGGCGGCAGGGGCGGCACGGGCGGCGCCACGGTCGCGGGGACGGCGGGGTCGGCGCCGTTGACGCCGGGGCGGGGCTTGGACCAGGAGGCGGCGAGGGCGGCCTCCGGCGGGGGCGCCTTGACGGCGGCGGCGCGGACGTCGGCGACGCGCGGGCCGGGGCCGATGGGCACCGAGGCGCCGGCCAGGAACGAGTT
>NZ_JAESIF010000092.1:0-19098 GCF_016757295.1 Streptomyces sp. M2CJ-2 | reverse complement strand
CAGCTGCGCGGCGCCATCATCTGGCTGCGCAGCCTTGCCCCCGCCACATGATCACGATCCCGAACAGGCCCTAGCCGCCGGTACCGGCCGTCGCGCTCCGGGCGATCCCGTTCAGGTGAGGCGGCCTCGCGAGGGCGCCCCGGCCGTCGGGTGCGCTCACCCGGCCGGCAGCACACGGCGCCGGCCAGGGAGATCCGGCCGGAGCCCGCATTCACCCGGACCGTCGGGGTGATGCCCCGTGGGGACCAGGTCGTGGCCCGGGGCGGCCGCTGGCTCTGTCCCGCCTCGTCGGCGAAGACGAGCCAGGCGCCCTTCTCCCTCACGGTCTTTTCACGCGCGGCCAGGTCTTCTTGATCCAGGTGGCCGCCGCCTCGTCGTCGCGTTCGGCGGCCCGGTGCTGCGGGATCTGTGCCGTCCAGCCCATCTGGTGCAGGATCCGCCACATCTGCGGCACGCTGGGCGAGACGTGGAAGTGCCGGGCGAGGACGGTGGAGATCCTGGCCAGGGTCCACCGCTGGTCCTCCGTCCAGCCGTGCGCGGCCGGCCCCCGCTCCAGCTCCGTCTCCAGCCAGGCCCGCCACTCGGGCCTGATCCGGCTCGGCCGGCCGCTGGGCCCCTTGGACCGCAGCGCCTCGGTGCCGCCGGAGGCCCACCGCCGGTGCCAGGCGTAGGCCGACTTCCGCGAGATGCGCAGCCGCTCGGCCACCTCCGGCGGCCGGATTCCCTGCTCGAACATCTTGGCGGCCTCGAACCGCACCCGCTCCCGCCGGGCCCGCTCGGCCGGCGTCTGGCCGCCACTGTCGGGATACCTCATGCCACCGGCCTACACCCGTCAGAGACAACCGGCACCCTGAACCGAAAGCCTCAGTACTGGTGATTTGTTGCCTCTGGGCGGAGGGTGCAGTAGGCCGGTGGGGAGGGGTTTTCCCTGCTCGGAGGTGGTCCTGATGGCGACCGCGAGGCGTCCGTGTCCGCCGGCCCCGGGCCCGCTGGAGGACTATGCGGCCCAATTCGATGATCTCTTCTCGTCGCTCGCCCAGCGGCGGGGTTTCCGGGAGTACCTGACCGGGCTGCTGCTGCCGCGGGACCGGAACAAGACGCTCACGGCCCTGGCCGGGGCCGAGCCGGTGGCCGGGGCTCAGCATCCGGCGGTGCAGCGGCTGCAGTTCTTCCTGTCCGAATCCACGTGGGACCCCGAGCGGGTCGACGCCCGGCGCCTGGAGCTGCTGCGGGCCGATGCGGCGACCGCCCCGCACGCGGGCGGGGTGTTGGTGATCGACGACTCCGGGGACCGCAAGGACGGCACCACGACCGCGCACGTCGGGCGGCAGTGGCTGGGCCGGTACGGCAAGACCGACAACGCCGTGGTCACCGTGACCACGCTGTGGGCCGACGAACGCCTCTACTACCCGCTGCACGCCGTGCCCTATACCCCGGCCCGCCACTTCGCCGGTGGCCGAAGCGACCCGGCCTTCCGTACCAAGTGGCGGATCGCCGCGGAGCTGGCCGGCCGGGCCCGGGCTGCCGGATTCCCCTTCCGCGCCGCGGTGGCCGACGGCGCCTACGGAGATCTGGACGACTTCCGGTGCGAACTGCACGCCGCCAAGGTGCCGTTCGTGATGGCCATCAAACGCCGCCGCGGCGTGTGGGCCTACGGCGACCAGGCCCGCACTCCGGTGGACGCCGCCCGCGAGCCGGCCTGGGGCGGCCCCGAGGAGCCCGGCGCGTGGACGCCGGTCGTGCGGACCTTCCGCGACGGGCACAGCGCCACCTGGTGGGCCACCGACGCCACGCTGGGGTTTTGGGGGCCGGACGGCCTGACGCGGCTGGTGGTGGCCACCACCGATCCGGCCACCCTGCCGGAGAAGGCCACCTGGTATCTGGCCACCGACCTGCCCCGGCCCGGCGGCCCGCGCGCCGTCGAGTCCCCCTATCCGCCCGCCGGCCTGGCCGAGGTCGTGCGGATCTACGGCATCCGGAACTGGATCGAGCAGGGCTACCAGCAGGTCAAGGACGAACTGGGGTGGGCCGACTTCCAGGTCCGCTCCGACACCGCGATCCTCCCCCAGCCTTCGGCCGGGGGGACCCCCAGTCACCAGACCCTGGTCACCTGCGCGTTCACCTTCTGCTGGGAGGCGTGGTCCCCCGACCGGGAACCTGAGAACACGTCGGCGGAGGGCACCACTGCCGGAGAGAGGGGGGCCCGCACGGGCAGCTCCACCCCCACCACCGTGCTGGCCCAAGGCGATTCGCGCCGTCCGCAGCTGGCTGACCCCCGCGGTCGCGCTGCAACGCTGGTGGCGGGCCTGGTCCAACGCGCCCCCGCCGTCCGGGCTCCAGGCCCTGATCGACGCGGCCACCACCGGACAGGCCCTCAACCTCTACTCCCTGATTTAACAAACCACCGGTACTCACCGCTACCGCCGCATGTGAGGCAGAGCCTCGATTCGGACAGAGCCGCTGAACGACGCCGCCCCGGGCCGTTACCGGAGGAAGCGGGACTGGAGATCTTCCCTACCAGTTGGGCGGCACGTCGGACCCGAAGCCCCCGCCCCGGGGGCGCTTTTCGAAGTGCAGGTGCGGACCTTTGGCGTTGCCGGTCTCACCAACGCGAGCGATCGTCTGCCCGGCCCGCACGGGACCACTGGTGATCAGCTGCTCGGACAGATGGCAGTAGAAGTAGTCGAAGCCGCCGGCACGCAGGACGAGGAAGTCACCGAAGGCCTCCTCCTTCCCTGCGCGGGTGATGGACCCGTTGCGGACCGCGAGGCACTTCGTGCCCTCCGGGGCGGCGTAGTCCGCCCCCGTGTGGTAGCCCAGGCTCCACTGCGACTTCGGACCCTTCTTGCGATAGGGCGTGGTCACGGTGTGCCCGGGCACCGGCGAGGAGATCCGGCCGTCACCGGCCCCATCGCCGACTGCGGGCACCTGGAGCCGGTCCCAGGACTGTCGGCCGGGGATGCCGTCCGCCGCGTCGTCCGAGAACTTCAGCTTGCGCTGCCAGGCCGCGTAGGACTGGCGGTCCGCCTCGGTCCACTCGGGTCCGGGTCCCGCCTGGTACCGCCCGCATCCCTCCGCGACGAGGCGTTTCCCCATCGCGGTGATGATCGGGCTTCTCTGCCCCGGCTTGAAGAACGCCGCTCCGGGGAACGGCTCGTGCGCAGCCATCGCGACCTCCGTGGCATGTCGCAGAGACGAGGACCCTGAATTCGCCCGTGGGGACGGGAGCGGTCCGTGGACCCGGCTGACCGCCGCGATGCCGGACGGCCTTCTCCGGTACGGGTGGCGAAGATTCGAGCCGGACCGGTCCGTGCCGTGGCGGTGGCCCACGGTTTCGGCCGTGGCCCCCGTCCACGGCGGGCACCGCCGGCGGGCCGGCGGCCCCCAGACCCCACGGGCCCGCCTGCCGGCCACCGACTCCGGGCCGGTGACCCCGGCTCGCGCTCCACGCGTGACCCGTCGTCTCTGGTCCACGGCCTGCCCACCCCGGTCACGCCCGCTCATCCCGCGGCGCGGTCCAGGGAGAGCCCTGTCTCTGCTTTTCAGGGCGTTTGCGTAAATCTTTCTCCTGGGGTGTCACGGCTCCGTGACCCGGGCGTGACAGCGCTCATCCGCGACCTCTCGGCTTCTGCCAGCGAACCTGTGTCGTTCGGAAACTCGTCGCTGCTGGTCATGTCGCGGAGACGATACTCATTGATGACGCCGCCGAGTACTCGGAGGCGTCAAAGCCGGTGCGCGATCAGGCCGGTCACCGGAGCCGAATGCTCCTGAGCAGGAGGCGGAAGCCGTCCTCGAGCCTGGTGTGGGCGATGCCGGCTGCAGGGACGGGCGCAGGCGGCCAGGACCTGCCGGGCGTGCGTCTCGTGCCGGATCGGCAGGTGGTCCAGGACCTCGCGCCGCAGGGTTTTGATGTCCCGTTCGCCGTGGGCGTTCATCCGAGGAGCCCGCGGCGCGGTCCACCCGGCCTTGATGCCGTCGGCTGCGAAGACCGCGTCGAAGGAGCCGGTGTCCTGCGCGTTCCGGTCGCGGACCAGGAAGCGAAGTGACTCCAGGCGCAGGCCCGGCTCGACGGCGAGGTCGCAGGCTTGTCGCCCGGTCCACTGCCCGGTCGGGGGCGCGGTCGGACCAGCGATGTGCGGACGGCGCGTGCCGTGCTCGAGGAAGACCAGCGCCCGGTCGGGGCGTGGCCCTCGCCACGATGTACGCGGCCCACGGGAGGGCGTCCAGGCGGGCTGGGGCAGGCGCCCGCGTTGCTCCCGGACGGACGGATAGTGTGGGCCCGTCAGCGAAGATCGCAGAAAGACGGAGCACATGGCGGACATCGTGGAGACGGCGGCGCGGAAGGTCTTCGACCGCTACGACGTGGACGGGGACGGCCTGGTCACCGCAGACGAGTACCGGAAGGTCGTGGCGGAGCTGGAGGGCTCCGAAATCACCGGGTCGGAGGCCCAGGAACTGATCGATCTGCTCGACACCAACGGCGACGGCCAGATGTCCTTCGAGGAGTTCTGGGCGGCCATGAACCGTTGACACCACGGGCCCGGCACGCGAGCGTGCCGGGCCCGGCCGTGCCGCCCCGAGTACCGTCGGGTGCCTCGACCGATCCTCGTCCTGTTCACCGGTTCATGATCACGAGCCACGCGCCGTGAACTCCCGGGCCCAGGGCACGCGTACGCGTGCAGGGCTTCCGAGCCGTTGATCTCTGGTCCGGGAACGACCGTCAGGAGCAGCGGCCGGTGGCGAGGCGGGGAAGTTCTTCTTCACCGCTGTGCCGCTCGAAAAGTCGTCGTCGCAGGTGGCAGCGGTGATGGTTCGTCAGCCGGGAGCATGTCCGGGTGATTGTGTCCCTGTTGTGCAGGGTGACCCGGAGGTTGCCCTCCCCGCCGTCGTTGCTGCTTTGCGGGGATGCGGCGAAAGACGCCGAGCTTCTCGTCCTGCGCCGGCAGAGCGCGGTGCTGCGCCGGCGGCCGGCCGGCCCGGTCCGCCACGGGCGAGTCGATACATTGCGAGAGGACAGCGGCGTCAAACGGTGCACGGGCGGAGCGTGGTCCGCTCAGACTCCCACCCGCAAGGGTCCTGCGAGCGCCTCCGACTCTCCTGTGAGGAAGGTTTCCAGCGCCGTGAGTGATGCGTCCAGGCGCTGCCGCAGCGTGACGTAGTCGTCGGCGAGCGCGCTGACCACCAGGGCGTGTTCGCCCGTCACCAGGGTCACTGCGTCGGGTTCCGGCGGGGGTGAGGCCGCTGTGCTGGTGCTCTCGGGGCGATGGCGAGCAGGGGGCCGATGGCTTTGCGGCCTGGCTGTCACAGCCGGTCCGGCCCAGCCCGGCTCATCGGAGCCGAGGACGAGCTCCTGGTCGTACAGGGGCTGGTCGACCCCGCCCATCTCAGAGGGCGTGGCTGGAGGCCGCGCCGTCGATACCACGCGTCGTACCCGGGCCCATGTGTGCGTATGGGCCATGGATGTCGCATCTGCTCGGCACCGGCCTTCCCGGATGCCCGCCGAGGCCGGAGTGGAGGTGGCTCGCGGGTCTTCCGGCTCTGCTGTCATAGCCGACCGGCATGGGTTTCTAGCCGAGCAGTCGCAGCGTCGCGAATGCGGTGAGTCCCACGAGCAGGGTGGACAGCAGGCCGAGCAGCAGCGCCCGGGGTCCGGTGCGCAGCAGGGCGCCGATCCGAACCGAGCACCCCAGGCCGAACAGTGCGCCCGCCAGCAGCAGTGTGGTGACGGTTCGCGATGCGTCGAGCACCGGTTCGGGCAGCACGCCCAGCGTACGCACCGCGACCATGGCCAGGAAGCCCAGCACGAACAGCGGGACCAGGGGCGGGCGCCGGTCCCGCCGGGGCGGCGCGTTGCGCCGTTCCGCCAGGCTCACCCCGGCCACCATGGGAGCGAGCATCACCACCCGGCTGAGCTTCACCACCGCGGCGGTGGCCACCGCCGCGGCTCCTGCCGGTGATGCGGCCGCGACGACCTGGGCGACCTCGTGGACGGACAGCCCCGCCCACGCGCCCTGTTCCACGCCGGTCAGCCCGAGGAGCGGCCCGCACAGCGGCACGGCCACGATCGCCAGTCCGCCGTACACGGTCACGAGTGCGATCGCCGTGGCGACGTCTTCGTCCTCACGGCGCACCACACTCTCCATCGCCGCGATCGCCGAGGCCCCGCATATGGAGAACCCGGTGGCCACCAACACCGCAAGGCCGCGCGACACACCGAGCAGCCTGCCGAGGCCGAGCGTGCCGAGGAAGCTGATCGCCACGGTGAGCGCGACCGCGAGCACGGTGCCTGTGCCCAGGTCGAGCACGTGATCGACGGCCAGTTGCAGGCCGAGCAGCACCACGCCTGCGCGCAGCAGCCCGCGGGTGGCCCACTGCAGGCCGGGACGCATCGCGGCGGGCAGCACCGGGAGGTTTCCGACACCGGCGCCGAGTACGACAGCCGCGGTCAGCGCACTGAGCCCGGGCAGGAGCAAGGTGACCGCGTATGCCGCGCCGGTACCCGCGACAGCGCAGGTCAGCCCGGGGAGCAGTCTGTGTGCGGCAGATGCCGGTGAGGTCGCGGTCGTCCCGCCGGGGTTCGTCATGATCCCCACCGTCGGCGATGCTCCGGATCGGCGGTAGCCGCGTACTCGGCATGACGTCATACCCTGTGGCTATGAGTGCGGTACCCGATCTGGAGTCCTTGCGGCTGCTCGTGCTGATCGGTGAGCGGGGCAGTCTGGGCAAGGCGGCGGCCGAGCTGGGGATAGCCCAGCCCTCGGCGAGCAAGCGTCTGTCCACGTTGGAGCGGCGGCTCGGCCTCACCCTTGTCGACCGGACCCGGCGTGGTTCCTCACTCACCCCGGCGGGCCGGGTCGTGTGGGGGTGGGCACAGCGGGTGCTCGAGGAGCTGGACGGCTTGCTGACCGGGGCCGAGGCCCTGCGCAGCGAGCGCGACGCCAAGCTGCGGGTGGGCGCGAGCATGACCATCGCCGAGCACCTGGTGCCGATGTGGATCGGCGAACTGCGCCGGTCCGAGCCGGAGCTCTACGTCGGCCTGCAGGTGACCAACTCGGAGCGGGTGGGAGAGCTGGTGCGTGACGGAGAGATCGATGTCGGGTTCGTCGAGTCGCCGACCGCGCCTGCCGGGTTGTCCACCCGCAGGGTTGCGGCGGACCGGCTGCTGGTCGTGGTCGCCCCGGCTCATCCGTGGGCACGCATACGGCGTTCACTGAGCACGGCGGAGCTGGTGACCGTGCCATTGGTGGTCAGGGAACGTGGATCGGGCACCAGGGAGACCCTGGAACGCGCGCTTCGCCGTGCCGGGGCGGGCGAGGTCATGCCGTTGGTCGAACTCGGGTCGGCGGCCGCGGTCCGGGGCGCGGTGATCGCCGGTACCGGTCCCGCTGTGATGAGCGAGCTCGCCGTGGCCGCGGACCTCGCCGAGGGCAGACTGAGCGAGGTGGCGGTGGCAGGGCTGGACCTGCGCCGGATGCTGCGCGCGGTGTGGCCGGCGGGGCGCAAGCTCGTCGGCCCTGCCGCCTCCTTGCTCGCCACCGCGACCAGGGGCCGGTGAGACACGCTGCGCACCGGCGCGGTCCGGTCGCCGGGACAGGGACTCCGCCCGGAAGGGAACCTGATCCGGCGTCCGTTGGGGCGTGGGTCAGCATCGTTCCCGCGCTGAAGCGGAGAAAATCGCAGAAGCCGACTCCCGAATGCCGGGCCGCCGAGGCGGATCAGGAGGCCGGCACCCCCTGCCGAGGCTTTGAACCGTTCCGGGGCCGGTAGGGACTCGATCATTTGAGAGGATCGAGTCATGGCACGTCCCCAAGAATGTGAGGCGGCCCGGGAGGACCGACGGTTCCCCTGCGGCATCAGCACTCCGTGCCGATCAAACTTCGATGGCAAAGATCGATCTTTGCTGTCACATGACAAGTGCCGGCGCGGTGGGCGGCGGCCGGGTGCTCGCTTTGCCGAACGCCCGGTGGCGGACGGTCAGCGTTTGACGCGTCCGCGGACGGCGAGAACGGCGAGGGCGAGGAGGGCGGGCTCCACAAGGCGGGAGGTCATCTCGATGTAGGTGCCGGCGGTGGTCAGATCCTGTCCGCTGGAGCGGAACACCACCGAGTTGAGCGTGACGTTCAGGGCCTTCTCGAAGCGCCTTCCGGTGAACCGGTCCCCGGTGGGGTTCTGCGGGTCGGTCTTGTCGATCTCGAAGGTGACCGTGCCGCCGCCGAGCGGCACGGTACCGGTCGCCTCCTGCTTCGGGTCCTCCTCCGGGAGCCCGAAACCCATCAGCAGCACGATGGTCAGGAGCATGGCGGACGCCAGCCAGCCCAGGGCCCGGGAGGCGCGCAGGCCGTAGCCGGACAGCAGCCAGTAGCCGTGCAGCAGTCCGCGTTCGGCGCGGGTGGTGCCGGTGCGGTCGTGGCGGCGCATCTCCATCTCGCCGTAGTAGAAGTCCGCCGCCCCCGGCTCGTTCTTGCCGTCCTCGAACGCCTTGCGCAGCTGCCGGTACACCGGCTCCAGCGCGACCGGCTCCAGCGCCTCCTCCTCTTGCGGCGCGGGCGTCCAGCCGTCTGCGGGTCTCCGGGTGGCCCGCCAGTGCTGTTCTTCGGCCAGCGTCTGGCGCGGAGTCCAGCGCACCGGCCATATCCCGCGTCGGCGCAGCCCGGCAGGGGCGGTGGCCAGGCGGCAGCGCCCCTCCAAGCGCAGTTGGTCGAGGTGGATGGTGCCGGCGAACCGGCAGTCGGTGAGGTCGACGTCGGTGAGCACCAAATGGGCCGCGTCCACGCCCCGCAGCGACATCACCCGCACGCGGGGATCGGTCAGACCGGGCTCGGCCGGCTCCTCGTTGCCCGCGGTGAAGGGCCGGGCATGAGCGGAGACACTGACCGGGTATTCCACGACCGCGTCGCTGAGATCCACCTCGGCATGCCGCAGCCGCAGCGCTGCGGTGGAGGCCCACCGCGTCCGCCTGCAGTGCACGGCTGCCGCTGCCGCCTCGATCGCCACAGCCCGCTCGAACACCGCCTCCGACAGCTCCAGCACACCGCCGCACATCAGTGGTCCCACCACGGCTGCGCGTTCGAGCACCGCCCGGTGGAACGAGAGGGCGCCGTCGATCCGCACCTGATCGAATCGGGTGGTGCCGCCTATCCGCACCTCATCGAAACGAGCGTCGCCGCGGATCTGCGCCCCTTCGAACCGGGCCTCGCCGCGAATCTGCGTCCGGGGGAACGAGATACCTCCGGTCTGCACTTTGGGAAACCAGGCGTCGCCGCCGATCTGTGCCTGGCCGAAGCCGACGTTGCCGTGAACCTGTGCCTCGCTGAACCAGACGTCGCCGCCGATCCGCGCCATGCCGAAAGCGACGAGGCCGCCGATCTCCGCCTGACCGAAAGTGACCTCGCCACCGATCTCCGCCTCGCTGAACCGGGCGTCGCCACCGACCTCCACCCAGCCGAACAGGGCGCCGCCGCCGACCTTCGCCTCGTCGAACCGGACCTCGCCGCCGATCTCCGCCACGTCGAACCAGGCATCGTCACCGATCTGCGCTCCGGTGAACCGGGCGTCGCCACCGATCTGCGCTCCGCCGAACCGGACGTCGCCACCGATCTCCGCCTCGTCGAACCGGACCTCGCCGCCGATCTCCGCCTCGGTGAACCAGGCTTCACCACCGACCTGCACCTTGTCGAAACGAGCGTCACCGCTGAACTCCGCTTCGCTGAGCCAGGCGTTGCCGATCCGGGGCCTGCCCGTGGTGGAGTCCGTGAGCGCGGCGAGCAGCCGGTTCAACAGGTCTTCGGTGAAGAGGGTGCCGCGGTGGTCGATGTCGGCGCCGGGGGACAGGGCGGCCAGGTAGGCGTCGCGGTCGGCGGCGGCCAGGTGGGCCAGGCAGGCGGTGTGGCCGGGGACGTGGACGCCGCGGCAGCCGACGGGGTCGGCTGCCGGGTCTGCGCCGTGTGCGCAGTACGGCCAGGAAGGCGCCCCGGGTGCGGAGAGCGGGGGTGTGCTCATGGCGTGGTGGCCCGCGCCGGGGCAGGCGCCCGGCCCCGTTCCTTCGCGGTCTGTTCCAGCCGCCAGGCGGCCCGCTGCACCCGTGCCAGTATCTGCTGCTCCTGACGGAACTTCCCCGCCCAGTCACCCCTCACCAGGCACAGCCTGCCAGGCACGACACAGCGGCACAGACGTATTCAGCAAACCGAACGGGGCTTGACCCTGATCCTGAACACGGGTCATGCGGCTTCGGCCAGCGTAGTTGATGTTGTTCGGAGTGTTTGTTCGTAGGCGAGGGGGCTGCGGTGTCCGAGGCGGGAGTGGCATCGGACGGTGTTGCAGCGGTGGAGCCGGCGGAAGAGGTCCAGGGACACCTGTTTCTCCGGGTGCCGTGGCCGCGTCGGTCAGCTCGTCCGGCACCAGCCGGTCATTGGCGGTGAACCAGTCGCGCATCGAGCACGCCATACCAAGACGCGGCTTCGGGATCTCACCCGTGATGGTGACCCGCACGTCGAGCAGGGCCAACACCTCGGCCTGCTCGGCCGGGGTCATGTCGGCCGGCCGCTCGCGCGCCACGGCGGCCAGGGCGGCAAGGTTTTTGGCTCGGCGCTCGGCGGCCTCGGTCTCCTCAAGCCACGCGGTGGCCTCGTCGCGCAGGTCGGCGAGCTGGCGTCGCTCCTCCACCAGTGAGGCGGTCACCTGGGCGACGGCCGACGCGGGCAACCCCGCCTTGGCGTACTCCTCCATAGTGGTTGCGATGGCCTGGGCAAGGTCCGCAATTCGCCGGAGGGCCGCTGACCCTTTCCGCGGCTGTCACGAGACGTGATCACCAGGCACGGGAGGTCATCGCCGACTCGGCCCACTCAGGGCGCGTATTTGGTTGTGATCAATAGGCGGTCCGGGGAGGTGCTCGAGCCAGATAAGGTGCCCCCGAAGTCAGGCATGGGGGGATCTCGTTGGAGCGACGGAAGCTGATCGGGATCGGGGCGGGGCTGGCGGTCCTACCCGCCTGGTGGACCCTGCGTCAGGTGGCGAACGGGGCCAAGGGGGACTGGCACACCGACACCGCACCGCTGGAGCGGGCGTTCCCGCTGCTGGGCCCGCTCACCGACGCCAAGTGGGTGAGCAGCCGGGACAACGATCGGGGCATACCGTCGCCGGAGCTGGTGATCTCGGGCTTCGCCCGGCTGACACCGGAAAAACTTGCCGAGCTGACGGCGGCCCATGCCTTCGTCTCCGAGGGGCCGGCCGATGACTTCTCCTCATGGTTCGAGAAGCCGCTCAAGGGCGAGGGGCCGGAGCACCCCCAGTGGATCCGGTCGCACGAGCTCGACCGCGACGGCAGCGGCTACTCCACCAAACTGTGGTTCGACCGTCGCAGCGACACCGTCCGCTTCTGGGCACTCAACCCGTACGGCTAGGGCGCGTATCGGGTCGTGAGCAATGAGCACCGCAGCTTCCGGGGCGGGTGCCCCTTCGGGAGTACGGGGCCCGGCGATCTGTGGCTGCGTCGTGTGGGCGCGAGTGACCGGAAGTGATGCCGCAGGCAGGCAGCTGGCCCGAGGACCCGGCTGCGTGCCCGCCGGGACGGTGTGTCAGACCATGGCGAGCCGGTCCACCAGCAGCTCCACCCTGCGCTCGGTGTCCTCCGGCGGCAGCCGTCGCGCCCGGGTCAGGGTGGCCAGCCCGTGCAGGGCCGCCCAGAACGTCTCGGTGAACAGTGCCGGGTGGACGCCGTCCCCGGCGACCTCGCCGAGGTTCTCCAGCAGGGCGGCGAAGGCGTCCTTCAGCGGCTCGGGGGTGTCCTCGTGTGCGAACGCCAGGCCGCCGTCGAGCTGGAACATGGCGTCGTAGACCGCCGGGTTGCGTTCGGCGAAGTCGAGGTAGGCGCGGGCGAGGGCGGTGACCCGGGCGCGGGGGCCGTCCGCGGCGGAGGCCGCGGCCCGCAGCGCCGCGGCCATCTCGGCGGCACCCTCGAGGGCGACGGCGCCGATGATCTCGCGCTTGCCTCGGAAATGGCTGTAGAGGACGGGCTGGCTGTATTCGATGCGCTCGGCGAGCCGGCGGGTGGTGACCGCGTCCCAGCCCTGCTGCTCGGCGAGTTCGCGGGCCGTCGCCACGATGAGGCGCTCGCGGCCCGCCCGTTCGCGCTCCTTGCGTTCCTGTACCGACATGATTCGATCCTAGCACTGCTAGACAATCGAGCGGCAGCAGTACTAGCGTTGCCTTATCAGCTAGCAGTGCTAGATCTCTGGAAGGGGCGTCATGCTCAACGCGCTCGAGGTGTTCACCACCGTGGTCGTCGGCCTGATGGTGGGGGTGGAGTTCTCCGTCGCCTTCGTCATCAACCCGATCCTCAACGGACTCCCCGAGGACAGCGGCGTGCTCGGCCGCGCCCACGGGGCCCGGATGCTCGGCGCCGTGATGCCGGTCTGGTACATCGGCTCGCTCGTCCTCGTCGCGGTCTGGGCCGTCGCCGGATGGCACCGCCCCGGCGCCGGCCTGGTCGTCATCGCCGCCGCGCTGCTGATCTTGAGCGTGATCATGTCGCTCCTGCTGCTCGTCCCGATCAACAACCGGGGCAAGACGTGGACCCCCGAGAACCGGCCCGAGGACTGGAAGGAGCAGAAGAACCGCTGGGACCGCTTCCACTACGTCCGCGTCGCCGTCATCATC
Source organism: Streptomyces sp. M2CJ-2 (assembly GCF_016757295.1). Classification (NCBI taxonomy): domain Bacteria; kingdom Bacillati; phylum Actinomycetota; class Actinomycetes; order Kitasatosporales; family Streptomycetaceae; genus Streptomyces; species Streptomyces sp. M2CJ-2. Next base: position 6,444 of record NZ_JAESIF010000092.1, on the reverse strand, counting down.
GCCGCCTTCACCCTGCTGGCCGCCGCCCTCGCCTGAGCCCGCGGGCCGGCACCGCGCTGGTGGCGCACCATCCCCACTCCCCGGGCGGCAGCGGGCCACCGAAATCCCGACATCCGGGAATGCAGCTGCCGCTGAACGCCCTCTCACACCTCTCGGTCTGCGGGGCAACTGCATCTCTTCCGCATCACATGATCAGCGACAGAGCCCCGACGGGCCCGGTCGACGGCAGGGTGGGAGTCGAGCGGCACCCGGCGCAATGTCAGGATGGGGGCATGACGACCAAGGTTTACTTCGATATCACCATCAACGACGAGCCCGCCGGGCGGATCGTCTTCACCCTGTTCGACGACGTGGTTCCCAAGACGGCGGAGAACTTCCGTGCGCTCGCGACCGGCGAGAAGGGCTTCGGCTACGCGGGCTCGTCGTTCCACCGTGTCATCCCCGACTTCATGCTCCAGGGCGGCGACTTCACCCGGGGCAACGGCACCGGCGGCAAGAGCATCTACGGCGAGAAGTTCGCCGACGAGAACTTCACCCTCAAGCACGACCGGCCGGGCCTGCTGTCCATGGCCAACGCGGGCCCGAACAGCAACGGCTCGCAGTTCTTCATCACGACCATCGTGACGAACTGGCTGGACGGCAAGCACGTGGTGTTCGGCGAGGTCGCCGACACCGAGAGCATGGACCTCGTCAAGAAGATCGAGGCCCTCGGCTCCTCCAGCGGCCGTACCTCCGCGAAGATCACCATCGCCGAGTCCGGCCAGCTCTGACGATTCGCCGCCGACGCCGCCGAGGGGCGTTCGCCTGACGCGCCCCTCGGCGAGAATCGGCACGCGGCCGTAGCCATAGGCGGCTCCCGGACAGCGATGCGTCTGGACGCAGGGGGAGTTGACGGTGCACGTATGGTGGGGAGGAAACGCATCAACGCCCGCCCCGGGCTGTGAGCCGGGCTGGCCGAACGGGGGAAGAAAGGTGCGTGCCCGATGACGGTCGGGCTCCTCTCCACCATTGCTGCCGTGTTCTACGGGGGCACGGTCTCGATCCTCGCTCTGACTGCGACCTTTGCTCGGCGCCGCACGCTGCGGCGTGAAGCGCGCAGCACCCTTGCCGTCCTGGTGCCGGGGAGGGCGGTGGAGTCGCAACAGGCGGACCGCGCGGCAATAGGCCCAGACAGCTGAGCGGTTACTGCGAAGGCGAGTGGCCACAGAGCGCCGGGTTGGTCAGGCTGAAAGGGGGCGTCCGCCCCAGCGGATGCCCTTCTCGCTGCGGACGCGGACGCGGACGCGGGCACGTTCGCGGCGTTGGGCGGCGAGCAGGTCGAAGTGGCGGGCGTTGGCGTTGCGCCGGCGCGGCGTTGTCAAGTCACCCATGATGTATCCGGCTGATGGCGTGCCAGGGTGCGGTGGGGTCGGGTGCCGGGGCCGTGCCAGGCCTCGGCGGGCAGACCGGTGCTGCCGGTGACCTGGTGCCAGGTCTCGAAGCGGCGGTGCATCTCGGCGCGGTGTCGAGGCGCCTCGTTCTCCCCGGCACTGGCCTGTGTCACCAACGTCATGTCCCGCAACAGCGTGGCCCGCACCGGCAGTCGGTCAAGACCTGCGCGAACATTGTTCGTTGTTGTCTCTTCCGCACCGGTCACGTGAGGGCTACCGCGTTCGTGGGTGCACCGGCACCGCCCACACGAGGAGGTCCCTACACGACGTCCCCTCGGGCTGCCATGTCTATCAGGCCCATGAAGCCGACGGGCGAAGTGGCTTGCGCCACCACCTCTCCGCCGCGTTCCCTCCTACTGTGTGATCCAGGTGCAACGAATCGCGGGCACCCCCTTCCCTTTTCGGCTTCCCACCCGCGAAGATCTCCGCCCGAGTCACAGTTCAACCGTCAGGCGACGCTGTTCGTGCGCACGGTGAACAGCCGTCCGAAGAGGAAGCGAGACGAACCATGGTCGGGGACGTCCACACCGAGCGGGACGCCGAGGTGCTTGAGGGTGACACCTGGCTGGCGCGGGTTGCGTTGCGGTTCACCGCCTTCACCGAGCGATGGCTTCCGGACGCCTTCGGATTCGTCCTCGTCGGCACGTTCCTGATCTTCGCTCTGGGACTCGCGACGGGGGAGAGCCCCACCACCCTCGTGGACGCGTGGGGTGAGGGCTTCTGGTCGCTGATCCAGTTCACCCTGCAGATGGCGATGATCATCATTGGCGGGTACGCGGTCGCCGTGTCCGCTCCGGTCGCCCGGCTGATCGCCCGCATGGCGCAGATCCCCAAGTCGCCGCGCGCGGCGATCGCGTTCACTGCCGCGGTGGCGATGATCAGCTCCTATCTCAACTGGGCGTTCAGCCTGATCTTCACCGCCATCCTGGCGAAGGAGATCGCCCGTGTCGTCCGTGGCGTCGACTACCGGGCGCTCGGCGCGATGGCGTTCCTCGGACTCGGTACGGTGTGGGCCCAGGGGCTGTCGGGTTCCGCGGCACTGCAGGTGGCCAGCCCGGCCTCCAGCCCGGAAGCCGTGCAGGAGATCATCGCCGAGGGGCGGGACGGCGAGGGGATCATCCCGCTCACCGAAACGATCTTCACCTGGCAGAGCGTGCTGGCGACCTTCGTCGTCTTCGTGGTGGCGGTCGTCATGGCCTGGTACCTCGCCCCCTCGCCCGCGCGCGCCAAGACAGCCCAGGAGATGGGGATCGAGCTGCGTCCGCTTCTGGCGGAGAAGGACGGGAAGGAGGACGCGGCCTCCGGCTCCACCGGGTCGCGTCCCGGCGACTGGCTGGAGCGCAGCCCGCTGCTCACCGTCCTGGTCGGGATCCTGGGTCTGTGGTACCTGGTGCGCCACTTCACGAGCGTCGAGGGGAACCCGGTTGCGGCGATCGACCTCAACACGGTCAACCTCGTGCTGATCCTGCTGGCCCTCTGCCTCCACTGGCGCCCGGTCCGCATGGTCGAGGCGGTTCGGCGGGGGGCCCCCGCGGCGTCCGGGGTCCTGCTGCAGTTCCCCTTCTACGGCGGCATCTTCGGCATGATCGCGTTCACCGGCCTGTCCAAGCAGATCGCCGGCTGGATGGTGAGCGTCTCCAACGAGCTGCTCTTCCCGCCGCTCATCGCGGTCTACTCGGCGGTACTGGGCGTCTTCGTTCCCAGCGGTGGCAGCAAGTGGGTCATCGAGGCTCCCTACGTGATGGAGGCGGCGAACCAGCTGCACGTCAACCAGGGGTGGATGGTGGTCGTCTACGACCTCGGTGAGGCGTCGGCGAACCTGCTGCAGCCGTTCTGGATGCTCCCGACGCTGGCGGTGCTGGGCCTCAAGGCCCGGGACATCATGGGGTACACGTTCGCGATGTTCCTCGCCTGCTTCCCCGTGGTCCTGATCGTGGTCACCGTCCTCGCGCAGACCCTGCCGTTCCCGTGACCACGCCGCACCGCCGGCGTGCTGGACGGCGCGGTCACGTCGGCTGACCGGACCGGGGCGATCTTGGAGTTGATCGTGCCGGGAGGGGTTCGCTCGTGTCGTCCGCGGCGCCTGTGCGTGCCGACAACCCCGTCACCCTGCGCGACCTGCGCGTATTCGTGGATGAGGCCGCCGAGGCGGCCCTGCCGGAGGACACGCGATGGGCCATCGACGGCGGGCGGCTCGGGCGCGCCGACATCATCGGGGCATCGCTGCCCGAGTGATCGGTGAGGTCGATGTTCGTTGTGGTGGTGGGCGTACTCGTCGACGGCGAGGATGCCCGTGGCCCGGGGCTTGAAGAACTTCGCCCAGGATCGGTCGGCGTGCTGAGGTGGTGACTCCTCCACCCCGTAAACGGGGTGGCTTCTCGCTATGCCGGTTGGGCTTCGCGACGGACCAGCCCGGCCCGTAGGACGTTCAGGGCGCCCACCGTGTCCGAGTGCGCGCTGTGGCCGCACGAGACGCAGTGGAACTTCTCCTGCGTGGGCCGGTTCTCCTTGGCGGTGTGCCCGCATTCGGGGCACCGCCGGGAGGTGTCGCGGGGGTCCACGGCGATGACTTCCCGTCCGGCGCTTTCAGCCTTGGCGTGCAGAATCGTCAGGAACACCCCTGTGGGGCTCCCAAAGTCATCGCTGCAGGTGGCAGCTCGCGTGCCCGCCCCCTCGCCGGTGGCTGGGATGCCGCACCGGTGAGCATCTCGCTGCGGTACCGGGCCACCCGGGCGCTCCTGTCCGTGCCTGCGGTCCCGCTGCGCCGGGACACGGCACCCGCCGGCTCCACAGCACCGGCACCACCGCCCACCCCACCGCGCAGGGGGCGACACCCGGCTTGAGCCGCAGCGATGACTCTACGAGCCCCACAGGGCGAAACCGTACGGTTCGGGGATCCGGGACCTCCGTGCGCAGTCGGCGTGAGATCGTCCACGGTTCTACCGCTGCGGGCCGGGGCGGAGGGTGCACGAGTGGTGACGATATGCTCACGCGGTGGGCCGGAACCCCCGTGACGTCGTCGTCCGGGCTGCCGGAGGAGCGGAGAAGGAGCCGGCCCGGTCGAGTGTGGAGCCAGGGGGAGGCGATGGGATGCGGCAGGCCGGTGTACTCGATGTCGGATGCCACAGTGCGCTGCTGACGGTGGTGCGTCGGCGCCCGGGGACGGTGTTGGAGCCGGTGTTCTCCCGCAAGGTGCGGTTGAGACTGCACGAGACCCTCGACCGCAAGGGGCGGCTGGACAAGGCCGGCATGAAGAGCGTCGAGCGGGCAGTGGCCGAGGCCGTCGCCGCCGACCCGCGTCCGGGCGGACCGGAAGAAGTGTTCGCGTTCGCGACCTCCGTCATCCGGGACGCGCCCAACCGCGACGAGATCATCGCGCGGGTGGCACGCACCACCGGCACCCGCCTGCGCGTGCTGAGCGGCGTCGAGGAGGCGCGGCTGGCCTACGTGGCCGCCCGCCAGTGGGCAGGCCCGACGGCCGGGCAGTTGCTGGTCCTGGACATCGGCGGCGGCACCGTAGAGATCGCCTCCGGTACCGGAGACCAGCCCCGCGTCGTCCACTCGCTGCCGCTGGGTGCTCGCAGGATCACCCGGGACTGGCTTCCCGGCGGCACCGCGCCGTCCCGACGCCGCCTGGCCGAGATCCGGAAGTACCTTCATCGGTCCCTGGAAGCCGTGCCCGGTGGTCTGCCGCAGGCCGAACCGGATGGGCGGGTGCTGGCCTGCTCCAAGACCTTCGAACAACTCGCCCGGCTTGCCGCCGCCCAGGGCAAGAAACCGCGATCCGGACGGCGGCTGGCGCTACCCCAACTGCGCACGTCGGTCTCCCTGCTGGCCGACGCGGGACCGTCCCGCCGTGCCAAGCTGCCGGGCATCTCCCGGCACCGCGCCGAACAGTCCCTGGCCGGAGCCCTGATCGCACAGGCCCTCATGGAAGCCTGCGGGGCCGGGAGCGTCGAGATCTGCCCGTGGTCCACCCGGGAAGGGCTCTTGCTCGAACACCTCGGTCCGCCCCACAGCACAGCCGACCGTTCCCGCCTGGTCGGCTGAGCCCGAGGGACGTCGGAAGCATCCACGTCCGCACCATGGCGGTGGCCACCGTGAACGGGCGTGAGACCGAAGGGGATCCCGTTCCTCGCTCGCCAACGAGCTCGTGCGTGGTTGGCGTTGGCACGTCGCGGGGGGTGAACTGGCCCGGTGTTCACGTTCGCGTACCGCCCGCCATCGTGGCGGCCTGCTGCTGGAAGAGCAGTCCGGCGACAGCCTGGATGATGTCGCTCATGTGCTCACGGCGGCCGTGGTGGCGGGAGAGGGATCGCCGGCCCTGACCACGGCGGTCCACGACGCCTGCGGGGGCATCCGCCGGACGATGCCACCACCCTGGTGCTGGACTGGTACGGCAGCCGTTTTGGACAGCGCCACACCAACGGCGGCTCCACACCTGCGGTGGCCACCGCAGTCCCCCGGCCGCGCGTAGGGTTTCACGGAGCCCGGTGCGTGGCACTGTTTCCGGCTCCCGCAGACACGTAAAGCACCCTGTCGGCATGAAGCGGTACGGGTGGAATCCTCGGCACGGACGAGTGGTGAAGCGGTCCGTCACATACGCGGCACACAGAGGTGGGCGCGCAATCACGGCCATGTGGTTGCGTCACTGCGCGGTGAGCACACCACGTCCTCAGGAAGGGGGGCGGCGTCGCTGTCGGGGCAGATGGGAAAGAGCTGGTCGAGGCCCACGATGCGCAGGGTGCGCAGGGTGTGCGCGGGTACGGATGCGAGTGCGAAGTCCGCTTGGGCGGCGTGGGCGTGGTTGTGGGCGGCGATGAGGGCGCTGAGGCCGCTGGAGTCGCAGAATTCCATGCCGCCCAGGTCCAGGACGAGGCGCTGGCCCGGTCGGAGGGTGATGGCGGAAATCAGTCCCAGTAGTTCCGTGGCGTTGTCGTAGTAGGGCTTTGTTAGGTGCCCCGGCTGATCCTTGTCGGATAGGGTGTGATCTTCTTTCGGGTGTGACACCGGA
>NZ_JAESIF010000091.1:0-19715 GCF_016757295.1 Streptomyces sp. M2CJ-2 | reverse complement strand
GGATGGCGAAGCGGAGGGTCATCTCGGTGCGGTATTCGGGGGCGGTCATCCGGTGGCGGCGGGGCCGGAAGTGGGGTGGATGCCGCCGAACGCGGACAAGAACCGCTGCGCCCCGCCGACGCTGCGGAAGCCCTTCATCGCGCGTTCACGCTGCCTCGTCGGCTGATGACTGTTCTCTGCCCGGTTGTTCAGGCCCTTGTGCGAGTGGTGCTCGACCGAGGGCATCACCTCGCGGTGGGCCGCCCCGTAGGAACGGAGCTTATCCGTGACGATGACCCTCGGCACGGCCCCGATTCCTTTGAGGAGCCGACGGAAGAAGCGCCAGGACGCGGCCTTGTTGCGCCGGTTCTGGACGAGGATGTCCAGCACGTTGCCGTCCTGGCCAGCCGCGCGCCAGAGGTACTTCTGCTCGCCGTTGATCGTGATGAAGACCTCGTCCAGGTGCCACTTGTCGCCAGGGCGGGGGTGCCGGCGGCGCAGGGCGTTGGCGTAGTCCTGCCCGAACGTGCCGCACCAGCGGCGCACCGTCTCGTAGGACACGAGGACGCCGCGCTCGAGCATGAGCTCCTCGACCTCGCGGAAGCCGAGCGGGAAGCGGACGTACAGCCATACCGCGTGGGAGATGATCTCCACCGGGTACCGGTGCCCCTGGTACGACGGCGATGCGGACGACACGAGCGATCCCCTCCCCGGCACGGTCAACTCCAAGATCATCCCAGGTCGGTCAGCTAACGTGACAACGCCCTTGCTGGTCGGGCCAGACGGTAGCGTGAGAACTCCCATCCTCCCAGCTCAGCGGGCACCTCTCTGCGTCAAGCTCTCCTCGTTCCGGTCACCGATCGGTGAATCCAGGCTCAGGGTCAACCCCGATGACCCGCCCGTCTCATAGAGCCTCGGCTTTTCGAGGCCCTCTTCTGACACCGCGTGATGCTGTGGTAGATCATGCATAGCATGAAACTACCGAGGGGGGAGCGGTGGTGGCGGACGATGAAAAAACAATGCAGCTGAGAGTTCTGGGACCGCTCGAGTGCTGGGTTGGGAGTGAGCGTCTGCACCTCGGTGGCGCCGCCCCTAGGCGCGTACTCGCCACACTTCTTCTGGAAGCGGGACACGTCGTCTCGGTGTCCCGCCTGGTGGACGCCGTCTGGGCCGACGCCCCGCCGACGGCCGAGCATCAGGTCCGCAAGGCCGTGGCCGAACTGCGCCGCCGTATCCCACAGGGCGCCCGGTTCGTCCTCACCGAGCCACCCGGCTACCGGATCGTCGCCGACCGTCACTCGCTGGACCTGGCGGAGTTCACCTGGCTGCTCGGGGAGGCGGACCGGCACACGGCCACGGGTGACCGGGAGGCCGCCCGTCGTGCTCTGGAGAGCGCGCTCGCCCTGTGGCGAGGTCCCGTACTTGGCGAAGCCGCCGGGCAGGTCATCGCGAACGCGGCGGCCTCCTTGGAGGAACGGCGTCTGGCCGCACTGGAGAAGCTGACCGATCTCCGCCTCGCGGCCGGCGAGTCGGGAGCGCTCGTCGCCGACCTCAGAGGCCTGGTCGACCGGCACCCCCTGCGCGAACCGCTGCGTGCCCAGCTCATGCTGGCTCTGTACCGGGACGGTCGGCCGGCCGAGGCGCTGGCCGAGTACCGCGCGGGACGGGAACTGCTGGTCGAGGAACTGGGCATCGACCCCGGGCCCCGGCTCAGCTCGCTGTACGAGTCGATACTCCGGGAGGATCCCGCGCTGCTGCCACCGGTGCACGAGACGGCCGACCTGCACGGCGTCACCCCGGGCGGCGAGGATACCGCGCCTGTTCGATCCGCCGCCCCGCCGGCCGGGCGGTCGGCGCCCTGCACGATCCCGTACGATCTCGCCGACTTCACCGGGCGTCGGGCCGAGCTGGATGCGATGCTCGGACCGCTGTCCTGCGCGTCGTCGTCCGCCGACGGCAGCTGCCGGATCGTCGCGATCGACGGCATGGGCGGCGCAGGCAAGACGTCCTTGGCCATCCGCGCGGCACGCACGGTGGCGGACATTCACCCTGACGGTCAACTCCACGTCGATCTGAGGGGGTTCACTCCGGATGAGCCCCCGCTGACCCCGGCGGTCGCGCTGGAGACACTGCTGCGCGACCTGGGGACGCCCACGGAACGCATCCCCGACGACCTCGACAGCCGTACCGCCCTGTGGCGTTCGAGCACGGCCGGGCTGCGTCTGCTGCTCCTGCTCGACAACGCGGCCGACGCTGCCCAGGTGCGCCCGCTGCTGCCGACGTCGACCGGCTGCAGCGTGCTGATCACCAGCCGCGCCCGGCTCGTTGACCTCGACGGAGCCGCCTGGCTCAGCCTCGAACCCCTCCCGCATAGTGACGGACGTCTCCTGCTGGAGGAGATTCTCGGCGGCGCGCGCCGCACAGCGGAGCCCGAGGCGAGCGACGAGCTGGTCCGGCTGTGCGGGCGGCTGCCGCTGGCCCTGCGCATCGTGGGCGCCCGACTGCGCAACCGCCCGCGCTGGACTCTGCGGTACATGGCCGACCGACTGTGCGACGAGGGACGCCTGCTGGAGGAGCTGTCCGCGGGCGAGCGCGGGGTGGCCGCCACGGTGCGCATGTCCTACCAGGCGATGGACGAGGAACACCGCACGGCCTTCCGGCTGCTCGCTCTGCACCCCGGTGTCGACATCGACGCACACGCCGCCGCCGCACTGCTCGGCACGGGCCTGTGGCACGCCGAACAACTGCTGGAGCGACTGCTCGACGTGCACCTGCTTCAGCAGCCCGACATGGGGCTCTACCGGTTCCACGACCTGGTGCGCACCTTCGCCCGGCAGCTACGCGGGACCGACACGCGCGGGGCGGACGGCGCGGCGGTGGGCCGACTGCTGGACTACTACCTGACGGCCACCGAGACGGCCTGCACGCTGCTCTTTCCCGGACGGCGCACCTGGCCCAGCGGCACGTCGCCCTACGGCGGACCGCTGCCGGCCCTCGCCGACCCCGGGACGGCGGCCCGCTGGTTCGACCGCGAACACAGCAGTCTGCTCAGCGCGGTGCACCTCGCGGACCGCAGCGACCTGGAACGACACACCGTGGGACTGACCCGCAATCTCGTCTTCCGCCTGAATACCCTCGGTCATTTCGAGGAGTTCCGCGACCTCAGCCGCATCGCGGTCGCCGCGGCCCGCCGCGCGGACGACCTCCCGGCTCTCAGTGTGAGCCTGTCGAACCTGTCCGTGGCCTGCTGGAAGCTCGGTCGGATCGACGAGGGCATCGAGGCGGCCACCGAGGGCAAGGACGTGGCCGTGGCCCTCGGTGACCTGCATACAGAGGCCCACAGCGAATCGACGCTCGGCCTGTTGCGTACGGTGCTCGGGCAGCACACCTCGGCACTGCCGCATCTGGACCGCGCTCTCGTCCTGGAGCGGGAACTGAAGGCGCTGCGGGCACAGGTGGAGACGCTCACCAATCTCAGCACGCTGTACGCCCAGTGGGGCAGGTACGCGGAGGCCGCCTCGTCGGCCCGGCAGTCCCTGCTCCTGAATCAGGACCTCGGCTACCGGGACAACGAGGTGATGGCGCTCATCGACCTCTCCTTCGCCCAGATGGGGCTGGGCGAGTTCGACGCGGCACTGGCCCGGCTGGAGCAGGCGACAGCCCTGTGCGACCGGACCAGCCCGCCGGGAGACGCGGCGCTGGCGCTGGCGCTGGCCGCCGAAGCGTCCGTGCTTCTCGGCCGCCGGCCGGAGGCGGCCGATCTCGCCGACCGGGCCGAGGCGCTCACGGTCACCAGTGGCAGCCTCACCCGGCAGGCCAGGATCGAGAACGTCGTCGGCCGCGTCCGGCGCCAGCTCGGCAGCAACGAACAGGCGTTGCGGCTGCACCGCCAGGTCTACGAGATCGCCTCGGCCATGCGTTACCGGGCCGAGGAGGCGCACGCGCTGTGCGGGATGGCCAAGGCCGTACAGGGACTGGGCGACGCGTCGGCGGCGGCCCGCTACTGGGACGCCGCCGACGAGGTCTTCGAGCTGATGGACACGCAGGCGCATGGCTCGGGCTGCTGCCTCACCGCCTGAACCGCCACGGCGCTCAAGGATGGTTCAGGGCTCGACGAGCGTGGGGCCCTGATTGTCCGCCAGTATGGGACGGGCCCCCTGGTCGGCGACGGGTCCGGCGACGCCCGCCGTCCCCGACATGGTGAGCAGGACGGCGGCGAGGAGGGGCAGGGTCCATATGGCCGGTCGGTTCACGGTTCCGCCTTCGTCAGGGGAGGGCTCGGACATGACGATCATGGCCGGGACACTTCCCGAATCATTCCCGTTCTCTTCCCGCGCCTTCCCGCGCCGGGTGGTGCGCGGTGGCATCCAGTCCGTCGCGGTGCACCCGGTCGAAGTGCCCCCAGCACGGTCCCATCACCAGCAGCAGGACACCGAACACGGCGTACACGGCGGTGCCGCCGACCATGTCCAGGGCGAATCCGGTTAGCAGGATACCGAGCGCGCACACCACCCGCCCGACGGCGTCTAGCAAGCCGCTCCAGGTACCTAGCAGGTGCAGCGGCGCACGGAGTTGCAGCACGAGCCCCGCCGACCGCAGGTACACGGTGAAGCCGATGCCGAAGAGGATCATGCACAGGGCGAGCAGGACGTCGTTGCGTCCCAGCAGCGGCATCGTGAGCGTCCCGGCGCCCGCCACGGCGGGCGACCAGTGCATGCTGCGGTACAGGCCCGCCGAGCCGCCCTTGGCCACGACGAGCCCGCCGACGATCGAACCGAGCGTCGAGAAGGCCATGAAGGTGGCGGCACGCGCCGGTGAGAGTCCGAGCTGTTCGCGCAGCAGGGCCAGCATGGACAGCACGACGGACGACAGCGCGAGCGTGGTCAGGGTGTCCAGGACGGCGTAGCGGCGCCAGGCGGCGCTACGCACGATGGTACGGGCGACCTCGCGGCGGGTCACCGGCCCGGCTGGCTCCGCCGCGTCCTTGTCGTCCGACCGCTCGCCCCGCGGGAGGACGGTGCGCCGATGGGCCCGGACCGCGGCGAGGACGACGCACAGCAGGAGCAGCGCGACGATCTGGAAGACGCCGGCCACCATCAGGGCGCGTGCGCCGGGCAGCAACGCCAGGACGCTGCCCGCGAGGACCGGTGACAGCAGTTCGCCGACCGACCGGGCGGTCGCTCCCACGCCCTGGACACGGACCAGAGTCTCGGGTGCCAACATGCGGGGCAGCAGGACCGACAGCGCCATCTCGCCGACCTGATGGACCATGTCGACGGTGGCCGCGGCGACGACGATGGCCCACAGCCGCCCGGACAGGAACGTCGAGCCCAGGCCGATGAGCCCGAACAGTCCGGTCTTCACGAGGTAGGCGATCACCAGCACCCGCAGCGGGCTGCCGCGGTCGATCAGGGGCGCGAACAGCAGGGAGGCGGCGACCTCGACCCCGTATCCGGCGAAATAGACGAGCCCGATGGTGGTGACGAGCCCGGACAGGTCCAGGGCCAGGTTGGCGAACGCCAGGTCGTAGACGCCCTCGCTCATGGCCCGGGCGAGGACCAGCGCGACGAAGCCGACGAGCAGCATGCCGAACCAGCGCCGGGCACCGGCCGAGAGGGCGGTGCCCGCACGCGTGTCGGGATTTTCCTGAACGGTGGTCATCCGAAGGCCAACTCCCGTACGACGGACTCCTCGACGAGCGAGCCGGGAGCAGTGTAGATGGGGAGTTCGCCGTGTGCGGGGACGGGCACGACGAGCTGGAGGTTGCGGCCGCTGCGGCCGTGGTGCACCTCGACCTCCATGCGGTAATGCAGCCGTCCGTTGCCGCGCACCCGGCTCAGCACGCCGGGTTCCAGCGTGAGCACGGTCCTCGGATCCTGGGGGAAGGGCAGCACCTGCGCGAGCCCGAAGGTCGGCGAGTCCGAACGGCGGTCGACGACCTCGATCTCCATCTCGGGGTTGTCGTACAGCAGCGGCGAGTATTTCGTAGTCATGTCGGGGTGGGCGCTGTAGAACGCGGGCCAGCTGCCGTCGGAGGTGTAGATCAGCGTCTCGGACAGACCGCTGGTGACGTTCGCGCCGACCGCGTACGACTGGTGCTGTACGGCCATGTGCGCCCCAACCTCGTAACCGACCGTGGCGAGCTGGCATGCGGGAGTGCTCACCGGCGCGACGCCCAGGTCGCGGTCCAGATAAAGCTGTTGACGCCTTCCGCCGACCTCCACGGTGGTGACCTTGCCCTCCGTGGTGGAGCCGCCGCGCCAGCTCATGGCGACGGCCTTGGAGATCAGGAACTGGGCCGACGGCGGGAGTTCCTCGGTGTTCGCGCGCACGGTGGGACGCCGGGCGTGCATGTCGTCCACCAGCCAGGTGGCGTTGTCGTGCAGCGGGTCCCACCCGGTGCCGGGGTCGCTCGGGGCGAGGATCGAGTAGTCGTTGCGCGTCGTCACATCGCCGAGATCCTCGAACCAGTGCGCGTATCCCGGCGGGATCCCCAGCACGCACGAGCCGTCGGCCGGCACCTTGATCTCGAACTTCCGGTCGAACTCGGGCGACCCGTCGCGGCAGTCGTACAGGTGGACGGTCACCGGACCGGTGCCGGGTGCGGCGAAGAAGGAGAGGCGGTCGTACTGGCCCCGGTGGACCCCGTAGTCCTTGTACGTGAACTGCGGGCTGTGCACGACGAAGTGGTACGGCACATCATTGCGGGAGGTCTTGACGCGGACCGCGCCGGGCAGTCCGCAGTCGTCCGCTGATCGCACGGACCTGCTCATGATCAGGTGAGGTTTGGGGAAGGTCTGCACGGCCTCCTCCTTCCTGGTGGACGTCGCCATGGGGTGGCACGGCGGCCCCCGGGGCGGACGGATCCGCCCCGGGGGGCCGTTCGGCGCTGCTACTGGATGGTGGTGACGGCCACGTCGTCGGGGAGCATGGCCTTCAGCTCCTCGATGTCGGCGAAGGAGTGCGAGGTGATCTCGGACTCGACGTCCGCCGTGAGTATGGTCTTCTGGATCTTACTCAGGACCGACCGGAAGTACTCCGGCTTCTCGAAGTACGGCTCGAGTGCGGAGCGCAGGCTCTCGAGGGCCGTGCGGGCGGACGCGTCGGTGACATCGCCGATCATGGAGTCGAGGTCCTGCTGCCAGCCGGTAACGTCCTTGGTGGTGATGGACATGGTGGACTTCCTCTCTCAAGTGAGGGACATGGCGGTCGCCTCCATACGCGCGAGCGCGTGCAGGGAGGCTCCAGGCAGGTAGCGGTCGCTGTCCTGCTCGGCTCGTGCGGCACCGGTCCCGTCCTCGTTGGCGAGCTCGGCGTCCTGTCCGGGAAAGTGCTGGACTGCGGTCGGATCGACGTCCAGCAGCTCCGTCTCGGACCGGAACCACGCCCGGCCGCGGCCGGTGAGTCGGTACCACGTTCCAGGGGGGATGCGCACGGCGATGGTGGGATCGCCTAGGCGCACGGTCTGCCGTTCACCGTCGGCGTCGATCAGTTCGACGGCGGCCTCGCGGCTGCCGGTCAGCCAGGTGAGATGCCGCCGGGAACGCTCGTGCCGGATGAACTTCTCGTCACCGAGCCCGAGTTCCACCTCCAGCACGTCGGACGTGCAGCTGTCCGTGGAGGGGACGAGAGTGAAGGACTCGGGTCCGGTGAGCGTGAAGTTGTTGCGGCGCACCGGCCCACCCGGCACGATCTCGACCTCCGCGGCACGCCAGTTCGGGCGCAGCGTCACATAGGTCACCCGGCCGCCGATGGTGGCGCGGTAACGGGCACCGTAGGCCCCGCGCACGGCGCCGCTCGTGCGCTGCGACATCCGGGAGACCAACAGGTGGGCCGAGACCGGCAGCTCGTGCCGGTTGGTCTGGACGACTGGGGCCGACGAGGCGGTGCGTGGGAAGGAGACCAGGTCGTTGTCCGGGTTCCAGTCCGGGTTGCTGTCCGCATACCAGACGGGCTCGTCGCGGGTGACGACGCCGCCGAGCCCGTCGAGGGTGTGGGCGACCCCCTTCGGGATGATCAGGACCCGGTACGCCGAGACCGCGAGTTCGATCGTGATCTCGTCACCGAGCTGCGGGCTGTCCTCGCGGCAGTCGATGAGGTGGACGGCGATCCGCTGGTCGTCACCGAAGAAGGTGAGACGGTCGTCCTGGCCGACATGGATGCCGTAGGTGGAGTAGGCGAACTCGGTCTCGTGCGTGACGTAGTCGGTGATGCCGGGGCCGGTCGTGATCCTGACGACCCGTGTCACCGGTGTGGTGCCGTCACCGGTGTCGACGTTGGTGGGCTCCAACCGCACCCCGGGCAGAGGGAAACTCTGCCCGGTGGTCTCGTCGGCGACGCGGTGGACTCCGGTGTGGCGTCGCTCGACGCTGCGGCTGAGCGCCTCCTGAACGTCCTGCTGTTCCAACATGCCCGGGACCTCCAAGGGGCGGTGCGGCTGCCTTCGGTCTGGTCACCACCTTGGGTGCCACCGGTCCCGGTACGTTCCCGTCACCTTCCCGCGGGATACCGTGCCGGTCCCGGGCAGCGGGATCCAACGCGGCGCAGGGCCCCAGGGCCACGGTGGGGGAGGTGCTTGCGCCGAGCACGGTCGACGGGCGAGGGCCGGGCCGACACGATCCCCCCCCGTTCACCAGCTTTCGCACGGCCGCGCGCATGGTGGCCCGGTTGATGAACAGGTGCCGCCCCGACGCAGCGTCGCCTCGGACTCGCCGTGCCTGCCGGCCACCGCGACCCGCTTGATGCCCATGTTGGTGCCCAGCCGAACGGCACCAGCAGCAGGCGGCGCCGCAGCAGCACATCCTTGGACAGGTTCTCCCGCGACGCGCTGGTCCGACGACTCGTTGCCGCCCAACCATCGCACCCGGCAGGTTGACGGACGGCTCAGCGAGGCGTTGTCACGTTGGCTGGAGGCGGCGCGGACGGAGGGCCGTGTGGAGCGCGCAGACCGCGGGCCCGGCTGGAGTTGTCCGACCAGGCGTGGGAGGTGCTTGCGCAGGCGGGCGGCAACGTGTCGGTGCTACACCGGCATCTGAAGGATGCCGGGGGCGAGGTACCCTCGCTGGCGTCGTTGTACCGGGTGGTGCGCCGGGACCTGGAGGCCGGCATCGCCCTGCCGGATCGCGCGGTTGTGCGGCGGGAACGGGAGGAGCAGCACACGCGGCAGGCACTGGCTGACCTTGCCCTGACCGGGCCGAGTGAGGGTGACGTGGCGAAGGCGGCCGTGCGCCAGCCGCCGCACCCCATGCCGGCGGCGTTCGCGGGCTTGCCGGCGGGGGCGATGCGGTGGCGGGTGTGGCGTTTCCGGCGGGAGCGCAGTTGGTGCGGACGTCGTCTGCGATGTGCCGGGTTCGTGCCAGTGGAGTGGCCGGCGGTCGTTGCCGGCCGCTGCCGGCCGTCTTCCCGCTGGCCGCGGTGGGGGCGTGTGACGGGCCGCCGCTGACACCGGGGTGGCACAGGCATCGGATTGCACTGTCATGAGGCGGTGTATCCCCGGGTGGTTCGCCGGCATGGAGCCGAGAGGTCGCAGATGAGCGCTGTCACGCCCGGGTCACGGAGCGGTGACACCGCAGGAGAAAGATTTACACAAATGCCCTAAAAAGTGGAGACAGGGTCCTCCTTGGACCGTGTCGCGGGATGAGCGGGCGTGACCGAGGTGGGCAGGTCGTGGACCAGGGCCGACGGGTCCCGCGTGGAGCGTGAGCCGGGCCCGCCGTGGACGTGGGCCACGGCCGCTCCCATAGGCCACCGTCATGGCACGGACCGGCCCGGCTCGAATCTTCGCCGCCCGGGTTTGGCGGGTCGGCCTCACCCGGCCTCGCCCCCCCGTACCGGAGAAGGCCGTCCGGCATCGCGGCGGTCGGCCGGGTGCACGGACCGCTCCCGTCCCCACGGGCGAATTCAGGGTCCTCGTCTCTGCGACATACCACGGAGGTCGCGATGGCTGCGCACGAGCCGTTCCCCGGAGCGGCGTTCTTCAAGCCGGGGCAGAGAAGCCCGATCATCACCGCGATGGGGAAACGCCTCGTCGCGGAGGGATGCGGGCGGTACCAGGCGGGACCCGGACCCGAGTGGACCGAGGCGGACCGCCAGTCCTACGCGGCCTGGCAGCGCAAGCTGAAGTTCTCGGACGACGCGGCGGACGGCATCCCCGGCCGACAGTCCTGGGACCGGCTCCAGGTGCCCGCAGTCGGCGATGGGGCCGGGGGCGGCCGGATCTCCTCGCCGGTGCCCGGGCACACCGTGACCACGCCCTATCGCAAGAAGGGCCCGAAGTCGCAGTGGCGCCTGGGCTACCACACGGGGGCGGACTACGCCGCCCCGAAGGGCACGAAGTGCCTCGCGGTCCGCAACGGGTCCATCACCCGCGCAGGGAGGGAGGACGCCTTCGGTGACTTCCTCGTCCTGCGTGCCGACGGCTTCGACTACTTCTACTGCCACCTGTCCGAGCAGCTGATCACCAGTGGTCCCGTGCGGGCCGGGCAGACGATCGGCCGCGTTGGTAAGACCGGCAACGCCAACGGTCCGCACCTGCACTTCGAAAAGCGCCCCCGGGGCGGGGGCTTCGGGTCCGACGTGCCGCCCAACTGGTAGGGAAGATCTCCGGTTCAGCTTCCTTCGGTACTCGATGCCCTTGCGGGCGATGCGGTGGCGGATACCGCGCTTACGCAGCCATCGCTGCAGGTGGTCGTAGTCGTACCCCTTGTCGCCGTGCAACTTGCCGGGCCGTCGCCGACGGGGCCCGTGGCGGGAGTGGATGGGCGGGATCCCTTTCACCAGGGGTCCCAGGGCCTGGCTGTCGTGGAGGTTGGCCGCGGAGATCCCCCGGGACAGGGGCAGCCCGCTGCGGTCGCAGATCAGGTGGATTTTCGATCCGCTCTTGCTACGGTCGGTCGGATTCGGTCCGGTCAGTGGCCCCCCCTTTGCCGCCCGGATGCTGACGGAGTCGATTGCGCACCGCGACCAGTCCAGCTCGCCGCGGGCGCCGAGCTCGTCGAGGATGACGCGGTGGAGCTTCGCCCAGACCCTCTCCCTGCTCCACTGAGCGAAGCGCCGGTTGACCGTGGGCCAGGCCGGACCGAACACCGGCGGAAGCTGTCGCCAGGTGCAGCCCGAGGTGGCCAGGTAGATGATCGCCGCCAGGATCTCGCGGTCACCGGCCCGTCGCCGGCCCCCCGCCCTGGGGCCTTGTCCCCGGAGAGTGGACACCATTCGTGTCGTTATGCGGTAAGTGTCAGGGTAGCTGACTGCTGCTCGTAAGCGATCGGTGCCTGCTGCCCGAGGCGTGAGTGCCTGCGGCGGGTGTTGTAGCGGGTGGTCCAGCGGAAGACGGCCAGGCGGCAGGCGCGGACCCCGTTGAAGCGGCGGGCGCCACGAAGCGTCTCGCGTTTGAGGGCCGCGTTGAACGACTCGGCGAGGGCATTGTCCGCGCTCGTGCCGACCGCGCCCATGGACTGGGTCACTCCCAACTCGGCGCATATATCGGCGAATTGGCGGGAGGTGTACTGCGCTCCGTGATCGCTGTGGAAGACGGCGCCGGCCAGGCTGCCCCGCGTTCGGGCGGCAGCCCGGAGCGCATCGGCGACCAGCGAGGTGCGCATGTGATCGGCGATCGACCAGCCCACCAGACGGCGCGAGAAGCAGTCGATCACCGTCGCCAGATACAGGAACTCGCCGTCGCCCACCGGCAGGTAGGTGATGTCGCCGACGTACTTGAGGTTCGGCGCGCTCGCGGTGAAGTCGCGCCGCAGCAGGTCCGGCACCGGGGCGGCGGACGGTTCGGGCACGGTGGTGACCTGGCGCCTGCGCAGCCGCAGCCCGGCGATGCCGTACTTGCGCATGACGCGTCCGACCCGCTTGTGGTTCACGCGCTCGCCGTCGTCGCGCAGCTCGGCGGTGATCCGCGGGCGACCGTAGGTGCCGTCCCACTCGGCGTGCACGGCCCGGATCCGCTCGGCGAGCGCGGCGTCGGCCCGCTCGCGCGCGGCGCGGGCCGCACGGCTGGTCCGCCACTTGTAGAAGCTGGAGCGGGCCACCTCCAGCACCTGGCACAACCGCTGCACGCCGAAGGCGCGGTGGTGGTCCTCGATGAACTGGAAGCGGTTGGTCACCAGGTCATCTCTTGTGCGAAAAACTTTGTCGCCTTGCGGAGAATGTCCCGTTCGGTGGCGAGCCGGTGCATCTCCTTGCGCGCTGCCGCCGGCTCCCGGCGCAGGGCCTCGTTCTCGGCCTGAAGCTCCTCGGCCGTCGGCGGGGAATCCACCGTGTTCTTCTCCGTGCTCGTGCTCGTCGTGCTGCCCCCGCCGTGGCGGGCCCGTTCGGCCCGCACCCGGTTGCGCAGCGTCTCGCGGCTGATCCCCAGATCCTTGCCGATGCCCTCGAAGGTGTGGCTCGGGTCCGACAGGTACAGCGCGACCGCGTCCGCCTTGAACTCGGGCGAGTAGACCTTCATCACCATAAAAGATGCCTCCTGCCCGGCCCCTGCCGGGGCCGGTATCGGAGGTGTCCACCACTCGGGGACAGGTCCCGAACGCCTGCCCCGCTGGACCGACCAGGTCCTGGCGCAGGCACCTCCGGGGCACCGGCAGATCGTCAGCCCCTTCGCGCACTGGTACGTGATCCGCCGTCACCGCGACCGGACCCGGCGCGGCCAGGGGCTGGGCTCCTCATCCCTGGCAAGGACCCGCTCCCTCATCCTGCGCGCACTGGAGCTGCTCGCCTGGCTGGACGACGAAGGCCTTGCCCTGGCCGACCTCAACCAGTCGGCGCTCGATCGCTGGCTGTCCCAGGGCACGCGGCAGCGCAGGGACATCCGCCCGTTCCTGCAATGGGCACACCGCCACAAGCTCGCCCGCAGCCTGAACGTTCCGACGCGCCGGGTGGAACAGCCCAGCATCTTCATTGAGGACGACGAGCGCGTGCAGCAGCTCCGGCGCTGTGTCGAGGACGAGCACATCCCTCTCACCGCGCGAGTCGTCGGCAGCCTCGTCCTCCTCCTCGGGCTTCAGATCAGCAAGATTCTCCGACTCACCACTGAGGATGTCTCGCGGAACGAAAGCACCGTCCGCCTGCACCTGAACGGCCACCACGTGGACTTGCCGCCCCGCATCTCGGACCTTGTCGGGCAGCTCCTCGAACAAGCCGAATCGGCCTGGCAGAACAACCGCTCCGCCAGCACAACCCCCTGGCTCTTTCCGGGCCACAATCCGGCCCGTCCGCTTCGCCTGGAGTCGATCAACCTCCAACTCCGGAAGTACGGACTCAAGGGACTCGCCGGCCGCAACGCGGCCCGCCTCGCCTTGGCCTCCGATGTTCCGGCATCGATCCTCGCCGAACTGACAGGCACCAGCGTGAGCAATGCGACCCGGTGGGCCACCCTGGCCAAGCGGGACTGGACGGGGTACATCGCCGCCCGCCGACAGTCGGACGCGTAAGTACAGGGCGTGATCTGATCACGTTGCCTCCGTCGACCGTGTCACGTCGCAGGCGTACCCCCTCTTGAAAGAGGCGCTCCCCGGGGCAGCCAGGGGCGTGGTGGCTCTGTCCACGAGAACGGGTTCTGGCGCACATTCCGTGAACGATCTTGCTGGCTCTCGCCGGCAGGAGGCGCGCACGTTACGTGAGCTGCGAGGACCACGCGTCACTGGAGTCCGGTGAAGCCGGACTCAAGATCGTTCACGGAATGTGTGCCAGAACCCGAGAACGGACAGCGGATGTTCAGCACTTCGGGAGGCACCGGAACCGTCCCCTGTTCGATGTTCACGAGAATGGGCCGCGCTGGCTGACAGAGGGCATCGAAGGGCGGCAGCAGATGGGGTCTCAAGATCAGATGTCAGCCTCTTCTGCCAGCATGCTGCCGTGACGACCACACCTGATCAGCGTCTTGTTGAGGCCACCCTCGACTTCCTGCGTTCTGCGTTCGCGCCCGAGTGGCGCGAGCCTCCCCTCGGCCATGAAGTCGTCGCAACGTGGGAGACCGAGAACCGGGTGACGCTCCCGGAGCCGTACAGAACCTTCGTTGCGGAGATCAGCAACGGGTGCAGCCTCGGTCCCGCAGAAGATGGCGGTCTGCAGCCGCTCGGGTGGCTGCCCGAGAGCTGGCCGGACCTCGGTCCGCGGCAGCCAGGGGAACTGTTCCCCCTGGAGGCGGCCTGGCAGTGGGAGGACGACGAGACGGTCGACCCTGAGGACGATCCACGCACCGACGCCGTGTACACCAAGGGGTCGATCGTTCTCGGTTCAGAGGACGGGCAGTCGTTCTGGGTGCTGGTGACCATGGGACCTCGCCGGGGCGAGGTCTGGATGGTGTCCGACGTAGGAGCCGGCCCGGTGCCCGGGGAGGACGCCTGGGGCTTCGAGCAGTGGGTGCAGCAGTGGCACTCCGGCAACGATTGGACGGCCTGATCGCTGCCTCCGGCGCTGCCGAAACACATGGACAGTTCGATTCGAGTGAAACAACCAGGTGCCTCCCGAAGTGCTGAACATCCGCTGTCCGTTCTCGGGTTCTGGCACACATTCCGTGAACGATCTTGAGTCCGGCTTCACCGGACTCCAGTGACGCGTGGTCCTCGCAGCTCACGTAACGTGCGCGCCTCCTGCCGGCGAGAGCCAGCAAGATCGTTCACGGAATGTGCGCCAGAACCCGTTCTCGTGGACAGAGCCAGGCGTGGCCGGGGCATTGTCCGTGCCAGGCCCTATCGTGCGGACATCGTCGTTGGGGAGGGCAACCGTGGGGTTTTCGGGCCACCTGGTCTTCGGCCGCAGCGAGCGCTCACTGCTGGAGGTGCCAGCTTTCGGCAGCATTCACCGGGAGCTGAAGGAGACCGTGCACGCGTGGCTGCCGCGGCCGGGCGGCTGGCAGACACTCCAGCTTGATCACGGCCTATGGGAAGAAGAGGATCTCCGCGCCCTGGTGGAGTGCACTGGGCAGGCGGCTTGCGTCGCTGACGTCTACGACAGTGACGTCGCCCTCGTCACCGGGATGAGCGCCGACGGACAGAGCTGGCGGGCATGTCTGAACCTTCAGGTGGCCGCCTTGCTGTGGGCCGAGGAACCCGAGGACTTGGACGACCAGAGCATGTGGGTGAACACGCCGGAGTTCAACGAAGCGGTGCAGCGCAAGCGCGCTGAGCTTGACGCGGAGGTGCCGGCCTCTGCTCAAGACGCTCTGGCGTGGGCAGCAGCAGCTGGCGTCGGAGGCGTGGCAGGGCAGTCGGAGATCGAGGACCTCTTGCGCTCCCAGCAGACCTTCGTCGAGGACCTGTTCGACGCGCTGCTGGACAGGCTGGGCTTTCCCGAGGCCGCACAGCGATAAGGAGCGGCCGATAGAGCTCAGGAGTCAGAGGTTCTCAGCAACGGCGCAGAGCCTTACGCGGTGCCGCTGACGGTCAACCTCCGCAACCCGCACCGTGATCTGGTCGCCCTCGCTGACGAGCCGGTCAGGGCTTTCGGCAGGCGCGCTGGTCAGCTCGGAGAGGTGCAGAAGGCCCTCCACGTCGGGAGCGAGCCGGACGACCACACCGAACGGGAGGATCTTTGTGATGGTGCCGCGGAGGACGTGGCCTGTGTGAGCAGCGAACCGGACGAGGGGGTCCTCCTGCAGAGCTTTCAAGGAGATGGTGACCTGCCCCTGGCGCGTCTCGGACATGATCACTTTGCCGGTGATCCTCCGACCGGTCTCGACCGCTTCCGCGGGGTGGCTGATCGGTGACCAGGTCAGGTCGGGCACGCGGACGAATCCGGTGCACAGGTCGTCGGGCTCGCCGTCCAGATGGACGAAGACTCCGAAGTTGTGGACCCCCGACACGGTCCCGGACACCAGCTGCCCCGGCTTGAGGGCCAAGAGAAAGGCCCGGAGTTCAGAGTTCTCGCAGGCCCGGGCGGAGAGTGTCAGCTGTCCTCGCCAGCGTCCGATCTCTTCGGCCTCGATCCGCTGGCCCACCGTGAAGAGCTCGGAAGGGTGGCCGATGCGGTGAATCGACGCCTCGTGTCGCGGGATGCGACCGACTTCGGCACCCCGTCGCCCGGTTCCCCAAGCGTGACGAGGACATCCGGTCCGTCGAAGCCCGCGACTGTCACGCTTCTCACCGGACCGGGCTGGAGCTTGTTGACCAGAGACCACAAATGAGGGTCGGACTCGGACATGGGCGGACCCTAAGCTCCCCCGGCACGGAGTGAGCCCGAGGCCGCTGTCAGACCCTTGTCGTTAGGCGTTCCACCAGGCATCACTGCCGCAGCCGACCTCGTAGTGCCACCAGCCGTCTGCCTCACCATGGATGAGAAGGTTCTTGACCGCTGAGAAGTCGGCGCCGGCCGGCACGGTGAAAGCGACCATCGGGAAGTCCGCGCTGAAGACCTCGCCCCCAAGTCCGAACGCCTCGAACCGCTTATGGACGGCCTGGGGGCTGCGGCCCAGGGGACCAGAAGGGATCGGCACGACCCGAACAGTGCAGTTGCCCGACGCGGTGACACGTCCGATGGCCCAGTGGACCCCGTCGGCGTCGGTACGGAACCGAACGATGTCGCCTTCGGCGACTCCATCCTGAAGGAACGCAGCGTTCATCACGCGAGCAGTGTCATCGCCGATCTTCATCGCCCATAGGCCCTCGGTGTCTTGAGGGATCCAGCCCTCTCGAGGCACGAATCGGAACCACACCTTGATCCGGTCGGCCTCCGCCACCTGGTCTGCAGTCGTTTCATGCATGGCGGACATCATGCTCCACGAAGGTCCAGAGCGATCTGCAGACAGCCGAAATAGCGCAGCTGAGGAACAACGGCACTGCGCCAGTATTCACCGAGCCCGGTGCCGTCCCGACCACTGCTATGTGTCACCCGGCCACCCCAGTGACCGCCGCCAGCATCTCCAACCCTGACGAAGACGCGCCAGCGACCTGAAACACGTAACCGACATGCCAAGGCCCGGCTTCCCGTCACGATGAGGGAAGCCGGGCCTTTCTGTGTTTCAAGGCGCCCCTGTTCTTGCAGCGCTTCGTGTCGCACTGTCGAGGTCAAGCCGTCATGGTCTCGCTCGTGAACTCGGCAAGCAGGGACTGTAGCGACTCCGGGTCGTGTTGCTTTGCCTCCCTCAGCATGTCCTTCAACAGGTTGAGGGAGGGGTTCAGCCCGGCCCTGTCCCAGCACTTCGTTGCCATCAAGCGCGTGGACTCCAGGAAGTCCTCAGGCTCCATCTTGACTTCCAGATGCATGGCCACATAGACGGGGTTGTCATACGGCAACCGCTTGGGCTGGCTGGCCTCCTGCTCCTCTTCCGTGCCCGCTGCATCACCAGCCGGGTCGTTCCGCTGTCCGGGCAGCGCCGAAGAGGACTCCGCCGTCTTCTTGCCACCGTTCAGTGTCCGACGCTTCTGCACTGAGACGCCCGTAGCGTCCGCTGTGCCGGAGTGGCCGGATGGTTCGTTGTCCGCGGACAACGAACTCGACTGCTGAGTCGTCTGCGCAGCATCGCCTTCGGACTCGGTGCCGTTGTTGTCCGCGGACAACAAAGCCCCTGCGGCCGTCCCCGCCTGGGCTCCCCGTACGAGCTCCAGCGCTTCCTTCTCCTGCTGCTTGAGCATGGCCGCTGCCGTCTTCGTCTGCTCAAGATGATCCAGTAGCGCTGCGGCACCAAGACCTGGATTGTCCTTCAAATGGCGGGCAAGGAGCCGGCCATCACGCTCCGCGAGGCTGCCAGCGCTGAGCATCGACTGCAACTCCGCCGGCAGCTCCAACAGGATGAGCTGGTTGGTTACCCAGGACCGGTCCTTCCCCAACTGCTCAGCGGCACGAGAACGAGCACCACGCTCCCCCTTCTCCGCACAGACGTCCACCAAGTGCTGCACACCTCGGGCCCGCTCTATGACGTCGAAGTCTTCACGGTCGAGGTTCTCCTTGAGCAGGTGATTGATGAACTGCTCACGAGAGGAAGCCAGGTCGTCCCGGACAACAAAGTCCAGCGCTTCCACCCCGACATGAACGCCGCTCCGATAGCGCCGCTCACCGTTGATCAGAACATGCTTGGCGGAACCGATCCGTTCCTCATGCTCGGGCCACAGCATCAGGTAGGCGTCACGAGTGACAGCGACACAGGCCGACAACTGCGCCTGACGCAGCTCCTCACCGAAGCGAGTCAGCTCCTCCTCCGTGCCGAAGTTCCGGCGCGGATTCAACGGGGTGGGCGCGACCTCGTCCAGCTGCAGCCGCACAAGCTCATACGCAGGCACATCCCCCTGAGCGACGGCCTTGGCACGACCTCGGGCACTACGTCCTCGAGTAACGTTGCCGAACGACGATCCGGTCCCCAACTTGTCGGCGACACTCATGCGCTGATCCTCCGTGCCACAGTCCGCATCACATCTGCCTGGTCACCGTAGGGCGCGTGCACGAGCAGCGGCTTCTTCACACGGACCGCTTCGCGCTGGTCCTTCAGCTCGGGAACCACGGCGAGGACGGGCGGTTCGCCGATGTTGCGCCATTCGTCGAGCGATGACGTGGCGACGAAACCCTTGCGGCTGTCGTACATGTTGACCACGAAGCCCAGCAGAGCAATGTCGATGTCCATGTCCTCAATGAGGTCCTGGACCTGGTCGTAGAGCATGTCGTAGGCGTCAGCGGAGGAGTCCTCGGCCAGCACTGGGACCACGATGCCGGAGGCGTTGGGTTCTTCCCCGTCACGGGTGCGGCAGTAGTACAGGGCGGTGTCCATGGAGTAGCCCAGGCTCGGGGGGCAGTCGACGATGATGTAGTCGAACTCCTGCTCCACCGGCTCGAGGGCCTTCTCCAACGCCGTCTCCTTGATACGTACGGCCTTGGTGGTGGCCAGCTTCGCATCGAGTAGGAACGCGTCCTTGCAAGCGGGCAGCAGCCACAGATGCTCTTCGAAGTCACCACCCTTTATCGGCACGAGCAGCTCGCTCAGCTCGCCCTTGGCCTCCTTCAGCATGTGCTTGGCCAAGCTGGCCTCATCGATGTCGAGCATCGGATAGCCAAGCTGCTTGGTGAGGTGGCCCTGCGGGTCGAAGTCGATAAGCAGCGTGCGGTGCCCAGACTCTGCGAGCGCTTGGGCGACGCCGGCGGAGACCGATGTCTTGCCCACGCCGCCCTTCTGGTTACCGAAGATGATCCGGCGCGCTCCGGTGACCCGCGCTGGCCTCGGGCGTGGGGACGGGTTGCTGTCGAGCCACAAGCGGATCGACTGGGCGATCCCCTGGTTGTAAGAGACGCTGCGGGCCTTGCAGTCCTGCTTGAGCTTGCCGTACAGCCCGGCCGGGAGATAGGTCGCGAACGACGTGCCCCCAGCGGTGTCGACCACCGGGCGGTCCTTTGCCTTCCGCCAGGCCTCAACACCTTCAGTGACGGCGTCCTGGATGTCCTTCCCCAGTTCCGCCGCCCGGACCTTCAACTCCTTGCGCAGCTCAGCAGGCAGCTTGGCTACTACCTTTTCCCGATCGGTCGGGTCGTATGGCGCGGTCATGGCGCTACCTTACTCGCCTGAACCGGTTCGGAAACCCCGTAAAGCACGTGTCTGCCCACGTTTGTTGGCCGCGGACAACAAACGTCCAGGCCTCTCAATCACGAGTGAACGTTGTCCGCGGACAACAAGCAGGCCCAGGACGGCCACGCCAACCTGCCTGCCAGAACAGCCCGCCAGGCCCATGAACGAGCATGGGTGCGGCTCCTTCCGAGGGAAAGTCGTTGATCAGGCGTCGAGTTGGTAGTGGTGCTGGTCGGGGTAGGTGCGC
>NZ_JAESIF010000090.1:0-20092 GCF_016757295.1 Streptomyces sp. M2CJ-2 | reverse complement strand
GTCCGGCATCGAGTCACCATCCCGCCGCCCGGCATCATCACGCACCGCAACCGTCACGTTGCCGAGAAGACCTCACTGGCTGTCTGGTGAAAGTCTGCTCCCCAGTTCCCCAGGAGCACTGCCATGTCGTCCCGCAGTTCGGGCGGGAAGTCGTCGCCCTTGTCGGCCAGGCGTCTCAGGGTGCCGTCGAAGACCTGCCGCTGTGCGTCGGTGTGGTCGTACGACGTGATGACGTGTGGCTGGTCCGGGTTCAAGCCGGTGCCTGCTGCCAGCAATGCCTTGCCGAGCGCGTCGCGGGACTGGACCGTGCCGTCGCCCTTGCCGTAGGGGTCGTCCTCGTCGTAGTACTCGCGCTCCGTGAGGAGGTAGTCGGCCACGTCCTCGCGGTTGAAAAGCTCGGTGGCGTAGTCAGGGTTGTGGGAGACGGCCTTGAGGAAGCCGGCCATCGGGTCGCTGCCGGTCGTTCCGTAGTCGCCGTCGGGCCCCTTGGCCGTGTAGTCGAGCTGGGCCCCTCCGAGGGAGGGGTTGCCCCAGATCGAGGCGGGATCGAAGGGTTTCTTCTCCGCCTCGAAGGTGCGCAGGCCCTTGTAGTAGTCGTCCAGGAAGCCCTCGTCGAACTTCCCCTTGACCATGAGGTTGCTCATGATCTGGAAGCCGTACGTCTTCGCCATGATGCCCTCGTGCCCGTACAGCTTGCCGCCGGCGGCAATCAGGTCCTTCTTCCACGCCTCCATCTCCGGTGAGGTGCTGTGGGAGGCGCCGGCGAGAGACATGCTGAGGTTCTTCTGGACGTCACCGAGGAGCTTGGCGCGATCGCCGTCGGGCGTCTTGACCTGGCCGGGGTCGGCCAGGTCGCGCCAGAACTGGAGCGTGCCGTCCGCGCCCAGGCCGAGGGCGAGGGTCTCGGTGAAGCCGGGGTTGTCCCGCTGGTTCTTCAGCGTCTCGTTGAAGCGGGCCAGTTTCTCCTTGCTCCAGTCCTCGACGTTGCCCTTGGCGATCTCCTTGCGCCAGTACTCGGCGTCTGCCCTGCCCTGGTCGTGGTCGGCGTCTTCCAGCCCGGTCGAACCCTGGTCGGTGAAGTCGTACTTGTCCTTGGCGAGCAGACGCAGGGCGCGGGCGGCGATACGGTCGGTCTCGGTCGCCTCCCACAGGATCCTGGTGATCCTGCGCTGCGCGACCTCCAGCTCCTGGTCCGTCGGCCTGGGGATGTCGGCCTTTCCCGCGACCGCGGGAGGGGGCGCCGAGGCGATCACACTCCCGTTGCCGTTGACGTAGATGCTGCGCTTCGCCAGTTCGTCGATCGCGGTCCGCAGGTCCTGCTTGTGCTGCGTGAACGCGGCGTGCGCGTCGCTCAGGACGGCGAGCACGCTCTTGGCCTCGGAGGCCGCGTCGTCGAACTGCGCCGCCGTCCTGGTCACGAACTGCCGTGACACCGTGGCGTTGACGCCCACCCAGTCCGCCGCGTTGGCCTTCTTCTGCAGATCCTTCGCGCTGACCTGGCCGTCACCACCAGTGGCCAGCTTCTCCAGTCGGCCGACCATGGTCCGCCAGTCGTCCACCGAGGTCTTCGGAGTGCCCAGGCGCAGGTCGTTGAGTTCCTGCACGGTCAGCATGTCCGTCGCCATCAGTCTCATGCCTCCGCGGACTTCGGAGCGTAGTAGTCGTTGATCCGCGACACCGTCATCAGGTGACCTGCCGCGTTCCGCATGCCGGTCACGACGTGGTCCTCGTTCTTCGCGTGCTGGGCCCGTGTGAAGTCCAGGTGGTTGGAGATGTGGGCGCACGCCTCCTTCAGGGTGCCCAGCTGGGTGCTCCACGCGTCGTGCAGTTCGGTGAGCGCGGAGCCCACGTCCAGGCCGTCGTTGAAGAGATCGATGGATGCGGTGAAGGTGCTCGGCCGCGCGAGGTCGCCGTCCACCGCCAGCCGTTCGCGCAGGCGTAGGCCATGTTCCCGAGCTTGCCCAACTGGTCGTCATGCACCACCAGGTCCGGTGCAGGGCCTCCGCCACCCGGGCCCGTGTCGGGAGCGATCCCGTTCAACTGCATCGACGCCGCCTGCTTCTGGGCGACCTCGGCCTTGATCTGCTCCCATTCGTCCCACGCCATGCGGACGAGCCCCCTCCCCGTATGCGACTTCGCCCGACACACCGGTGTGCTTCCACCCGGCTTCGAACACCCTTTCACGCGGTGACGCGACGCAGCTCAAGCACCGCCCTTGTGCACGGTGTCTTCACAGCCCATGAGGGCGCCCCCTCCGGGAGCCACCCTTCGGAGCCGGGAAGTCCCGTTCACGCACCCTCCGGCCCCTGGCCACTCTTCGGCCTCGGTCACACGGGCGGGCGCCCGCCCCTGTTGCCGGCGTTCGCCGGGGAAGTCGGCTGAGGCCCACGGATCCCCGCAGCCATGGCCTTCGCCTGGATGTGCGGTGCGAGAACTGCGCCGCGGCCCGGGGACCGGGGACGCGCCCCTGCACCTCGGGGAGCCGGGCTACGGCTCGCATCTCGACCGGTACGGGGACGGGGTGGCGTGCGAGCCCTCTGTGGGGCCGTGACAGGGGGCCGTGGGGCTCAGGTACGGAGATCCCGGCGCATCAGGATGCGGGGGTGGCCGGAGAGGCCCGACGTGGTGTCGGCGGTGTGGACGAAGCCGACGCGTTCGAAGTTCTTGCGGAGGCCGGGGGTTGAACTTTACAAAACTGCATCGAGTGCCATGAGTGTTCTGGCTTTGCTCCGCTGACCTGAGCAAACAGGATCTCGCGACAGTTCGCGGCACACCCCGTCACGATCATGCAGGCCCTCGCCATGCGTAGGTCTCGGGTTCGCATCCCGAAGGCGGCTCCACCGGAACCCTCAGGACAGAGGTAGTAGCTGACCTGGGGTTCCTGCTGCTCGGGGCGTGGCGGGGCGCACGGACGGAGCGCCGTTCTCCGGCGGCTTCGCCGGCTTCTTCGTCACTCCCCGTGCCAGATCCGGTGCAGATCCACGAGTTCCACGTCGTGACGCTCCGCTGCGGCCCGGGTCAGGTCGAGGTCGAAGCCGGAGCGTCCGAAGAGCAGCAGTTTCGCGCTCGCCGCGCGTACCCCGCGCGCGACCAGCAGGCCGCGGATGCGGTCGAGCCGGTCGAGGTCGGCGAGGGTCCGGGCGCGGTCGGATGCCTTTGCTTCGCCGATGGCGCGGACGACCGGGCTGTGGGCCTGCCTGCGCTCGCCCTCGTCCAGTGCCACGACGTCGATCTCGTGCTGCTGTCTGCCGGCGGGGTCGTTCACGACGGTGCTGCCGACTTCGCCGACGGCACCGGCCGCAGGGCCGTGCGCAGGGCCTCGTCCCAGTCCTGGAAGCGCAGTTGCCCGGGACCGAGCCCACGGCCCGCGGCGACCGCGTCGGCGAAGCGCTGCAACGCGGGGAGCGGCTCCTCCTCCTGCGCCATGTGGTACAGGCCGCCGTACGCCCGGCAGAGGCGGCGCAGCAGGAAGCTCTTTCCGGTATGCCGTCGGCCGTAGAGGATTCCGATGCGCAGGCCGGGGGCGTCGGAGGAGACGAACCGTTCGAGGTCGCCCCACTCCGCTTCACGGTCGAAGAGGTCTGATGGTCGTGCCATCGCCCGATGACACCAGCGCAAACTGGTCTAAGTCGAATTAGTCCAACTCGTCCGAGTTAATCTTTACCGCGCGACTCGGCGTGGTGCGGTGGGGTGCGGCGGTAGCGTGGCGCGACACAAGGCACTGCGGGCAAGTGGGGCGGGCGGGTTCATGCGGATGCGGTTCGAGGCCGAGGCGGAGGAGGAGTTCGAGGCGGCGTGCGCGTTGCTGGTCGACCGGCTGGTCCGGTGGGCCGGGGAGCAGGGCCTGCCGGTGGACGCCTTCCTGGCCGAGGCGATGCTGGAGTACCGGCACCGGGCGACCGTCGACGGCCGACTCGGGTGGTGGGAGCCGCGGCACGTGGAGGAACTGCTCCTGTCCTGGCTTCCCCAGCAGGTCACCGAACTCCCCGGGGAGGAACGCGGCGACGCCCCGGGCACCTTGCGCACGTTGCTGCGCTGTCTGCACGCCATGCAGTTGGCGGATCCGCGCGGCCCCATGCTCGAGGACTCCCTCGCCGCGGTCGACGCGTTCGCGGAACGGTACCCGGCGGCGATGGCGGACCGTACCCGCTGGGGTCTGGCGAAGTACTGGATGACGACAGCCGCCGAGCAGGGTGTGGACATCTGGGACGGGGCGGCGTTGCAGCGCTTCGCGGACCGGGCGCAGCGCGGGGAGGTCGCCTACGACCAGCAGACCCTCGACGCGATCATGGAGCAACGGCTGACCGGCCGCGCACCGTCCGGTTCGGCCCGGGCCGAACCGCAGCTGCCCGTGACGCTTCCCACGGACGACGAGTTGCGACGACGGGCCGAGGCGTCGGCGATCGTGTCGCAGTTGCGCGGGCTCGCCGAGTGGGCGGGGCGCGACGGCCGGGCGGTGACGGGAACGGGACGGCTGCGGATGGCGGACGCCCGTGAGCTGGTGGAGGTGCTGGGCACCGGCGACAAGACCGAGGGCGTGCGTTCGTCGGCCGACCTGCCGCGGCTGGGGCTGCTGGTGGAGTGGGCGAAGAAGGCGCGGCTGGTCCGGGTGGCCAAGGGGCGGTTGTACGCGGTGGCCAGGGCCCGGCCGGTGCTGGCCGACCCGCTTCAGCTGTGGCTGCGTGCCTTCGAGACGTGCTTCGAGCTGCGGCAGGCCCTGATCGGGACGCGCAGCGGCTGGCACGTCGAGTCGATGCTGTTCGATGCGTACGAGGACGTGCTGGAAGATGTGCTGAACACGCTCTACAGCCTGCCGTACCCGATGCCCTGGCCGCGGTTGCGCGACTCCGTGCACCTGGCTTACCGGGCTTGCTTCCAGCTGGACGACGGGTCGGACCTTCGGCACCGGATGTGGTTCGAGCACGCCGACCGGGACCTGCGCACGGTGCTCGACGTGCTGGACGACCTGGGGGCGATCGAGCGTGACCAGGGGATGGCCGATCCGGTGTTCCTCGACGTCGACCTCTCCGACGCCGGTCCCGAACTGCCTGCGGACATGCCGCCGGAGCTTGCGGAGCTGCTGGGTGTCGCGGGGACGGCAGCGGACCCGGCGGCGCAGGAGCGTGCCGATGCCCGGCGCGAGGAGTTGACGGCAGGGCCGGTGGAGCTCATCCGTCTCACCGAGCTGGGCACCCGGGCCGTACGGCAGCGACTGTTGGCGGCCGGCCGGGACGCGCCGCTGGTCGGTGAGCTGGCTCAGGCGTCGGCTGCCGGTCTGCTGGGGGTGCTGGCCGAGGACTACGACCTGGACACCGCCCGTGTGGAGCTGGCCGGCTGGCTTTCGGCCCGCGGGGAGCGGGAGGCCGCTCTGCGGCAACTGACGGACGCTGTAGGAACCATGGCCTTCCGCACACGTGCGCAGGCGATGCTCGACGTACTGCGGGTGGCGTTGCCGGACGGCGAGGGCGAACGGCTGCTGCACCGACTGCGTGGTGACAGCCGGTTGGAGCCGCTGGCGCTGAACGTGCTGGCGCAGCGTGAACTGCTGTCCCCCGAGGACATGACCGATGCCGAGTACCTGCTGGTGCTCGCCGAGAGCCTGCTTCAGCTGGTGGAGCTGGCGGGCGGCCGGGACGGCGCCGAGGAGGCGCTGCGAGCCCAGGGCCCCGAGGCCAGGGAGGCGGTTGCCGCCGCGCTGGACTCCGCGCACCCGGACCGGGCCGGACTCGACGAGCTCAGGCAGCTGGCGGCCCGGGCGCTGCGCTCTTCCACCGCCCGTACCGCCCGCTCCCGCAAGCGCGGGCGCCCCGCCGGCAAGAACACCCGCAAGCGGCGCCGCTGACCGGAACAACATCGCCCACCCTGCGGGCACCGGGTGGGACCGGCACCGGTATCGCCCGAGGCTCCCCGTACAGGGACCCCGACCCGCGTAAGGGGCGGAAGGAGGCGGCCCGTGTGCCGCTCCGGCGCAGATGGAACGTCCACCGAGCGGAAGCGGGCTTGTCGATCAGGTGGCGATTCTGCGTCAAACGGGCGGGTGGCCTTCGCGCTTGAGGGTTCCGTCGGCGTTGCGGGGGCCTGTGCTCTCGACGATCTCACTGAAGTCGAACTCGCCGGCGTCCATGGCGTCGAAGCCCTCTTGCCGCAGATGGCGCTTGACGGCGTACTCCATGGCGAGCCGCACGGCCTGGGCCTTCGTTTTGGTGCCGAAGATGCGCATGGCTTCGGCCACCATGGCTTCGTCGAGTTCGATGGCTGTCCTGGCCATGCTGCCTCCCGAATGCTCGGACAGCTCAAACGATGTCATTTTCCCGGAGTGATGCGATATCGCCCAGTGGGATGTGGGGCGATGACGTCCTCGTCCCGCATGTCGCGTTGATCCGCAGCGTCACCCGCTCCTCGTCACCGGGCAGGGGTTTCGTCGGGGTCGGCGGGGATCATCCGGGCTTGGTTGAGAAACCGCGTACGGGAAGACGTACTCGACAAGTCCTTTCCATGAACGGCTAGCATCGCGCGTCAGTCGGTCAGTCGGTCAGTCGGTCAGTCGTCGGCCGTGGGTGCTTGGGAGGTGGGGGGCATCGAGGCTCTGAGGATCGCTGTCGCCGTGGTGACGATGGGGAACCGGCCCGCGGAGGTGGACGCGCTGCTGGAGTCGGTGGCGAAGCAGGACGTGGCGCCCGCGCGGATCGTGATCGTGGGCAACGGGTGCCCGCTGCCCGAGTTCGCCCGGCGGTTGTCGCTGCCGGGTGAGGTGACGACCGTCGAGCTGGAGGAGAACCTCGGCTGCCCGGGCGGGCGGAACGCCGCGATCGCGCGGCTGCGGGAGTTCGGGGACGTGGACGTCGTCGTCGAGCTGGACGACGACGGACTGCTCGTCGACGCCGATGTGCTGCGCCGCGTGAGGGAGTTGTACGCCGGGGACGAGCGGCTCGGGATCGTCGGGTTCCGGATCGCCGACGAGTCGGGGGAGACACAGCAGCGGCATGTGCCCCGGGTCGGAAAGTCGGACCCCATGAAGGGCGGGTACGTCACCGGGTTCCTCGGGGGCGGGCACGGGCTGCGGATGGCGATGCTCGACGAGATCGGTGACTGGCCCGCCGCGTTCTTCTTCGCGCACGAGGAGACCGACCTGGCCTGGCGCGCGGCTGACGCGGGCTGGCGGATCCTGTACGCGCCGGAGCTGTTGCTCCAGCACCCGAAGACCTCGCCCGCCCGGCACGCCATCTACTACCGGGTGAACGCCCGGAACCGGGTGTGGCTCGTTCGCCGGCGGCTGCCCCTCCTGCTCGTTCCCGTCCATCTCGGGGTGTGGGTGTTGCTCACCCTGCTCAGGAACCGGTCGGTCGCCGGGCTGCGGGCGTGGTTCGGCGGGTTCGCCGAGGGCCTGCGGGAGCCGGCCGGGGAGCGGCGCGCCATGCGTTGGCGGACGGTGTGGCGGCTGACGCGACTGGGACGGCCACCGGTCATCTGACCGGTGGGGCGCCCTCGTCTTTCTCGAGGCCTCACTTGGCGTCCGCGTAGCACTCCACCACCGCCGTCGTGAACGGGAAGCGCACCGGGGTCTGTCCGAACGTCAGCCGGCCCGCCAGGGCGGCGGCGTCCCGGATCGCCGCCGTCACCGTCTGCGCCTCCTGCTCGGGGCAGTGCACGATCACCTCGTCGTGCTGGAAGAAGACCAGTTCGGCGGCCATGTCCGTCAAGGTCTGCCGCAGTGCGGCGAGCAGCAGCAGGGTCCAGTCGGCGGCGCTGCCCTGGACGACGAAGTTGCGGGTGAAGCGGCCCCGCGCGCGGGCGTCGGTCGAGGCGTAACCGGGTACCCACTGCCGGGCGGCGTCGGGCTCCTCCTCCGGGGCCGGAGTGCCCGCCGCGACCGGGATGCCCGCCTCCTCCGCCGCGTCGTCCGTCGCACGGGCCGCGGGCGGGCAGGTGCGGCCCAGCCAGGTCCGTACGAGTCTGCCCTCCTCGCCCGCGCGGGCGGCCTCGTCGACGTAGGCGACCGCCTTGGGGAAGCGGCGCCGGAGGGCGGCGAGGTTCTTCAGGCCGTCGCCGGAGGTCTGGCCGTAGACCGCGCCGAGGACGGCGAGCTTCGCCTGCGCGCGGTCGCCGGAGAAGACGCGGTCGGACACCGACTGGTAGAGGTCGGCCTCCCGGCCCGCCACCTCCATCAGTCCGGGGTCGCGGGAGATCGCCGCCAGGACCCGTGGCTCCATCTGGGCGGCGTCGGCGACGACCAGCCGCCAGCCAGGGTCGGCGACCACCGCGCGGCGGATCACCTTGGGGATCTGCAGCGCGCCCCCGCCGTTGGTCACCCAACGGCCCGTCACCGTCCCGCCTGCCAGGAACTCGGGCCGGAAGCGGCCGTCGCGCACCCAGTCCTGGAGCCAGGACCAGCCGTGGGCGACCCGGATGCGGTACAGCTTCTTGTACTCGATCAGCGGCTCGACCGCCGGATGGTCGATGGACTCGAGCTCCCACCGGCGGGTCGAGGAGACCTTGATCCCGGCCTGCGCGAACGCCTTGACGACGTCGGCGGGCAGGTCGGGCCGCACCCGACGGCCGAAGGCGGCGGACACCTCGTCGGCGAGTTCGGCGAGTCTGCGCGGTTCGCCGCCGCCCGCGTACCGCTCGCCGAGGAGGTCGTGCAGGACCGCGCGGTGCACGTCCGCCCGCCAGGGCACCCCCGCACGGTTCAGCTCGGCGGCGACGAGCATCCCCGCCGACTCGGCGGCCACCAGCAGCCGCATCCTGTCCGGGTGCGCGGTCGCCCCGAGCCGGCGCTGCTGCTCGGCGTAGACCGCGACGAGGTCCTCCAGCGGTATGTGCGCGTCCCGGGGTTCGAAGAGGGACGGCTGCGCGCCCGGCTCGGCCGGGCGCTGCGGCGGATCGGGCGGTACGGGGCCGCCGCGCAGCCGGGCCAGGGCGGCCGCGGCGGAACGGGGCTCCCCGTACCGCCCCTCGTGGCCGAGCAGGAGCGTCTCGGCGGCCTCGACGTCGTAGCACCGCGCCACTCGCACCCCCGCGGCGAGCAGGCGCGGATGGACCTCGGCGGTGGACCGCCACACCCACCGCGTGACACCGGGACGGCTCCGCACGGCCTCGGCGGGATCCGCCTCCCGCCGCACCGGAGCGGCGGGCAGCCCGTCCGGGCCGAGGGGGGCGACGTCCACGCCACCGTCCTCGGCCGGAGCGAGTGCCCACCGGTCGGCCATGCCGCGAGTCTGGCAGGAGGGTCTGACAACGCTCTGACGACGGTCCGACGACGCCCCTGTGCCCGGCCGCCCTCCGGATGCCCGGGTCAGCCCTGCCCGGGCTCGGGTTGCGTGGGCCGGCCGTCCGCCGCCTCCGGTTCCCGGGTCTCCAGGAACTCGGCCAGCATCTCGGTGACGTACCGCTCGGTGGTGGTCTTGTCGATGCCGAGGCCGCTGAGGACGCCCTCGCCGTTCTCGTGCTCCAGCAGGGCGAGCAGGAGGTGTTCGGTGCCGACGTAGTTGTGGCCGAGGCGAAGGGCCTCGCGGAAGGTGAGTTCCAGGACCTTCTTGGCCGCCGCGCCGTACGGCACCAGCTCGGGGGCCTCCTCGACGGGCGGCGGGAGCAGCGCGGTCGCGGCCTCGCGGACCGCTTCCAGGGTGACGCCCTGCTCGGTGATCGCCTTCGCGGCCAGGCTGCCCGGCTCGGCCAGCAGGCCGAGGGCCAGGTGCTCGGGCAGGCCCTCGGCGTTGCGCGCTGCCTTGGCCTCGTTGTGCGAGGCCATCACCACGTTGCGGGCGCGGGGCGTGTAGCGGTGGAAGCCCTCGTTCGGGTCGAGCGGGGCCGAGTCCTTCGTCACGAAACGCTTCTGGGCCGCCTGCCGGGTGACGCCCATGCTCTTGCCGATGTCCGTCCAGGAGGCGCCCGAGCGCCGGGCCTGGTCCACGAAGTGGCCGATCAGGTGGTCCGCCACGTCACCGAGGTGCTCTCCCGCGAGCACCGCGTCCTGAAGCTGCTGGAGGGGCTCCTCGTGGACCTTCTTGATGGCCGCGATGAGGTCGTCGAGACGTACGGATGACTTGATGCCGGGGTTCGTCGTCATGTGTCAACCGTAGGTTGACAGTAGGTGGGCGTCAACCACGGGTTGACAGGCGGGTGCGTCGGGTCGAGGGTTCGGCGGAGAGAAGGGGGCGTGGCACGATCGGCCCGTGAGTACGTCCAGCACCGTCGACCGCGCCTTCCGGGCCGCCTTGTACGCCACCACCGACGACGCCCTCGACACCGGCGCGTCCCTGCTCGCCTCCGATCCGGCGGCGGACGCCGAACTCGCCGGGCGGGGAGAGGAGTTCGTGGCGACGGCCTGGCGGCGCGGCTGGCAGCCCGCCGACGTCGTGCGGATCGTCCGGCGCGAACTGGACGACGTGCACGTACGACTGGTCTCGGCGCTGATC
This sequence comes from Streptomyces sp. M2CJ-2, assembly GCF_016757295.1. Classification (NCBI taxonomy): domain Bacteria; kingdom Bacillati; phylum Actinomycetota; class Actinomycetes; order Kitasatosporales; family Streptomycetaceae; genus Streptomyces; species Streptomyces sp. M2CJ-2. Next base: position 9,674 of record NZ_JAESIF010000090.1, on the reverse strand, counting down.
CGCGCGCAGGCACCGCACGACCGGCCCCGCGGCCCTCGCTGGCACGCCCAGCTCGGAGATCTCGGCGGTCTCGGCGATCGCGACGGCCGCGAGGCCGCTTCCGCGCGGCGCACCGACCGCTTCTCGCACGCCACCGCCGTACTGGAGCTGTACCGGCTGCTGCTGCGCCTGCCCGCCCTCGAACCCCTCGACGAGCCCGACGGGGGCGCGGCGGGCAGCGAGGGAGCCGGGGGCGCGGGCTCACCCGGGCGGGAACGGCACCCGGAGTCCCGCATGCTGGGCCGCATCCGGGGGCTGCTGGCCAAGGCGGAGGCGACCGGGTTCCCGGAGGAGGCGGAGGCCCTCACCGCCAAGGCGCAGGAGCTGATGGCACGGCACAGTGTCGACGAGGCGCTGCTCGCGGTGCGGGCCCCCTCGGCGGCGGCTCCGGGCGCGTGCCGGATCGGGGTGGAGCCGCCGTACGAGCAGACCAAGGCCGTGCTGTTGGACGCGATCGCCACCGCGAACCACTGCCGGGCCGTGTGGAACGAGGCCCTCGGCTTCTCCACCGTGGTCGGCTTCGCCTCCGACCTGGAGGCGGTCGAACTCCTCCACACCTCACTGCTGGTGCAGGCCGGTACGGCCATGGCGAAGGCGGAAGCGGCTCAGCGGGCCGGGGGACGCAAGCGGACCAAGACCTTCCGGCAGTCCTTCCTCGCGGCGTACGTCCACCGCGTGGGCGCGCGTCTCGCGGCTGCCGCCGAGAGCCAGTTGACGGACGACTCGCTCCCGGTGCTCGCCTCCCGCGACGTCGCGGTCACCGAGCGGCTGGACCGCCTGTTGCCGGAGACGACGACCACCCGGCTGCGCGGGGTGAGCGACGCGGCGGGGTGGGAGGAGGGCGCGCGGGCGGCGGACGACGCCCAGGTCGAAGCGCGCGGACGGCTTCCCGGACGGCGTCCTTGAACCGGTGCCCGCTCAGCCACCGCCCGCTCAGTCATCGTCCGCTCAGTCATCGTCCGCTCAGTCACCCGCCCGCTGGAAGGCGCTCACGGTCGCGTCGGCCGCGACCGTCCCCGTGCTCTCGCCCTCGCCCTGGTTCGCCACCGGGCCGTACGACCAGGGGAATTCGCGGGTGGCGGAGTCGCCGGGGAGACCGACCTCCAGGTTCTTCGCGTCCAGGCTCCGGCCGGCGCCCTCCGGTCCGCGCACGTAGGTGATCGTGAAGGAGGCGGAACCGCCCTCGGGCAGGGTCAGCTTCTGGGCCGTGGCGCCGTCCGTCGGTGCCAGCTCGACGGGCTCGCTCCCTGCCGCCGCCAGGCTCGCCTCGGGGAAGCCGTCCAGGACGCAGGCGGGACCCTGGTTGACGAGGTCCACGGGGACCTCGCCTGTGTCACCGGCGGCCGGGGCCTCGCTCGCGGGGCCGACTTCCACGTTCACCGTCGCGATCGAACAGGCCCCGCTCTCCTGCTTCGCGTCGTCCTTCGCCCCGTCACCACCGTTCTCGCCACCGCAGGCGGTCAGCAGGAGGAGGACGGTGACGGCGGTGACGGCGGTCGGCGTGGCGCGCATGATGATTCCCCTGGGTCGTGGAGCAGCCCCCAGATCATCACATCCCGGGAGCCCTCCCGGCGCACCCGGAGGGCAGGGCCCGCACGGCGGGTCCTACGACCCCGGCCCCCCGGTCGGCAGCCCCTGCGGCAGTCGGCTGCCCTCGGCCTTGGTGAACGTCTCGGTGCCGAGGGGGCTCTCCCAGGTGACCTTCAGGGTGGATCCGCTCACGAAGTCGACCGTGCCGCTCGTCCGGTCCACCTTGCCGTCCGCGCACTTCAGACTGATCGTCGAGGCCCCGGTGTCCTCCCGTGCGGTGCCACTGCACATGGTGCCGCCCGTGGCGAAAAGGGCCGCCCGGTCGCCGGTGAACACCAGGGCCACGGCCTTGCCCCCGGCCGTGGTGAGCCAGCTGCCCTCCAGCTTGCCCGCGGGGACGCCGGTCGCGTCCGAACCGCCGGAGCCGGTGCCGCCGGACTCGGGGGCGGTCGTGGTGGCCGCCGTGGACGGCGTGGACGGTGTGGTGCTGGGCGCGGAGTCGTCGCGGGAGTCGCCGTCCCCGCCGCACCCGGTGAGCACCAGCGCGCCGGCCAGCCCCAGGGCCGCGCACGCGATCCGCGTGCGTCGGCCCGACACGGTGCACGCCCCCGCGATCCCCTGATCCACCGATGTCACCGCAAGCCCCCTAGCTGTGGTCGGCCTCGCCGGCCGGAACGGCCGGAGCCAGCTAACAGGACGTACCCGGCACCCCACCAGCCCCGGTGAACCGCGCGTCGAAAAAGAGACCGCTTGCAGGACTGAGCAGGACACCGAAGGACACACGAAGAAACACGAGGGGACACACGAGGGAACAGGAAAGCCCTTGTATGCGTCTCACTTCCAGGCGGGAGACCTGCGGACCCGGCGGCAACGCTGTAACCGCAGGAGCACCCCGCGTGCACGTGCATCTGCTCATGCGTTTGCACATGAACAAAGCTATGATCCGGGTCAGTTGACCACTGCATCAATGGCCACACCAGCCAGTGCACACCGGGGAGCGACCTGTGGACCACGACGTGTACGACGGCGACGTGTACGACGGCGACGTGTACGGCGGCGCCGGCGCGTCCCGCGTGTACAACGGCATGGCGGCCACCGGGCTGGACGGCGTGGCCTGGCAGAAGAGCCGGCACAGCAACTCGCAGGGATCCTGCGTGGAGTTCGCCCGGCTGCCCGGGGGCGAGGTGGCGGTGCGCAACTCCCGCTTTCCCGAGGGGCCCGCGCTCGTCTACACCCGCGCGGAGATCGAGGCGATGCTGCTCGGCGTCAAGGACGGCGAGTTCGACCACCTCGTCGTCGGCTGACCCGGTGGCCTCCCGCCACCCGGTCCCGGGGCGGTGACGCGCGTAGGGAGAACGTGGGGAGAGCGGAGAACACGGTGCCCACGCGTGCGGCGCCGTGCCGCGACGCCATGGCACGTCATACGACGGGGCCGCGGAGCCGGAACAGGGCCCAGACCACCTTGCCGCCGAGCGCCCCCCTCATCGGCTGCCAGCCCCAGCTGTCGCTGAACGATTCGACCAGCAGCAGTCCGCGGCCCGACTCGGCGGAGAAGTCGCCCGCCTCGCCGGTGACGGGACTGTCGTGGCTGGGGTCGCGCACCGCGCACACCAGTCGCCCGGTCCACCGCATCAGGTGCAGCCGCACCGGCGGTTCCTGCCCCGTCAGCCGTGGCGCTGCGGCCGGCAGGCCGTGCCGCAGGGCGTTGGTCACCAGCTCGGAGACGACCAGGCACACATCGTCGAAACGGTCGCCCACGTCCCACTGGTCACAGGTTCTCCGGGTGAAGCGGCGGGCCTCGCGCACCGCTTCGTGGCGGGCCGGGAGGGAGCAGGAGGCGGCGTCGGACACGGCCGTCGGATCCAGCGGCGGAAGGCCCTGCCGTAACGGCTCGAGCATGGTCGATCCATTCGTCCCCATGCGAGGCACTCCCGAAATTCGCGGTCGTAGCGATACGGCGGTGGTGCGAAGGCCATGGTTTCCGATGCGCAGGGCAGATGCAAGGGCAGATGCACGTGCAGCTGACCGAAATCGACCCTCCCGTACCGCTTGTTGGTCAATTTTTTCGTCATCTTTCCTTCTTCTTTCCGTCCCATCAGCCTCTCCTGTTGTCCGAACCGTGCTCCTTCCCGAACGGAACCCTGGCCTGATTCCGTTTCCGTAACCGCCCGAGTACTGCTCGGAGTGTTTTAGTGGCAGACTTCAGGCCCTGGCAGACGTTGGGGAGGCTGGCGAACGTGAGCGCGGGAGAGCCGGGATCGGTGGTGCGGCGCATGCTGCTCGGATCACAACTCAGGCGACTGCGTGAGGCTCGGGGGATCACGCGAGAGGCCGCGGGTTATTCGATCCGCGCCTCCGAATCGAAGATCAGCCGTATGGAGCTGGGCCGGGTGAGCTTCAAGACCAGGGACGTGGAGGACCTGCTGACGCTGTACGGCATCGCGGACGAGCAGGAGCGCGCCTCGCTCCTCTCTCTGGCCCGCGAGGCCAACGTCGCGGGCTGGTGGCACAGCTACTCGGACGTGCTGCCCAGTTGGTTCCCCACCTACGTGGGCCTCGAGGGCGCCGCCGCGCTGATCAGGGCGTACGAAGTGCAGTTCGTGCACGGCCTGTTGCAGACCGAGGAATACGCGCGCGCGGTGGTCCGGCGCGGCATGCAGGGCGCGAGCGAGGCCGACGTCGAACGACGGGTGGCGCTGCGCCTGGAGCGGCAGAAGCATCTGGTCTCCGAGAGCGCCCCCGAGTTCCACGTCATCCTCGACGAGGCCGCGTTGCGCCGCCCGTACGGGGACCGTGAGGTGATGCGGGGGCAGCTCCAGCACCTGATCGAGGTCTCCGAACGGCCCAACGTCCGGCTTCAGGTGATGCCGTTCGGCCTCGGCGGCCACTCCGGCGAGTCCGGCGCGTTCACCATCCTCAGCTTCCCCGAGTCCGATCTGTCGGACGTCGTCTACCTGGAGCAGCTGACGAGCGCGCTGTACCTCGACAAGGCCGAGGACGTCGCCCAGTACGAGAGGGCGCTCAAGGAGCTCCAGCAGGACAGTCCGGGGCCGTCGGAGGGCCGGGACCTTCTCCGGGGACTCCTCCAACTCTCTTGAAACACAAGTACGATGACGGATGATCAGCAGCGTGAGGCCGGTCGGGGCGGGCCCGGTTCGGCAGCGAGGGACCGAGGGGTTGAGGGATCGCATGTCGTCGTACTTCACCGACCTGGCTCAGCAGTACATCGACGGTGAGTGGCGCCCGGGAACCGGTTCCTGGGACATCATCGACTTCAATCCGTACGACGACGAGAAGCTGGCGTCGATCACGATAGCCACCGTCGACGAGGTCGACGAGGCGTACCGCGCGGCGGCCCGTGCGCAGAAGCAGTGGGCGGCGACCAACCCCTACGTCCGCCGTGCGGTGTTCGAGAAGGCGCTCAAGCTGGTCGAGGAGCGCGAGGAGGAGATCTCCGACGCGATCGTCGCCGAGCTCGGCGGTACGCGTCTGAAGGCCGCCTTCGAGCTCCACCTCGCCAAGGAGTTCCTGCGTGAGGCGGTGCACCTGGCGCTGCGCCCGGAGGGCCGGATCATCCCCTCGCCGGTGGACGGCAAGGAGAACCGCGTCTACCGCGTGCCCGTCGGCGTCGTGGGCGTGATCAGCCCCTTCAACTTCCCGTTCCTGCTGTCGCTGAAGTCGGTCGCCCCGGCGCTGGCGCTCGGCAACGGCGTGGTGCTCAAGCCGCACCAGAACACCCCGATCGTCGGCGGCTCGCTGATCGCCAGGATCTTCGAGGACGCCGGCCTGCCGGGCGGCCTGCTGAACGTCGTGATCACGGACATCGCGGAGATCGGCGACGCCTTCCTGGAGCACCCGGTCCCGAAGGTCATCTCCTTCACCGGCTCCGACAAGGTCGGCCGCCACGTCGCCACCGTCTGCGCCTCCCTGTTCAAGCGCTCGGTCCTCGAACTCGGCGGCAACAGCGCGCTGGTGGTCCTCGACGACGCGGACGTCGACTACGCCGTCGACGCGGCCGTCTTCAGCCGGTACGTCCACCAGGGGCAGGTCTGCATGGCCGCCAACCGGGTGCTGGTGGACCGCTCGGTGGCCGACGAGTTCACCGAGAAGTTCGTCGCCAAGGTCAAGTCCCTCAAGGTCGGCGACCCGCGCGACCCCGAGACCGTCATCGGCCCGGTGATCAACTCGCAGCAGGCGGACGCCCTGGCCGGTGTCGTCGAGCAGGCGCTCGCCGAGGGCGCGACCGCGCTGGCGCACGGCACGCGGACCGACAACCTGCTCGAGCCGTCCGTGCTCACCGGCGTCCCCGCCGACTCGGCCCTGCTCCAGCAGGAGGTGTTCGGCCCGGTCGTCTTCCTGGTCCCCTTCGACGGGGAGGAGGAGGCCGTCCGCCTCGTCAACGACACCCCGTACGGCCTGAGCGGGGCCGTGCACACCGGTGACATCGAGCGCGGGGTGAACTTCGCCAAGCAGATCGACACCGGCATGTTCCACGTGAACGACGGCACCGTGCACGACGAGCCGATCGTCCCGTTCGGGGGCGAGAAGCACTCGGGCATCGGCCGGCTGAACGGCGACACGATGCTGGACGCGTTCACCACGACGAAGTGGATCTCGGTGCAGCACGGCCGGAGCGGCTTCCCGTTCTGACTCCCCTCTCCTTCCGTCCGGGCCGATGAGGACAGCTCCTGTCCTCGTCGGCCCGTAGCGTCGTCGGTGTCAGCCGGCAGGGGCCACCTGCGGCGGAACGACGGAACGACAGAACGACGGAACGACGAAAGGCAGCCGGTCATGGTCACTCACGTGGGCCCCGAGGAGCGGGGCGACGAGCGGGGAGCGCTCCTGGCCTTCATCGCCGAGCAGCGCGGCGGCGTCCGGCGGGCGCTGCTCGGCCTCACGGAGGAGCAGGCGTCCTCCCGCCCCAGTGCCAGTGAGCTGTCCCTGGCCGGGTTGCTCAAGCACGTCGCCGAGGTCGAGCAGGGCTGGATCGCCCGGGCCAAGGGGGAGCCGCCGGCCGTCCACCGGGACGAGTCGAACTGGCACGAGTGCTTCGTGCTGGTCGGCGACGAGACCGTGGAGTCCACTCTCGCGTCCTACGAGAGGGTGGCCGCCGAGACGGAGTCGTTCATCCGCTCGGTGCCCAGCCTCGACGACACCTTCCTGCTGGCGAAGACGTCCTGGAACCCGAAGGACGAGTGGCTCTCGATGCGCTGGCTGTGTCTGCACCTGATCCGCGAGACCGCCCGGCACGCCGGCCACGCCGACATCATCCGCGAATCCCTGGACGGGGCCACGGCCTTCGAACTGGTCGCCAAGGAGCAGGGCAGCTCCTGGGAGTGAGCCGTGGCGTCCTACGCTGGGGCGCATGTCAGCGATCCGTCTCCTCGTGCTCGGCGCGGTGCGCCAGCACGGGCGGGCCCACGGCTACCAGGTGCGCAACGACCTGGAGTACTGGGGCGCGCACGAGTGGTCCAACGCCAAGCCCGGCTCGATCTACCACGCCCTGAAGCAGATGGCGAAGCAAGGACTGCTGCACGCGCACGAGATCGCGCCCTCGACGGCCGGCGGCCCCCCGCGCACCGAGTACGAGATCACCCCGGCGGGCGACGAGGAGTACTTCACGCTGCTGCGGGAGGCGCTCGTCGCCTACGACCAGAAGATGGACGTGAAGTCGGCGGCCATCGGCTTCGTCGTCGATCTGCCGCGGCAGGAGGCGGTGACGCTGCTCGAGGAGCGGACCCGGCGCATCGAGGAGTGGCGGGCCGCGGTCCTCGAGCACTACGTGCCCGAGGACGGCCCCGAGCAGCTGGGGCACATCGGCGAGATCATGAACCTGTGGGTGCACACGGCCGACGCCGAGGCCGAGTGGACCAGGGGGCTGATCGGGCGGATCGAGGCGGGGGCCTACACCTTCGCCGGGGAGGGCGAGCCGTTCGTCGGCGTCCTGGCCGAGGACCAGGAGAACCCGTACGCGACGGGGGAGCGGCATCCGGGGGACGAGCGCTGAGGCGTCCGCCCGTGCGGTGATCCGCTCAGTAATCAAGTTTGACTAAGAGGCTTGGCGGCGCCTACCTTCAAAAGCATGTAGTCAAGTTTGACTAGTGAAGGAGTGCCAGTGGCCGACGCGGCGATCACCGTCGAGGAAGCACGCAAGACGTACGGCGGGAAGAGCGCGAGGAACGGCGGAAGAAGCACGACGAGCGGCAGGCCCGCGCTGGACGGGCTCGACCTCACGGTCGCGCGCGGCACGGTGCACGGAGTGCTCGGCCCGAACGGCGCGGGCAAGACCACCCTGGTGAGGATCCTGGCCACCTTGCTGCGGCCCGACGCGGGCCGGATCGAGGTGGCGGGCCACGACGTGGTGCGCGAGGCGTACGCGGTACGCCTGCGCATCGGCCTGCTCGGCCAGCACGCGGCACTCGACGAGGAACTCGGCGGCCGGCAGAACCTCGAACTGTTCGGCCGCCTGCACCACCTCGGCGCGCGACGCGCCCGCGCGCGTGCCGACGAGCTCCTGGCGCGCTTCGACCTCGCCGACACCGGCCGCAAGGCGGTACGGCAGTACAGCGGAGGCATGCGGCGCCGCCTGGACCTCGCCGCCTCCCTGATCACCGAACCGGAGGTGCTCTTCCTCGACGAACCGACCACGGGCCTCGATCCGCGCGGCCGCGCGGAGGTGTGGGAATCGGTCCGTTCCCTGGTCGACGGCGGTACGACCGTCCTGCTCACCACCCAGTACCTGGAGGAGGCCGACCAGCTCGCCGACCGCATCTCGGTCGTGGACGCCGGGCGGGTCATCGCCGACGGCACGGCGGACGAGCTCAAGGCGGCGGTCGGCGGCGACCGCGTGGACGTCGTCCTGCGCGACGCCGGGCAGCTGGGCGCGGCCGTCGCCCTGCTGCCCGTACCGAAGGACCGGATCACCGTGGACACCGACCGCCGGTTGCTGAGCGCCCCGGTCACCGACCGCATGGCGGCCCTGGCCGGAGTGGTCCGCGCGCTGGAGGAGGCCGGCGTCGAGGCGGAGGACATCGCCCTGCGCAGGCCCACGCTCGACGAGGTGTTCCTGCGCCTGACCGGGCGCGACGACCGGGTGAAGGAGGCCGCGTGACCACCACGACGTACGCCCTGACCGACTCCTGGACCATGACCCGCCGTGAACTCGCCCGCTGGGGACGGCAGCCGGTGGCGGTGGTGGTGAACCTGGTCTTCCCGGTGATGCTGCTGCTGATGTTCGGCTACCTGGTCGGCGGCGGCCGGGGCGTGAGCGGCGACTACCTCGACTACCTGGTGCCCGGCATGCTCGCGCTCACCATGGCCTTCGGCCTGGAGGGCACCATGATCGCCGTCACCCAGGATCTCGACAAGGGCGTCATCGACCGCTTCCGTTCCATGCCGATGACCAACGGCGCCGTCCTGGTCGGCCGTTCGGCCGCCGACATGTTCCAGTCGGCGATCGGCCTGGTGGTGCTGCTCGCCGTCGCCGCCGCCCTCGGCTGGCGTGCCCACGGCAGTGCGGCCGGCTTCCTGGGCGCCGTGGGACTGCTCCTGCTGTTCCGGTTCGCGATGCTGTGGATCGGCATCCACCTGGCGCTGGTGGCCGGAAAGCCGGAGGTGGTGCAGGCCGTGCAGATCCTGGTCTGGCCCGTCGGCTTCCTGTCCAACGCCTTCGCCGCCCCCGGCTCCATGCCCGACTGGCTGGGCACGGCCGTCCAGTGGAACCCCATGTCCCACACGGCCACGGCCGTACGCGACCTGTTCGGCAGTCCCGGCGGGGAGCCGGGGCACGTGTGGGCGGCCGTCGCCTGGCCCCTGGCCCTGCTCGCGGTGTTCTTCCCGCTGGCGGTACGGAGGTTCGCGCGGCTGAGCCGGTAGCGGCCAGGGCCTGTCTGGCGGATCACGTCGGAGGAAAGCGACGGCGCCCTCATCAGCTCCGGTGAGCGGGGGCGATGGGGGTGCCCCCGCGCATGGGGGTCCCTCCCGCTCGAGCGAAGCCGAGCGTGGGGGAGCAGCCGAGCGTGGGGGAGAGCGACGACAACGCGGCTGGGGCCCCTGCTCGAAGAGCTTGGGGGAGTGCGTGCCGGACCCCGCGTCTGCGGCATGAT
>NZ_JAESIF010000009.1:0-170915 GCF_016757295.1 Streptomyces sp. M2CJ-2 | reverse complement strand
CTGGCCGGCGCGGCGGCCGTGGCGGCCGCGGCCCTGGCCGCCACCGCCGCCGGGCCGCCGCCCGGCGACGGGCCGCGGCCCGAGGCGGGCGCGCCCGCCACCGCCTTCTCCGAGTCCCGCATCCTGCTCGCGGCCGCCGCCGCCGTCGAGAAGACGGAGGCGACCTCGGGTGCGTACTGGTACCAGGAGACGCGCACGGGGTCGCTGCGCAGGGTGCCGGGCAAGGACTACACGATCGAGGTCCGGCAAGAGTTCAAGAGTTGGCTGACGAAGGGAACCGGCAAGCGCGACCGGCGGTGGTCGCTGCACATCGACGCCGGGGCCCGGCCCGCCACCCCGGCCGACGAGCAGGCCTGGCGCGCCGACGGCTCGCCGAAGCGGTGGGACATGACGGACTACAGCCCGGCCGCCCGACGCGCCCTCCAGCGCGAGTGGGAGAGGAACAGGCACGACGACGGCCCGCCCCCCGAGCTCCAGCCGGAGATCGTCACCTGGGACGGCAGGGGCGAGGTCGCGGGCGACGCCCCCGGGGGCATCAGCGACGGGGGCCCGGGCGGGGCGGAGATCGGCCTGGCGGAACTGGAGTCGCTGCCCACCGACCCGGAGCGGCTGCGCGAGCGGCTGGAGCAGATCGTCGAGGAGCAGTACAACGGGCCGCCGCACATCCAGCAGATGCTGCTCGGAATGACGGCCGAAAGCCTCGCCCTCGAGCTGCCGGTGTCCCCGCAGCTGCGGGCCGCGGCCTACCGGGTGCGTGCCTCGCTGCCGGGCGTGCGGGACGTCGGTGAGGTCACCGACCGGTCCGGGCGCCCGGGGTACGCCGTGGAGCTCAGGAACCCGCGGCCCGGAGGGGAGGGCAAGCGCCGCCTGATCTTCGACAGGGAGACCGGACTGCCGCTGTCGGGTGAGTCGTACGCGACCTCGGCCCGCGACGGCTACCGGCCGGGAGAGCTTGTCAGCTACACCACCTACACGGCGATGCGGTGGACCGACCAGGCCCCGCCGTTCGACAAGGACTTCATGGCCGACGAGCGGTAGCACCCGACCGTGGAGACCGACGCCAAGCCCGCCGACCAGCACTGACCGCACCCGGGCCCGCCACCCCCGTGCCCGCCCGCGCAGGCGGGCACGGGGTCGGCGGGCACAGTGTGTTCGCGGCCGTCGGACTCGGGGCGTACGGCGAATGTTCCGGCTGCGGAACCGTCTGTGCGTGGTCACCAGTACGACCTGGAGCGTGGTCGAACGGGCCGTCCTGTACCGGTGACCCACCACCACGGCGCAGCCGCCTGAAGGGAGGACGGCCCGCACCGGTGAGGGTGCGGGCCGTCGCGCCCGGCCGACGGGTGTGCGGGCCGTGGCCCTGTCCGTCGGGGGGTCAGCTGCCTATGAGGGTCTGCCAGGTGGCCGGGCCGACGCTTCCGTCGACGGCGAGGCCCTTGGAGGACTGGAACGACTTCACCGCGGAGAGGGTCGCCGGGCCGAAGCTGCCGTCGACGGTCAGCGAGTAGCCCTTGGAGTTCAGCTCCGTCTGGACGGCCTTGACCGCGCTGCCCGTGGCGCCGCTCTGCACGGTGACGATCAGCTTGGACCAGGTGGCCGGTCCGGTGATGCCGTCGGCGGCCAGCCCGTTGGCGCGCTGGAAGGCGGTGACCTGGCTCTGCGTGGCCGGACCGTAGCTGCCGTCCACGGTGGTGGCGTGGCCGCGGGCGTTGAGCAGGTACTGCAGTGCCCTGACGTCCACTCCGGTGGAGCCGTTCTTCAGGACCGGCCAGGACGGCAGCGGGGCGGGAGCGGGGGTGGTGCCGGTGCCGATGTTGGCCATGGCGCGCAGCTGGGTGAGCGTGCCGCGGTAGACGTTGAGGTCGACGTTGCCGCTGATGCCGGAGACCGAACCGGTCTCGCTGTGCTGCCAGAAGGACCAGGAGCGGTTCGCGCCGGGGAGGGCGGCCGGCTCGTTGGAACCGCTCTGGTAGCGCGGCTGCCACAGCGGGGTGGTGGAGAAGACGCTGCCGTTGCCCTTCAGGCAGTCGTCGACGAACCACTTGGAGGTGTAGACGATCGGGGCGACCCCGAAGGACGACTTGATCTTGTTGATGAAGGTGCTGACGTGCGTGGTGGTGGCGTAGGCCGGGCACGCGCCGTTGTGGTGCTCCAGGTCGATGACCGGGGGCAGTTGGCCGGCGGCCTTGCCGGTGTAGCCGGCGTTGCGCAGGGTCCTGATGAAGTGGTCGGCCTGGGCGCTGCCGGTGCCTTCCGCGTAGAAGTGGTAACCGGAGTTCATCAGCCCCGCGGCGGCGGAGGCCTTGAAGTCCTGGTTGAAGTAGGGGTCGACCCAGCCGGTGCTCTGGGACGCCTTGTGGAACACGAACTTCTGGCCCGAGGCGGCGACGCTGTTCCAGTTGATCGCCGAGCCGTGGTTCCAACGGCTGGTGTCGATGCCCTTGACGCTGTAGCTGCTCGGGTAGGCGGCCTGTGCCGGGGTGGCGCCGGTCAGACCGAGGGCGACGGCGGTCGCCGTGCCGACCACGGCGGTCCGTACGGAAACGCCCGCGAAAGTGGTGCGCATACCTTTTCTTCCTCCGATGACGCACGTCTTCTCGGACGGCCTTCTCGGGCCGCTCCGAGGAGGGGAGTTGACGTGGCGTGGGGTACCGGCGGGTCACTTTCGCCGCCGGATGCAGAGGCGATCATCGCGGAATCACAAGGCGGTCGGCAGTACCCTCGGTGAACTTTGCCCACGTGCATTGGGTCTTAAATCGCCGCGCACCGTGGCGAATCGCAGAGGGTACTGGGAAAACACCTAGGAAGGTGTTTTCAAGTCATCCATGAGGCGGGATGGCTGATAGACAACTTGACATCACCTTCTTTGCGCCCGGAACGAATCGGGCGTCAACGTCGGAGAAGCCGGTCAACGCCTTGTTCGAAAGGGTGCGGACCGGCGTACTGGAATGCGCTGAACTGCCCCGTTGTGCGGGCTTGGACGTGTCAGCGGCATACGTCAGGTGCCGCCGTCGAGAGGTTGTTGGTCGAGTGAGGCGAAACACGACGGGCCACGCATCACAGTCGGGGGGACGATCCACCCCTCCACCGCGGGCCGCGGAATCGCCCACGCAGGCCACCGGCGAGGACCCGCCCAAGGGCAGCGTGAACCGATTCACCCCCGGGAACTGGCGCATGCCCACCCGGCTCAACGCGATCCTGTTCCTGCCGGTGGTGGTCTGTCTGGTGATGGGGACGGTCCAGATCCAGGGATCGTTCCGCGACTGGCAGGCGGCGGTCTCCGCGGGGGAGACCGCCCGCTTGGTCCAGGCGGCTTTCGTCTACGGCCACCGCCTGCAGGAGGAGCGCGACGTGTCCGTCGAGCCCCTGCTGCGCACGGCCGAGGACGACCAGCGCGTCGTCGAAGCCCGTGTGGCCACCGACAAGGCGGCCGAGGACTTCCACGCCGTGGTGGAGGACACGCCGAAAACGGAAACCCTCGGCCGCCGCCTCGACGCCTTCCTCGAGCAGGAGTCGAAGCTCGATGACCTCCGCGCCGCCGCTTACACCGGAGCTCTCAAGGGCGTCGAGACCGAAGAGGGATACCTCGCCATTCAGCACCCCCTGCTGGAGCTCTCCAACGAACTCGGTCTGGGCACCACCGACGTCACCGGGTACGGCCGCACCCTCTACGCCCTCTCGATGTCCAAGAGCGCGGTCTCCCTTCAGCGCGCCATCGGTATGCACCTTCTGGTCGGAGGACCGGACGCCGCGGATGCCGCCGAGCAACGCGTGGCCCTGACCTCGTACGCCTATCTCGAGGGGATCGCCACCCACGAGTACCTCTCGGGCGGCAGCGAGGAGGACATCACCGCGCTGAAGGAGGCGCAGAGGCGGCTCGAGGCCGAGGCCGGGACCAGGGCGGAGGAGGCCGAGGCCGAAGCGAAGGCGAAAGGTGAGAAGTTCGTGGCCCCGCCGGCCCCCGACAAGGCCCTCGCGCTCATCGCCGCGCCGGACGCCACCAGGGCGACGCTGGCCGCGCAGGGTGTCACCCCCGAGTCGTGGTGGGCCACCACCACCGCCGAGTTCGAGGCTTACCGGACCATCGAGACGGAGCTCATCGACAATGCCGTGAAAAGGACCTCCGCCCTCGACGGCGAGGCGAATCGTGAGGCCATCGTCACGGCGACCGTCGTCCTGGTCGGTCTGCTCGTCACCTGCCTCCTCGCCGGACTCATGGCCCGGCAGATGAGCCGCTCCATGCTCCGGCTGCGGTCGGCCGCCTTCGACGTCGCGGAGCAGCGGCTGCCGATGCTCGTCGACCAGCTCTCCCGCACGGATCCGGGCCGGGTCGACACCCGGGTCGAGCCCATCCCGATCACGACGACCGACGAGATCGGCGAGGTCGCCCGCGCGTTCGACCAGGTCCACCGTGAGGCTGTACGGCTCGCCTCCGAGCAGGCCCTGCTGCGGAGCAACGTCAACGCGATCTTCACCAACCTGTCGCGCCGCAACCAGTCGCTGATCGAGGGGCAGTTGACCCTCATCACGGATCTGGAGAACAACGAGGCCGATCCGGACCAGCTGGAACAGCTCTTCAAGCTGGACCACCTCGCGACCCGTATGCGCCGCAACGGAGAGAACCTCCTCGTCCTCGCGGGCGAGGAGCCCGGCCGCCGCTGGGACCAGCCGGTCCCGCTGGTCGACGTCCTCCGCGCCGCCGCCTCCGAGGTGGAACAGTACGAGCGCGTCGAACTCGCGGGTGTGCCGGAGGCGGAGATCCACGGTCGCGCCGTGTCGGACCTCGTGCACCTGCTCGCCGAGCTGATGGAGAACGCCACCACGTTCTCCTCGCCCCAGAACAAGGTCCGCGTCGCCGCGACGCGCCTGCCCGACGGCCGGATCATGATCGAGATCCACGACAAGGGCATCGGCCTGACCCCCGAGGGCTTCGCGGACATCAACCACAAGCTGGCGAAACCGCCGACCGTGGACGCGGGGATCTCGCAGCACATGGGACTGTACGTCGTCGGCCGGCTCTCCGGCCGGCACGGCATCCGCGTCCAGCTGCGCCCCTCGGGCGAGCAGGCCGGCACGACGTCGCTGGTCATGCTGCCGGACGCGATCACTCATGGCGGCGGCGATCAGGTCATGGGGGGCGCGGAATTCACCGTCTCCTCCATCATCCCGGAACAGCAGGCCCACGAGGCTCCTCCCCTGCAGACGGCGGACGAACTCGGCTTCGACGACAGCCGCTACACCGCCGACGGGCCGCAGGACCTCCGGGAACTCGACCCGGTCGGGCGTTCGTTGCTGCGCGAGGAGCTGCGTGCGACTCTCGGGGCGACGCAGAACCAGAGGGGCGGAGGCCGTCCGGCGTTCCACGACGAGGCCGGGCAGCCCTCCGCGTACCAGGAGTCCGGTCCGTATCAGGACCGGCAGCCCGGCCACCCCGCCCCTGTGTTCGGCGCCCGGGCGGGTGCGTACGGCGATCAGTCCGCCCACGACGGTCGGTACGTCCCCGTACAGGACGGCCACCACGGCGACGGCTACCCGGCCGACGGCTACCAGGAACAGCAGCCTCCCGCACCGGACGCCTACGCGGGCCGGGGCAGACCGTCGCGTCGGGGCGAGTGGCAGGACCCGAGCGGCTACGGCGACGCGTACACGTACATGTCCGGCACGGAAGCGGCAACCGGTCCGGGAGGAGCCGGATCGGCCGCGGAACACGCGGGGTTCCCGCCTCCGGCTGTCCCGAGCACCGTCCACGAGGTGACCGACGTCGGTCTTCCTCGCCGGAACAGCGCGGCAGGGCCCGACGATGCCACCCGTCGAGGGGGCCGGTAGGAGCCGCCGCAGCCGGCGCGCGCAGACCACGGCCCCCTCGGTGGGGAAGGGAGCGGCCCGCGCTCGGCCAACGACGAGCGCCAGGAGCGGGCGGAGCGGCTCAAGCGGCCGAAGGCCGGCGGGGCACGGTCCGCCGACTCCGTCGGCGGACCGTCATGCGAGATCGAGGCCGGACTTCCTCGAATGTGTTCTGGCCGGAGACAGTCCTGGCATCGGGCGTGTACACACGAAGCGGTTCCGCTTCGGAGAAAAGAAAGGGGATGAAGCCATGACTCCCGTGTATGTGCTCTTCGTCGTCATGTTGTTCGCGGGATTCCTCATTGTGTGGATGATGGGGAGGTCCGGTAAGAAATAAGTGCTTTCCCGCCTCGTGCTGACGCGTGGTGAAGAACGAGAACGGTCTTCACGACGTCGGTGCCGCGGTCGGTGCCGCAGCGGATTTTCCGCAGCGGGCGGACTCCTCGAAATCCATGAGCCGTCCCCTTTCTCCACCTGGCCTGTTCGCGCGAAGGCCGAAGAGGACAGGCATCAGTCGGCCAGGAATTGCTCCAGTGCTTCCACCACGAGCTGGTGGTCCTGGAGTTGGGGGAGGCCCGAGACGGTCACCGCGCCGATCACACCGACGCCCTCGACGGTGATCGGGAACGAACCGCCGTGGGCCGCGTAGGTGTCGGGGTCCAGGCGCGAGGACTCCTCGAACGTCGTACCCTTGGCCCGGTGTCGGGCGCCCACCAGGTACGACGCGGAACCGTACCGCTCGACGACCCGGCGCTTGCGGACGATCCAGGCGTCGTTGTCGGGGCTGGAGCCGGGGAGGGCGGCGTGGAAGAGCTGCTGGCCCGCGCGGTGGATGTCGATGGCGACGGGGGCGTCGCGCACCCGGGCCAGGTCGACGAGGAACGAGCCCAGCTCCCAGGCGTCCTCGTGGCTGAACCGCCGGAAGACCAGGCGGCGTTCCTGCGCCTCCAGTTCTTCCAGGCTCGGCTCGTGCGTACTCGGTGCTCCCACAGTCGGCTCCTTCTTGCCGGGGGCGGGTTCGGACCGGGTCACAGCGTCACCGTCACTTTCTCGTCGGCCGAGCGCCGGGCCGCCTCCAGGACGTCCAGGGCGGCGGCGGCCTCGCGCGCGGTCACCGGGTTGGGGCCGCCCTCCCGGAGGGCCTTCGCCACGGCCGTGTAGTAGGCGGGGTAGTCGCCGGGGAGGGTCGGCTCGGGGCGCCCGCCGCCGGTCACCGGGGACTCCCCGGAACCGACGCGACCCCACAGCTCCTCCGGCTCGGTGCCCCAGCCGGCACCGGCGTCGGGACGCAGGCCGTCGCGCAGGGCGGCCTCCTGGGGGTCGAGGCCGTGCTTGACGTAGCCCGCCTTCGAGCCCAGGACGCGGAAGCGCGGGCCGAGCTGGGCCGTGGTCGCGGAGACGTAGAGGTGGGAGCGGACGCCGTTCGCGTGGGTGAGGGCGATGAAGGTGTCGTCGTCGGTGCGCGCGCCCTCGCGGCGGACGTCCACCTCGGCGTACACGGAGGTCACCGGGCCGAAGAGGACCAGGGCCTGGTCGACGACATGGCTGCCGAGGTCGTAGAGCAGACCGCCGATCTCCGCGGGGTCGCCGGACTCGCGCCAGCCGCCCTTGAGCTGCGGCCGCCAGCGCTCGAAGCGGGACTCGAACCGGTACACATCGCCGAGTGTGCCCTCGGACACCAGTGTGCGCAGGGTGAGGAAGTCGTTGTCCCAGCGGCGGTTCTGGAAGACGGACAGGAGCAGGCCGCTCTCCTCGGCGAGCGCCGCCAGCTCGCGGGCCTCGGCGGCCGTGCCGGCGACGGGCTTGTCGACGACGACCGGCAGACCGGCCTTCAGGGCGGTGGTGGCGAGCGGGACGTGCGTCCTGTTCGGCGACGCGACGACGATCAGGTCCAGCTCGGCGGCGCGCTCGAACAGCTCGTCCGGCGTCGCCGCGAGGCGGACGTCCGGGAACTCGGCGCGGGCCTGCTGCTGCCGCTCGGGGTTCGAGGTGACCACCGTGTCGAGCGCGAGGCCCTCGGTCGCGGCGATCAGCGGGGCGTGGAACACGGAGCCCGCGAGGCCGTAGCCGACGAGGCCGACGCGGAGGGGAGTGCCAGTCATGGTCCTACTTTCGCAACGCTGTTGCCAAAGTGCAAGCACGGGGGAGAATGAGCGGGTGAACAGGACGTACGGCGGTATGCGGGGCGGGACGGGTGCGACCGGCACGGCGGGCGGGACGGGCGTGACCGGCGTGTCCGGTGGGGTCAATCTGCTCGCCCTGCGCAGCCACAACACCGCGCTCGTGCTCGACCTGCTGCGGGCCGCCGGGGCGGAGGGCATCAGCCGGCTGGAACTCGCCGAGCGGACCGGTCTCACCCCGCAGGCGGTCAGCAAGATCACCGCCCGGCTGCGGGCGGAGGGGCTCGCGGCGGACGCGGGGCGCCGGGCGTCCACCGGGGGCAAGCCCCGGACGGTGCTGCGGCTGGTGCCGGAGGCAGGGCACGCGGTGGGCGCGCACCTGGACCGGGACGAACTGCGGGCCGTCCTGGTCGACCTCGACGGGACGGTCGTGGGGGAGCGGAGTGCCCCCCTGGACCTGGGCGCGGGGGCGGAGGCGGTACTGGCCGGGGTGGCCGGAGTCGTCGAAGGGCTGTGGCCCGCCGGGACCGCCGAGGAGGGGGCCGCCGGGGACGGGACCGACGTACGCGTGCCGCCCCGGCCCGCCCTGCTGGGCGTCGGAGTCGCCCTGCCGGGGCCGCTCGACCACGCCCGGGGCGTGCTGCACCGGGTGACCGGGTTCCCCGAGTGGGACGGGTACCCCCTGCGGGACGCGCTGTCGGAACGGCTCGGTGTGCCGGTCGTCGTCGACAAGGACACCAACGCGGCGGCGCTGGGCCTGGCCGTCGACGGCGAGGGCGGCTGCTTCGCCTATCTGCACCTCGGCACGGGGCTCGGGGCGGGGCTGGTGATCGGTGGCAGCGTGCACCGGGGGCCGCGGACCGGGGCGGGGGAGTTCGGACACCAGGTCGTCCAGTTGGACGGGCCGCGCTGCGGCTGCGGCGACCGCGGCTGCGTCGAGGCGCTGTGCCTGGCCGCCGTGGCGCGGGGCGACACGGACGAGGCGGCGCGGGTGCTGGGCGTCGGCGCGGCGAACCTGGTGGGCCTGCTCGACATCGACCGCGTCCTGCTCGGCGGCCGCACGATCGAGGCCGCCCCGGAGGCGTTCGCGCGGGGCGTCCGCGCGGTGCTGGACACGCGGGCCCGGCGCACGGGGGACACGGCCGTGCCGGTACGGGTCGCCTCCGGCGGCGGGGGCGGGGTCGCCGAGGGGGCGGCCCAGTCGGTACTGGCGCCGCTGTTCGGGCGGGGGGACGGCTGACCGGAAAGCGGTGGGCGGGGCGGTGCGCTGCTCCGGGTGGGGGGAATCGTGGGGCCGTGCGGGGGTGTTCGGGGGTGTCGCCGTGGTGCCCGCCCGCCGACCGGCAAGGTCATACGGCATGCGACTCCGCACGCCCGCGTCCCTCTTCCTGGCGGTGCTGGCCGCCGTTCTTCCCACCGAGGCCCAGGCCCGGACGGAAGCACCGCCGCCCGCCTGCGCCACCGAGGGCGACATCGACTTCCCCCTCACCGCCCGCATCCACGGCGGCCCGGACACCTATGCGGCCGGCGGCGGTCACGGCACCTGGTACCTCCAGCTGACCAACACCACCGACCGTTCCTGCGGCGGCATCCACCCGGTCGTCGTACTCGTCGACGACAAGCGGGAGTTGCGGGCCTCGCAGCCGGTGCTGGAGTTCTACGCGCCGGACCGGGAACAGCCGCACCCCGTCCGCTTCGAGACCACCGACGAGGACGAACTCGTCGGCGCCTTCGTCGACGAGCACGCGGGCTTCGAGGGGTTCACCGTCGAGCCCGGCCGGCCCCTCACCGTGAAGGTACGGCTCGCGTTCACGTCCGACGCCGTGGCGGGCGAGGTCGTCGCCCAGGCCGCCGTCGTCCAGCGGCGCGAGGACGACGGCGACTGGGTCGGGCAGTCGGACGACTACCGGTTCCGGATCGAGCCGGCGCCCGGCAAGAAAGCCGGTGCCACCGGCCCGGACGAGCTCGCCCCTACCGGTGTCGGCACCGCCGGGAAGCTCCTGACCGTCGCCGCGGTGGCACTGCTCACCGGGGGACTGGCGGGCACCCCGGCCCGTCGTCGCCGTTGAGTTCGGTCCGCCGGGAGCGGCGGAGCGCCCCGGGCATTCCCCCAAGATCCGGGCATGTCTAGGCTGGGGCGCAGGAAGGACCGCGTACGGCAGGAGAGCTCGCACATGGCAGACCGCAAGCCGATCGAATCGTGGCTCACCGACATGGACGGGGTGCTCATCCACGAGGGTGTGCCGATCCCGGGGGCCGACGCCTTCATCAAGAAGCTGCGTGAGTCCGGAAAACCCTTCCTGGTGCTCACCAACAACTCGATCTACACCCCGCGCGACCTGCACGCCCGGCTCCGCCGCATGGGCCTGGACGTTCCGATCGAGAACATCTGGACCTCGGCGCTCGCCACCGCCCAGTTCCTGGACGACCAGCGTCCGAACGGCTCGGCGTACGTCCTCGGCGAGGCCGGTCTGACCACCGCGCTGCACGACATCGGCTACATCCTCACCGACCACGAACCGGACTACGTCGTCCTCGGGGAGACCCGCACCTACTCCTTCGAGGCCATGACGAAGGCGGTACGGCTGATCAACGACGGCGCCCGTTTCATCTGCACGAACCCCGACGAGACCGGTCCCTCCGCCGAGGGCCCGCTCCCGGCGACCGGCGCGGTGGCGGCGCTGATCACCAAGGCGACGGGCCGGCAGCCGTACTTCGCGGGCAAGCCGAACCCGCTGATGATGCGCACCGGACTGAACACTCTCGGCGCCCACTCCGAGAGCAGCGCGATGATCGGCGACCGTATGGACACCGACGTACTGGCGGGCATGGAGGCCGGGATGAGGACGTTCCTGGTGCTCACCGGCCTGACCCGGCCCGAGCAGGTCGAGAACTTCCCGTACCGGCCGTTCAAGGTCCTGGACTCCATCGCGGACCTCGTCGACCTCGTCTGACCTGCGTACTCGTCCGGCCCAGATGAAACCCCGCGTGCCCCGATGTCACCCGTACGGCGCAGCGCCGCACCCCTACGGATGCGGTGCCCTGCCCGGCGGGGCACGCTCCCGGTGTCTGGAGGTGCACGATGGGTCCTGTGCGACGCGCTCTCTGTACCGGCGTCCTGGCGGCCACCGCGCTCACCCCGGCGGCGTACGCCGCGGACGGCGCGGGTGGGGTGTCGGTGGCACCGGCGGCCCCTGCTCCCGGCACCGACGTCACCCTCGAGGTGGCCGAGTGCGCCGAGCGGACCGCGGTCGCGGTGTCCTCGGCGTTCGTCTCCGAGGTCCGGCTCACCCTCGCCGACGGTGTACTCGCCGGCGAGAGCCGGGTCCGCTCCACGCTCACCGCGGGGACGTACCCCGTACGGGTCGACTGCGGTGAGAGCGCCCGCACGGGCACGATCACCGTCGCCCCCGCCCGCAAGCAGCCCGGCGGTACGGCCGAATCGCCTGCCGCCTCGCCCGTCGCCCCCGTGGACGCGGGTGGCGGGGGAGCCGCCCGGACCGTCGCCGCCGCCGACGAGTCCGAGGAGGGGCCGGGTGCGGCGCAGACGGTGACCGGACTGTTCCTCGCCGCCGCCGCGACGGCGGCCGTCGTACGCAGCCGCGTCCGGCGGGACCGCGGAACGCACTGAGGCCGACGATGTCCGATCACCATCAGGATCAGAACGAGAACCAGGACCAGAACCGGAACGAGAACCACCGCCAGAACCAGAGCCCGTCCGGTGCCGGGCGGCTGCCCACCGGGGTGGCCTGGGTGGTCCTGCTGCTCGGGCTCTGGCTGTGGGGCCGTGGGGCGACCGACCTGCGCCCCGGCGTGTCCGAACACGCCACGGGTGACATGGCGGCGGCCGGCCGCCCGCCCCGGGTGGAGCTTCCGCCCGCCCACCGGCCGCTGGACGAGGCACCGCCGCAGCGCCTGGACATACCAGGTCTGGACGTCCGGGCGCCGGTGGTGGCCCGTGGCCTGGACGAGCGGGGCGCGCTCGACCCGCCGCCGTTCGACCGGCCGGGCACGGTCGGCTGGTACGCGGACGGGGTGACGCCCGGGGCGTCCGGCACCGCGCTGGTGGTGGGGCATGTCGACACCGAGACCCGGCCCGCCGTGTTCTACGAGGTCAGTACGCTGCGGCCCGGCCAGAAGATCCGGGTGGTCCGCGCGGACGCCGAGGTCGCCGAGTTCACCGTCGAGGACGTCCAGGTCCTCCCCCGGGACGGCTTCGACGCCCAGCAGGCCTACGGGCCCCGCCGCTCCGGCCGTGCCGAACTGCGTCTCGTCACCTGCGGCGGCGCCTACGACGAGGCACGCCACCGCTACACGGCCAACGTGATCGTCTCGGCCTACCTGACGGACATCACCACCTGACACCACCACCACCTGACACCGGCTCCCCGCCCGTCCACCCGGCCGTACTGCAGCGGCTGTAACAGGTCGCGGACAAGAGAGGCTCGGCCTCATGGGCGAGGCGGGGCGTATGTCAGGATTGGGGCCCGGAAGGCTTGGAACAAGTGCACCCAAGGGGGGTTGGATGTACGGCAGCAGGGGGGTCGGGGCGTTCGCCGGGAGGCGGGCGTCGGCAGCGGTACTGGGGGCGGTGCTGCTGATCACGGGCTGTTCCTCCGGTGATGACGAGGGGGGCGACTCCGGCAAGGGGGCCGACGCGGCGATCACGCAGCAGCCGAAGGGCGCCACCCCCTTCTGGGTCAACCCGGAGGGCAACGCCGCACAGCGGATGGCCGGCCTGGAACAGGACGGCAAGAAGGCGGAGGCCGAGCAGATCCGCAAGATCGCGGAGCAGCCCACCGCCGAATGGATCAGCCCGGAGAACCCGCAGGAGCAGACCCGCGGCTTCACCGAGGCCGCCGACAAGGCGGGCCGTACCGCGCTGCTCGTCCTCTACAACATCCCGCACCGGGACTGCGGCCAGTACTCGCAGGGCGGCGCCGCCGACGGCAACGCCTACCGTTCCTTCATCGACGGTGTGGCCAAGGGCATCGGGGACCGCGCGGCGACCGTGATCCTGGAGCCCGACGCGGTGCTCCACCTGGTGGACGGCTGCACGCCGGAGCAGTACCACGAGGAGCGCTACGACCTCCTCAGCGGCGCCGTCGACAAGCTCGCGGGCCTGAAGAACACCACGGTCTACCTGGACGCGGGCAACGCCGGCTGGGGCAGCCCCGACCAGATCCACGAGCCGCTGAAGCGGGCGGGCCTCGACAAGGCCGACGGCTTCTCGGTGAACGTCTCCAACTTCTACTCCACCGGGGACTCCATCGCCTACGGCAAGAAGCTCTCCGCCAAGGTCGGCGACAAGCCCTTCGTGATCGACACCAGCCGCAACGGCAACGGCCCCTACACGCAGGGCGACGCGGACGAGCGCTGGTGCAACCCGCCCGGCCGCGCCCTCGGCGAGACCCCGACGACCGATACCGCGGACCCGCTGGTGGACGCGTACCTGTGGGTGAAGCGGCCCGGCGAGTCGGACGGCGAGTGCAAGGGCGGCCCGAAAGCCGGCGAGTGGTGGGAGGACTACGCGGTGAAACTCGCCGAGGCCGGCGACGGCGACTGACCACGCCGCGGCGTACCCAGGAGCACACAGCGCACGGCACACAGGAGAAGGGGGCGTCCTCCACCGTGGAGGACGCCCCCTTCTCCTCTCGTCTGCCCGGTGTCAGGGCACCTGTACCCACTGCGCCTTGCTGGGCGTGCCGTCCGCGTCGGTGGCGAACAGCATGTACCAGCCCGCCTGGACCAGGTTCCGGCTCTCGGGGACCGTCACCTTCAGCTTGTCGCCGTCGGCCTCGAAGTCCAGGGCGATGGAGCGCTGGTCGATGTCGGTGACGTGGGTCGAGGCGCTCGGCCGGATCAGCCGGACGTTCTTGATCGACCCGGCGTCCTTCGAGGTGAACGTGGCGGAGCCGCCGCGTTCGACGGTCTTCGGACCGCCCGTCAGCTCGGGCTGCCCGGTCTCGCCGTACAGGTACGGCGGTGTGTAGATCTCGATGCGCTGTTCGAACTTGCCGGGCTTGGTGTTGGCCTTGTCGCCGTAGAGCGAGTCCGAGCCGAAGAACATCACGCGGCCGTCGGGCAGCAGGATCGAGCCGGCGTGGTAGTTGCGGCCCACCAGCGGATCGGCGACGCGCTTGAACTCGTTCTCGGCCGTGTCGTAGATCCGCGCCTCGAGGATGTTGGAGTCGCTGCGGCCCCGGTAGTCCTCCGAGCCGCCCGAGACCAGGATGTTGTCGTCGGGCAGGATCGAGTACTGCGGGTAGCGGGTTCCCTTGTCCAGCGAGGGTCCGTCCACGAAGCGCGGTTCGTCGGCCTTGAGGTCGACGATCCGGGTCTTCTCGCTGGCCTTCCTGGACTCGCCGACGCCGCCGCCGCCGATCACCATGTACTTCTCGTCCTGCGCCGGCGGCAGCAGCACCGTGCCGGACGTCTCCATCATGTCGGGGTCGCTCAGCCCGGGTATCTTGTCGAACTTGTTGGTCTCCACGTCCCAGACGCCCGGCTCACGGCCCTCGTCGGCCGGTCCGTACCCCGCGTTCGAACCCGAGTAGAAGACCTTGCCGTTCTGCATCAGGAACAGCGCCGGGTAGGTCGGGAACTGACGGACCTTGTCCGTGTAGGTCCACTTCTTGGTCTCGGGGTCGTAGATCTCGTTCTTGCCCGGGACCAGCTGGCCGATGTCGTCGAGGCCGGAGACGCTGAGGATCTTGCCGTCGCTCAGGGTGGTGAGCGTCGGGTACCAGCGGGCCTCCCTCATCGGGTCGACCTTGATGTACTTCTCCGCCACCGGGTCGAACTCGAAGGCGTCGTCGATGCCCTGGAAGTCCTTCTTGTCCAGGGCGAGCTTCTCGGCGATGCCGTACGTGTTCCGCGCGTCCTCGCCGGTCAGGCCCTGCACGGTGTAGTTGTCCTGGGTGCCGGTCTCGTACTTGGCACCTTCCTTCTGCGCCTCGACGTAGGTGCGGCCGTAACCCGGGGTGTTGCCCAGGAACTCGCCGGTCTCCTTGTCGAAGTTCTTCTCGGCGCGCGGGACGAGCACCGGGTCCTTCGAGACGAAGGTCTTGCCGTTCCCCTTGCCGACGAACCTGGTGCCCGCCGGCAGGGTGATCGGCTTGTCCGGGTTCTCGTTGTGGACGACCATCAGGCCGCCCGCCTTCGTCACGTCACCCTTGAGCTTCTCGTACCGCTTGGTGCCGCCGGCGATCAGCAGGTTGCCGTTGGCGAGCTGGGTGTGGCCGGTGCAGAACAGGTCGCTCGGCGTCGGCACCTTCTTGATGGTCTTCTTGACCGGGTCCCAGATCCGCGTGTCGTACTTCTTGGCGTCGAAGTTGTCCTTGTTGTTGCCGGAACCCGCGACGAGCAGCACCTTGCCGGTGTGCAGCAGCGCCGCGTGGATGGTGTTCTGGCGGTACTCCTCCGGGAACTCGACGACCTCCCAGCGGCCGTTCTCCGCCTTGTACTCCGGCTTGTTGATCTTGTACTGGTGGTATTTCTCGGTCCCGAAGCGGTACAGCCACGGCCCGTTCATCCCGGCCAGCGCGAGTACCACCGCCGTGCCTATCGCGATCCGACGGGCGCGACGGCGGCCTGCACGGTCGTTCATTCCTTACGTCCCCCAAGTCCACCAAGGGCGATCTGCATCGTCTGGTCGTCACCGGGGTGATGCCCCCCGGTACCTCCTGGCCCGGCCGGTCCCCCTGGCCCTCCCGGCCCTCCCGGTCCGCCGTGGGCGCCGGCCCAGCTGGGCCGGCCCTGCGGGGCATGGGGCGCGTGGTGTCCGTGGTGCTGCTGCGGCATCTGCGGCAGTTGCTGCGTCCGGGGCTCCGGTGCGGAGTACTGTGCCTGGCCCGCGGCGTGCGCGCCGGGCTTCTTCCTGTCCTGGCGCATGCCGTGGCGCCAGGCGAACATGGGTGCGGCCGTGATGAGCAGGGCGAACGTCGCCCAGATGATCATGGCCGGGTGCGAGTGTCCGTAGACGAATCCGGCGGCGATGGAGCCACCGAAGATCAGGATGAAGTACCAGTGATACCGGAAGGTTCCGAACCAGGTGTCCGGGCTGGCCGAGTCGCCCTTCGGGGTGACCACGAACTTGCTCTTCTTGCGCAGCACGGAGTCGATCAGCGCCTTCGCGTAGAGCGGCGCCGACAGCGCGGACATCACCATGCCGGCCACACCGCCGGAGCCCTCGGGCTCGTGCGGGGAGACGTTGTGGCGGCGGTTCCAGATGTAGAGGCCGATCTGCAGCGCGGAGGCGTTGCCGTAGAGCATCAGCCAGACCGCGGGGTCGATGTTCACACCCGAGGCGCCCAGGCCCAGGAACAGCGCACAGCTCAGCGCCGCCAGGATCCAGTTCAGGGCCGACATCGGGTAGAAGATGATCACATGGTGTAGTTGAAGAGCTTGCTCGGCGGCAGCGAGTACCAGCCCTTCCAGTACTGCTTGAGGATCGTCTCGTACGTCCCTCGCGACCAGCGCATCTGCTGGGTGAAGAAGTCCGTCCAGGCGTTGGGGCCCTCGCCGACCGCGAGCACGTCCGGGGTGTAGACCGAGCGCCACTTCCTCCCCGTCGCCGGGTTCTTGGCGCGGTGCATCTCGAAGCCGGTCGCCATGTCCTCGGTGATCGAGTCGTACAGACCGCCGATCTGCTTGAGCGCCTTGATGCGTACGGCGTTCGAGGTGCCCACGAACATCGGTGAGCCGTAGCGGTTGCCGGCCCGCTGGATCAGCGCGTGGAAGAGGAACTGCTGCGACTCGGCGGCCTTGGTGACGAAGTTGTCGTAGTTGCCGTAGACCTGCGGGCCGATGACGAAGCCGACGTCCGGGTCGCGGAAGAAGCCGAGCATCCGCTCCAGGTAGTTCGGCAGCGGTACGTGGTCGGTGTCCACCGAGGCGAAGAAGTCGTAGTCGTCGCCGTGCGCGTCCAGCCAGGCGTTGTAGTTGCCGTGCTTGGTCCTGGCGCGGTGCGGGCCCTTCTTCTGGTTCCACTTCGCGACGCCTTTGCGGGAGAAGTGATGCACGCCCAGACGCGCGCACACCTCTTTCACCTCGGGGTCGTCGCCCTCGTCGAGCAGCCAGACGTGCATGGTGCCCCGGTGGCGGATCTTCACCGCCGCCTCCAGGGTCTTCGTCACCATCTCCAGCGGCTCCTTGCCGGGCACGAAGGAGGTGAGGAAGGCGACCCGGGTGCCGGTCTCGGGCACCACGGGGATCGGGTCGCGGGCGACCAGCGTGGCGTGCGCGTTGGACAGCACGTTCATGCAGCGGAAGAACTCGATCAGCCCGATCGAGACGAGCATCACCATGTCGAGGGCGGGCAGCCAGTCGAACGCCGGGTAGTCGCGCTCCGTCCAGTGCGCGGGCTGCAGCAGCCACACCAGCAGCACCACCGACAGCAGCGGGGCCGCGGCCAGCATCAGCGCGATGCGGATGCGGTGCGGCTCCTGCGAGATCAGCGAGCGGTACTGCACTTTGTAGGGTCTGCCCGGATCGGGCTGGGTGAGGGGACCCGAGAGCCGGCTGTAATGCTCGTAGTCGTATCTCGGCAGCGTCTTCTTGATCCGCCGGAACGCCCCCGTGTTTCCGGTCCGATGCGCAGGCACCCTGAGCTGGGTGGTCCGGGACGGGTCGTTGTCCCCTTGGGCGCCTGTCGGCGTCGACGTCATGAATCATCCCCCCACACACGGCTCTGCCGTGTGTTTCGTCGCTTGCTGCCACCCGTGTCCGGTCCCCCTAGACCGTCCCGGATGTGTCGGTGGTGTCCCGCTGTCACCACGCCATCCACACCATATAGACACAGCGTGGTGTTTTTTCGGTTGCATGATGCTCCAGCCGGCGGTGCTCCGCGAAACGGAACCCCTCACCCCGTACCGTCCGCAACCGGTCTCCCGCCCCCAACAGCCGCGAATGCGCGGCATGATGAAGAACCCAGGTTGTACCGTGTTCATCATGATCGCAAGGTGTGAAACCAGGTGCACACCGGTCATACGCGCCCATTGTGACCTCTGAGGAGGTCCGACGGGGAGCCTGTTCCCCACGTGGTTCCAGTGGTTCCGTACGTGTGGTGGGAGCGTTCCGTTCAGGACATGCCCCTCGGCGGGCGCGAGAGGGTATCCGGCCAAAAGCAACGGGCCCCTCGATCACGAGGAGCCCGTTCTGTCGGTGCGCCGCCAGGGACTCGAACCCCGGACCCGCTGATTAAGAGTCAGCTGCTCTAACCAACTGAGCTAGCGGCGCTCACTGACGCGACAACTCTACCGGACCGGACGGGGTGCTCCCGACCTCCGCCTCCGCCCCGGCGTGGCTGGTGCGGTCCTGCGAGGCCTCGGCCCCGGGCCCGTGTCCGGCGGGATCCGCCACCTGGGCCATGGCGCGTACATCCTTCGGGCCGTCAGAATGCGCGTCCCGGGCACAGTTGAGAAGCTGACCCTCGTGCACAGACGTGAGGTATTTCACCGGACGTGTGGCCGGATGTGTGACGGGACGTGTGAGAGGAATCGCATGGAACCCCCGGTGTTCGAGGAGTTCGAGCCCGCGGGCGACTGCGACTGCCCCGGTTGTGCGCACCGGCGGCGCGTCCTCGCGTATGCGCCGGCCGGCGGCGCGGTCGCCCACCCGGCGGCGTTCCGCCCCCTCGTGGTGGCCGCCGCGGCCTCGGCGGTGGTCGCCGCGCAGGCCGCCCCCGCCCTGGCCGCACCCCGCACCGTCGAGCGGCCCGGAGCCCCGGGTGTCCCCGCCGACGACGAGCCCGCCACCCCGCAGGGACCGAGGGCTCCGCTGTACGGACCCGTCGGCCGGCCCGCCGATCCCGTGGACCCCTCGATCCCGGCGACCACGCGCGCGATCACCCGCGCGGACATCATCGAACGGGCCAGGAGATGGGTCGACCAGAAAGTCCCGTACAGCGTGACCGCGTTCTGGTCCGACGGATACCGGCAGGACTGTTCGGGCTATGTCTCGATGGCCTGGAACCTGCCCGGGAACGAATGGACCGGCAGCCTCGGGCAGTACGCGGAGAGGATCGGCAAGGGCGAACTCCAGCCGGGGGACGTGCTGCTCTTCCACAACGCGTCCGATCCCTACGGCGGCTCCCACGTCGTCCTCTTCGGCGGCTGGGCGGACGACGCGCGCACCACGTACGTGGCCTACGAGCAGACCCGCCCGAACACCCTCCAGCGGACCACCCCGTACGCCTACTGGAGCAACTCCGCGGGCTACGTCCCGTACCGGTACAAGGGCGTGACCGGCGGTACGGCGGGGGCCGAGGGCGTGGGCGCGGCCACGCAGGCCCGGGCGCCGTTTCCCGGAGTGGACCGTTTCGGCCCCGGCGCGAACAATCCGCACGTCACCGAGCTCGGCCGCCTGCTCGTCGAGCGCGGTGGCGCCCGTTTCTACGCCACCGGCCCCGGACCGCGCTGGACGGACGCGGACCGCGCGGCGCTCCGGGCGTTCCAGCAGGCCCAGGGCTGGCAGGGGGACGCGGCGGACGGTCTTCCGGGGCTGCTGACCTGGGAACTGCTGCTGACCGGCGGGGGCAGGGACATCCCGGCCGCCGAGGACGCGCACGGGGTGCCGGGCTACCCGGGCCGGGCGGCGTTCCGGACGGACGCGGTCAACGACCACGTCACCCGGCTGGGGCAGCAGCTGGTGCGGAAGGGGTTCGGCCGCCACTACGCCACGGGGCCGGGCCCGCGCTGGAGCGAGGCGGACCGGCGCAACGTCGAGGAGTTCCAGCGCGCCCAGGGCTGGCGCGGCGGCGCCGCGGACGGCCTGCCGGGGCCGGAGACCTGGCGGCGGCTCTTCTCTTAGCCCGAGGGTCGCTCGCCGCGACCCACCCCTGCGGGCTCCGTCACGGTCCGGAGGGTTCTTCGATGTGACGCATCTGGCGCGGAGGCTGGAGGCACGCATGACCACGATCACTCCCGACACCCCTGAATCACCCGTCCCCGAATCGCCCACCTGCGAACTGCCCGTCGTCGAACCGCCCGTCCCCAGATCACCGGTTTCCGAAGCCGGGGGTCCGGCACCGGGTCGGCCCGGCCGGGTCATCCGCAACGAGGCCACCACCGAGATCCCCGTCCATCTGCTCTTCCGCGACGGGCCCGACCCGGTGCCGATGCGGCTGCGTCCCGTGGTGGTGGGACGCCGGCAGGGGCCGGGGGAGCAGCCGCGGCTCGGCCGTCCGGTCGCCGAACGACCCCTGCCCCTGCCGCCGGTCGACCCCGAGCTGGTGGAGCGGCCGGCCCGGGTAATGCCCGGCGGTGCGGGGGTGTTCGCCGGGATGTGCGGGGCGGCCGGGTGCGTGGCCACGTCCTGGTGGGCGGGCGTACTGCCGCCCCTGGTGGCCGGTGCCCTCGGGCTCCCGGAGTACCCGGGAGCCGCAGGGCTCGGGCCCGCCCAGTGGGCGGGGTACGCGACCGCCGGGGCCCTCGGCCTGTTCGGGTTCGGCGGGCTGGCGCGCGGCCGGACCGGGCGGGCCTGGGTGCTCGGTCTGTTCGGCCGCTACCGGGGGAGCGTCCGGCGGACCGGTCTGCTGTGGGTGAACCCGCTGCTGCTGCGCCGCCGGGTCGACGTGCGGCTGCGGCACTGGCGCAGCGAGCCGATGCAGGCGGCCGACCACAGCGGGGTGGCGCTGCGGGTGGTGGTCCTGGTGGTCTGGCGGGTGCGGGACACCGCGCGGGCGACGCTGGGCGTCGAGGGCCACGAGACGTATGTACGCGAGTGCGTCGAGGCGGCGCTGCTCCGGGTGCCGATGGAGGCGCCGGGCGCGGTGCGGGGCTCGCCGGACATGGTGCAGGACGCGCTGACCCGGCTGGTGGCGGCGGACGCCGCGCCCGTCGGGATCGAGGTCTTCTCGGTGCGGCCGGTCCGGGTGGAGTACGCCCCCGAGGTGGCCGCCGTCATGAACCGGCGCCGGATCGCCACGCTGGACGCCCAGCACCGGGCGAGCGTGCTCACCTCGGTCGTGGACTCGGTGGAGGACACGGTGACCCGGCTGACCACGCGGGGACTGGTGGAGCTGGACGACTACGAACGCAAGATGCTGGTGAAGGACCTGACGGTGGCGTTCTGCGCGGGGCGGGGGGAGACGGGGCCGTAGGCCGGCGGACGGGTCGGTGGTCGGGACGGTGATCGGGCCGGCCGTGGTCGGCGGGTCCGGGTGCCGGGAAACGGAACCGGTTCGGCTATTGGTATGGACATGTTCAATCCGCGGTCATAATCTGAGACTTGGTCTAGACCTACCTGCACGGCTCAGTGAAACTCCCCCACGTTCTCCAGGAGCGGCAGCATGCGCACACGGACCAAGCTGTACGCAGCCGCGGTGGGACTGGCCACGACCGGAGCGCTCGTGCTCTCCTCCGGCGGTGCCAGCGGCCACGGCTACACCGATCTGCCCATCAGCAGGCAGAAGCTCTGCCAGAACGGCAGTGTGACCAACTGCGGCGACATCCAGTGGGAGCCGCAGAGCGTCGAGGGCCCCAAGGGCTTCCCCGCCTCCGGCGCCGCCGACGGCCGGCTCTGTTCGGCCAACAACACGCGGTTCGCCCAGCTCGACAGCCCGAAGACGCCCTCGGGCGGCGCCTGGCCGACGACCAGGGTGACGGGCGGCCAGAACTACACCTTCCGGTGGCAGTTCACGGCCATGCACGCCACCAGCGACTTCTCGTACTACATCACCAAGCCGGGCTGGAACCAGAACCACAACCTGGCCCGGTCCGACCTCAACCTCACCCCGTTCCTGAAGGTGCCCTACAACGGGCAGCGCCCGCCGCAGACCCTCTCCCACAGCGGCACCCTGCCGTCCGGGCTGAGCGGGCGCCACGTCATCCTCGCGGTGTGGTCGGTCGCCGACACGGGCAACGCGTTCTACGCCTGCTCGGACGTCACCTTCTGAGGTCGCCTTCCGGGCTTCCGGTTTGCCGGGCTTCCGGGGTCAGGCGCCGGACACGTCGAAGGGCCTCCCGCTTCCACGGGAGGCCCTTCACCGTGCGCCGCCAGGGACTCGAACCCCGGACCCGCTGATTAAGAGTCAGCTGCTCTAACCAACTGAGCTAGCGGCGCATGACTCCCGCCGTCCGCTTCCCGCGGCCGGCGACTCGAAAATAGTACCCGGTCCCGGGGAGTGCTCCGACCGCGGCGGCGCCCGCCGCGGTCGGAGCACTCCGGACGAGAGGCCTCAGATCGCCAGCGACAGCAGCACCGGCGCCGCGTTGCGGTTGAGGGTGTCGGCGGCGTGGCGCAGGCGGTGGGCGTGTTCGACGGGCAGGGACAGGGCCAGGCAGCCCACCGAGGAACCGGCGGTGATCGGGACGGCCGCGCAGACCGTGCCGATCGCGTACTCCTGGAGGTCCAGGACCGGCACCGTGGGCGGATGCGCCGCCAGCTGGGAGAGCAGCACCCTGTCGCTGGTGACGGTGCGCGAGGTGAGCCGGACCGTCCGGTGCCGGGCGAGGTGCTCGCGCCGGCCGTTGTGGTCGAGCTGGGACAGCAGGCTCTTGCCGAGCGCGGTGGCGTGCGCCGCGTCACGGAAGTCGACCCACTCGTTGACCTTCGGGGTGGCCGGCCCGTCGGCGTACTGGGTGACCTCGACCTCGCCGTCCACGTACCGGCTCATGTAGACGGCGGCGCCGACGGAGTCGCGGAGCCGGTCCAGGGTGCGCTGGAGTTTGTCGCGCAGGGCCTCCTCGTGTTCCTGTTCCCGGGCCGAGCCGAGGCGGGCGAACGCCTCACCGGCGACGTACGCGCCGTCGGCGCCCTGTTCGACGTAGGCCTCGCGGCACAGCATCGGCAGGAGCGTGGTCAGCCGCTCCCGGCCCAGGCCGCTCTCGCGGGCGATTTCGGTGTCGGTGATCCCGGCGGTGTGCCGCGACACCGTGTCCAGGACGCGCAGCGCGTCCTGGACCGAGTGGTACGGAGCGGTCGGCATGTGCTTCAGCGCCACGGTGTTTCCCCCTGCGCTCGCTTGTGGGGCCGCAATCCGGTCAGCGAATCCTCTCCACGATAGCCGTCAAGCGGCTTTCCCGAAGCGGGTGTTGACGAGATCGCGGCCTTCCCAACTGCGGCGTCGGTCCTCGGGCATATGCCGGAGGAATGCCCCGGTGGGTCCACCTCGGACGCTCGGGACGTCCCCCGGACACGCCCCGTCATCACAGGACCGCGCTGAGGAACTCCCGGGTGCGGTCGTGCTCCGGCTCGCTGAAGATCTTCTCCGGGGCGCCGGCCTCGATGATCCGGCCCGAGTCGAACATCAGGACGCGGTCGGAGATGTCCCGGGCGAAGTTCATCTCGTGGGTGACGCAGAGCATGGTGATGTCGGTGGAGCGGGCGATGTCCCGCAGCACGTCCAGGACGCCCGCGACCAGCTCCGGGTCCAGCGCCGAGGTCACCTCGTCCAGCAGCAGCACCTGCGGCCGCATGGCCAGCGCCCGCGCGATCGCCACCCGCTGCTGCTGACCGCCGGACAGCTGCGCGGGGTGCTTGTCCACGTGCTCGGTCAGCCCGACCATCTCCAGCAGTTCCCGTGCCCGCTCCTCGGCCGCGTCCTTCGACATGCCGAGCACGGTGACCGGGGCCTCGGTGATGTTCCGCAGCACCGTCATGTTCGGGAACAGGTTGAACTGCTGGAACACCATCCCGATCTTCTTGCGGACCTCGCGGACCTGCTTCTCCGGCGCGGGGTACAGCTGGTCCCCGTCGACGGTGACCGTGCCCTCGTCGGGCTTCAGCAGGGTCATCAGCAGGCGCAGGATCGTGGTCTTGCCCGATCCGGACGGCCCGATCAGGGTGACGTGCTTGCCGGCGTCCACGGAGAAGTCCAGGTTGTCGAGGACCGTGTGGTCCCCGAACCGCTTGGTGACCCTCTCCAGCCGGATCAGCTCGCCGCCGCCGGACCGGCTGCCGCCCGCAGGGGTCTTCTCGGCATCGGCACCGGTGTCGGACGTGGGGGTGTATTCAGTGGACAAGGCGTCGCTCCAGGGCTCGCAGGGCAAGGGAGGCCAGGTAGGAGATGACGATGAAGGCGATGCCGATCACCGTCAGGGGCTCGGTGAACTGGAAGTGCTGCTGGGCGAAGAGGCGCGCCTCACCGAGCATCTCCAGCACGGTGATCGCCATCAGCAGGGGCGTGTCCTTCAGCATCGAGATGACGTAGTTGCCGAGCGCGGGCACGACCCTGCGCACGGCCTGCGGCAGGATCACCGCGGTCCACGTCCGGCGCAGCGGCAGGTTCAGTGCCGTCGCCGCCTCCCACTGGCCCACCGGCACGGCCTCGATGCCCGCGCGGTAGACCTGCATCGTGTACGTCGAGTAGTGCAGACCGATGGCGAAGACACCCGTGGTCAGCGCCGAGAAGGTCAGTCCCCACTCGGGCAGCACGTAGAACAGGAAGAACAGCTGCACCAGCAGCGGGGTGTTGCGGACGAACTCCGTCACCGCGCCGACCGGCCAGGTCACCCAGCGGCTCGGCACCCGCATCAGCAGGGCCCACACCAGGCCGAGGACGAACGAGATCAGTGAGCCGAACACCAGGATCTGCAGGGTGACCAGCAGACCGTCCCAGAAGTACGGCATGAACTCGGAGACCGCGCTCCAGTCCCACTTCATCAGACCGCACCTCCCACGTTGGTGGCCTCGGCCCGCTTCAGCTCCACGTCCGGGTCGTGCTTCGGCGTCTTGCCGACCCCGGCCTTAAGCTTCTTCTCCAGACCGCGCATGACCCGGGTGAGCAGGAAGGCGATCACGAAGTAGATCACCAGGATGTACGTGTAGATCTCAGCGCTCTCCTGCAGCGCGAGGCGCACCAGGTTGCCGCTGAACGCCAGGTCGCCCATCCCCATGATCGACACCAGGGCGGTGCCCTTGAGCAGCTCGATCAGCAGGTTGGAGAACGGCGGGATCATCTCCGGCACCGCCTGCGGCAGCAGGATCAGCCGCAGCCGCTGGGCGGGCGTGAAGCTGAGCGCGATGCCGCCCTCGCGCTGGGCGGGATCGACGGCGGCCAGCGCACCGCGCACGATCTCCGAACCGTAGGCGCCGTAGGTCAGGCCCAGTGCCAGCGTGCCCGCCCACAGCGGCACCAGCTGCCAGCCGAAGGCCGGGGGCAGCACGAAGAACACCCAGAAGATCATCACCAGTGCCGAGGTGCCGCGGAACACCTCGGTGTAGAAGCCCGCGAGGAAGCGGACGAACTTCAGCCGGTGGGTGCGCGCGACGCCCACCGTGAAGGAGACCGCCGTCGCCAGCAGCGCGCTGAGGACCAGCAGCTGGATCGTGACCCAGACGCCCTTGAGCACGAGTTCCCAGAGTCCTGAGGTCATCCGCCGCACAGCTCCTTCGCGGTCAGATCCGTCATCTCGTCCTCGGTGAAACCGAACGGCTTGAGGATGCGCAGCAGCTCGCCGCTCTCCTTCAGCTTGCCCAGCTCGACGTTGAACGCGTCCCGCAGATTCGTCTCGGTCGGCCGGAAGGCGAACGCGCCGCCGTCGACGTGCGGCTTGCCGCCGACGATCGGCTTGAAGGGCTCCGTGACCTCCGCCTTGGCCGACTTCTTCACCACCTCGCGGGTGGTGAGCGCCGTACCGGCGAAGACGTCGACCCGCCCGGCCTCCACCGCGTTCAGCCCGGCGACCTGGTCGGGGACGATCAGGATGTCGCTCTCCGGATACCCGGCCTCGACCGCGTACGCGATCTCCGCGTACCCGGTGCCGGTGGCGAACTTCGCCTTCTTCTCGACGACGTCCCGGTAACTGGTCAACCCCTTCGGGTTGCCCTTGCGCACGATGAACGAATCGAGCATCTGGTAATCGGGGTCGGAGAATATGACCTGCTCGCAGCGATCGGGGTTGACGTACATCCCGGCGGCCACGACGTCGAACTGCTGCGAGTTCAACCCCGGGATCAGCGAGCCGAACTCGGTGGGCACGGGCTGGACCCGGTCCACCCCGAGCCGTTTGAAGATGACCTTGGCCAGTTCCGGCGCCTCGCCGGTCAGCTTGCCGTTCCTGTCGATGTAACCGAAGGGGATCTCGCCGGCGATGCCCAGGCGGACCACGCCCGCCGCCTTCAGCCGGGACAGCAGGTCACCGCCGTTCGTGCTCGCCTCGGTGGGCACGCGCGAGCAGCCCGCCGCGCCGAGCACGCCGAGCGCCGCGACCCCCGCGAGCAGCGACCGGCGTGAGGGCCCCGCAGGGCCGGGGGTGTTTCCGTGCCGTCCCGGTCGTCTCAGTGGTTTTGCCAGTGGTGGAGCCATGGCGGCGCGGCTACCCGAGAACATGCCGAGTATTCCCGCCAGTTTCGGCCCCGTTCGGCGGTCGGGCGGTCTTGACCGGTGCGGGACGATGGGTCTCATGATGGACCGATATGTCGAGGTCTCGCTGGTCAAACGCGGAATCACCTGTACGGCCCGGTTGCTCGACGACCGTGCGCCGATCACCTGCGCGGCCGTCTGGAACGCCCTGCCCCTGTCCGGCGACGTCTACCACGCCAAATACGCGCGCAACGAGATCTACGCCCTGTTCCCGCCCTTCGCGGAAGCGGAGCCGCCGCTGGAGAACCCGACCGTCACACCCGTCCCGGGAGACCTCTGCTACTTCTCCTTCGCGGGCGCGGAGCTGGGCACCAGGGCCTACGGCTACGACCGCGAGGTCGGTCCGGGCACCACGGTCGTCGACCTGGCCCTGTTCTACGAGCGGAACAACCTGCTCCTGAACGGCGACGTGGGCTGGGTGCCCGGCATCGTCTGGGGCCAGGTCGTGGAGGGCTTGGCGGAGATGGCCGACGGGTGCAACGACCTGTGGCGCGGCGGCGCGGAGGGGGAGACGCTCAGCTTCCGGCGGGCGTGAGCCCGGGCGCCCCGGCTGCCCCGGCCGCCCCGGTTTCGAAGAGCGCGTGGGCCGCCCGCAGCACCAGCGTGTCGGCGTGGCGGGCGCCCACGAGCTGGACCCCGATCGGCAGACCGGCCGCGTCGGTGCCCACGGGGACGCTCGCCGCGGGCTGCTGGGTCAGGTTGAACGGATAGGTGAACGGGGTCCAGCCCGTCCAGCGCCGGTGGCCGGAACCCTTCGGCACCTCCACGCCCGCCTCGAACGCCGTCCGCGGCACGGACGGGGTGACGAGGAGGTCGTACCTGTCGTGGAAGAGGCCCATGCGCCGGCCCAGGTCCATCCGGACGTCCACCGCCGCCAGGTAGTCCAGCGCCGAACGGCGGGTCCCTTCGCCGCAGATCTCCCGCAGTCCGGGGTCCAGCAGTTCCCGCCGCTCCCGCGTGAGGTGCTGCACCACCCGGGCGGCCCCGGCGAACCACAGGGTGTGGAAGGCGTCCACCGGGTCGGTGAAGTCCGGGTCGGTCTCCTCCACGTACGCGCCGAGCGCGGCCAGCCGCTCCACCGTCCGCCGCACCGCCGCCGCCACCTCGGGCTCCACCGCCACCTGGCCGCCCAGCGACGGCGAGTACGCCACCCGCAGCCCCCGCACCCCGCCGTCCAGCCCCTCCCGGAAGGAGCCGGGGGCCGGCGCGAGCGCCGACCAGTCGCGGGAGTCCGGCCCGCTGATCACGTCCATCAGCAGCGCCGCGTCCGCGGCGTCCCGCGTCATCGGGCCGACGTGCGCCAGCGTGCCGTACGCGCTCGCCGGATACAGCGGCACCCTCCCGTACGTCGGCTTCAGCGCGAAGATCCCGCAGAACGACGCCGGGATGCGGACACTGCCGCCGCCGTCCGTCCCCAGGGCCAGCGGTCCCGCGCCCAGCGCCACCGCCGCCGCCGCGCCCCCGCTGGAACCGCCCGCGGTCCGCGAGGGGTCGTGCGGGTTGCGGGTGACACCGCTGAGCGGAGAGTCCGTCACCCCCTTCCAGCCGAACTCGGGGGTCGTCGTCTTGCCGAGGAAGACGGCGCCGTGCTCCCGCAGCCGCGCCACCGACGGCGCGTCCTCGTCCCAGCGGCCCGCCGGGTCGACGGCGCGCGAGCCGCGCAGGGTCGGGGCGCCGCGCAGCAGCAGGATGTCCTTCACCGTGACCGGCACCCCGTCCAGCAGCCCGCGCGGCTCGCCGCGCCGCCACCGCTCCTCGGAGGCGGCGGCCCGCTCCAGCGCCTCCTCGGCGAACAGCCGGACGAACGCGTTCACCGCCGGCCGGCTCGCCTCGGCCCGCTCCAGCGCCGCGCGGGTCACCGCCACGGGGCCGAACTCGCCCCGGCGGTAGCCGTCGAGGAGCCGCACGGCGGTCAGTTCGGTGAGCCCGGTGGACCCGGTGGGTCCGGTGGACCCGGTGAAGCCGGTGAATTCGGACATCCACTCTCCCGCCACATCAGTGCCCGGGTACGTACCCGCGCTGCTTGTCGACCACGTTCACCAGCGGCTTGCCCGCTTCCCACAGCTCGTACAACTCCACGAACTGGGCGGCGAGTTCGTCTCGCCAGCCGATGGTGTCCCCGCTCATGTGCGGCGACACGATCAGTCCGGGGGCCCGCCACAGCGGGCTGTCGGGGGCGAGCGGCTCGGCCTCGAAGACGTCCAGGGCGGCGCCCGCGATCCGGCGCTGCCCGAGCGCCTCGGCGAGCGCGTCCTCGACGACCAGCGGCCCGCGTCCGACGTTGACGAAATGGGCGGACGGCTGCATCACCCCGAAGCGGCGGGCGTCGAACATGCCCCGGGTCTGCTCGGTCAGCGGCGCGGCGGCGATCACCCAGTCCGCGCGGGCGATCAGCCGGTCCAGGTCCTCGGGGCCGTGCACCCCCGCGCGCGGGGTGCGGCCGACCAGTGCGGTGGTGACGCCGAGCGCCTCGAGCGTGCCGGCGACGGCCCGGCCGATCGGCCCCGACCCGACGACGCAGGCGCGGGTCCCGGCGACCTTGCGCGACTCGCGGTGGAACCAGGTCCGTTCCCGCTGGAACTCCAGCGTCCGCGGCAGATCCTTGGCCAACGCCAGCACGAGAGCGGCGACGTACTCGGCGATCGGCCGGTCGAAGACGCCCCGCGCGTTGGTGACCACCGTGTCGGAGGCGGCGAGTTCCGGACAGAGAAGGTGATCCACTCCGGCACTCGCGGTGTGCACCCAGCGCGGCCGCGGCCCCCCGCCCGGCCAGGCGGAACGCACCGCGTGCGAGGTGAAGTCCCAGACCAGCAGCACGTCGGCGTGCGGGAGTCGCTCGGCGAGCGTCGAGGCGTCCGCGTGCTCGATCCGGACCCTGCCGGTCAGCCCGCCCAGCCGGGGCGGCGGGTCGGCGTCCAGGACGAGCAGCGTGGGGAGGGCCCCCGGCGTGGGCGAAGAGGCGGTCGAGGCGGTGACGGCGGGGGTGGGCGAGGGGGTGGACATGGGCCGCCGTTTCCCCGGATGACCGGAAGTCTGAGATGTACGGATTGACCACGCTGGCACCCCGAACCTACCGTCGTCAACACGGGCGTTTCGGCGAACCGTTGCGTGCTCGTCTCTCACCGTGAGGCCGGTGCTGACATGGATGTCTCCCTCATCGGCGGACCCGGCCCGCAGCGCGGCGTCGGCGTGGTCGCCCCCTTCGACTTCGCGCTGGACCGCGAACTCTGGCGCTGGACGCCGGACGACGTGTCCCTGCATCTCACCCGAACGCCGTACGTGCCGGTCGAGGTCGGCCTGGACCTCGCCCGGCTGATCAGTGAACACGAGACCCTCGGCAACGCGGTGAGCGCGCTCACCGCGGTCGGTCCCGAGGTCGTGGCCTACGCCTGCACGTCCGGCAGCTTCGTCGGCGGAATCCTGGGGGAGCGCGCCATGTGCGAGGCGATGAGCAGGACCGGCGCGGTCCCGGCGATCACCACCTCCGGCGCGCTGCTGGAGGCACTGGTGGAACTGGACGTACGGCGGGTGGCGCTGGTGACGCCGTACACCGTGTCGGTGACCCGGTCGCTGGAGCAGTACGTGGCGCAGGCCGGGGTCACGGTCACCGGCTGCGCGTACATGGGCCTGACCCGGCAGATCTGGCGGGTCTCCTACCGCGAGGTGGTGGACATGGCCCGGCGGGCCACGGCGCGCGGCCGGCTCGGCGCGGCGGACGCGCTGTTCCTCTCCTGCACCAACCTGCCGACGTACGACGTGATCCCGCAGCTGGAGGCGGAGCTGCGCATACCGGTCATCTCGGCCAACCAGGTGACCATGTGGGCGGCGTTGCGCCGATTGGGTACCCGGGCGGTGGGACCGTATCAGGCGCTGATCGACACGTCGGCGCGTGTCACGGCCGGGCCCGGGAACGAGACCGGGGCCGGCGCCGAGGCCGTACTGCCGGACCGGACGTCCGGCGCGGTGCTGCCGCGGAGTCCGGTGCCCCCGCCCGCCTCGGTACTGCCGGACGGACCGGAGGCGTCGGGCGTGCAGGGTGCCCAGGGCGTTCCGGGCGTGCCGGGAGCGCCGGACGAGAAGCAGCAGGAAGGCTGGACATGACCGCACTGGGATTCCTCTATCCGGGACACTCCGCCGAGGACGACTATCCGCGCGCCGAGCAGCTGCTGGGCAGTGACATCCGGGTGGACCTGGTGCACACCGACATCGGTGAGGACGCGCACCGGGTCGACGCGCTGCTCGAGATGGGCGACGCCGACCGGCTCGCGGCCGGCGTCGGGGAGCTGCGGCGCGCGGGCGTCGACGCGGTGGTGTGGGCCTGCACCAGCGGCAGCTTCGTACGCGGCTGGGAGGGCGCGCAGGAGCAGGTGCGTGCCCTCGCCCGGACGGCGGGCACGCCGGCCTCCTCCACCTCGTTCGCCTTCGTGCACGCGGCACGGGAGATCGGGGCGCGGCGGGTCGCCGTCGGCGCGACCTACCCGGACGACGTGGCCGCGCTCTTCGCCGAGTTCCTGGGCACCGGCTCGGTGTCGGTGACCGGGGTGACCAGCTCCGGGATCATCACGGCGGCGGAGGTCGGCACCTGGGGCGAGGCCGAGGTGTTCGCCCTGGCCCGCGCGG
This sequence comes from Streptomyces sp. M2CJ-2, assembly GCF_016757295.1. Classification (NCBI taxonomy): domain Bacteria; kingdom Bacillati; phylum Actinomycetota; class Actinomycetes; order Kitasatosporales; family Streptomycetaceae; genus Streptomyces; species Streptomyces sp. M2CJ-2. The sequence continues at coordinate 140,024 of NZ_JAESIF010000009.1, read as the reverse complement.
CCGACCACCCGGACGCCCAGGCCGTCCTCCTGCCCGACACGGCGCTGCACACGGTCGCCCACCTCGCGGCCCTGGAGAAGGAACTCGGCAAACCGGTCCTCACCGCCAACCAGGTCACCGTCTGGGAGGCCCTGCGCCTGGCCGACCGCAGGGTGAACGCCCCGTCCCTGGGCGCCCTGTTCACCAGGGAGCCGATCGTGCAGGTGTGAGAGGCCGGGCGAGCGTGCGCGGCGAGGCGGGGGAACAAACGGGGCCCCCTTCCTGTTGGTGGACCGGTGAGACGTCACCCGAAACAGGAGGCACCCCGCCGTGGCCGCAGACGACACCGCAGCCGACGAGATCCGAGGCACGGCACAGGGCACCGCCCCCGTCCCCCTGTCCGTCCTCGACCTGGTCACCGTGGGCGCCGGCCACACCGCCACCGAGGCGCTGCGCACCGGTGTCGACCTCGCCCGGCTCGCCGAGGCGCGCGGCTTCCACCGGTTCTGGGTCGCCGAGCACCACTCCATGCCGGGTGTGGCGTCCTCGTCCCCGGCGGTGATCCTGGCCCACCTCGCCGCGCACACCGAACGCATCCGGCTCGGCTCGGGCGGGGTCATGCTGCCCAACCACGCCCCGCTCGTCATCGCCGAGCAGTTCGGCACGCTGGAGGCCATGGCCCCCGGCCGGATCGACCTCGGCCTCGGCCGCGCCCCCGGCACCGACGGCGCCACCGCCGCCGCCCTGCGCCGCACGGAACGGCTGAACGAGGGCGCCGACGACTTCCCCCAGCAGCTCGCCGAGCTGACCCGCTTCCTGGACGACGACTTCCCCGACGGCCACCGCTACCGCCGCATCCACGCCGTCCCCGGCCCGGTCCAGGCGACCTCGCCCGGCGGGGTGCAGTCGACGCACCGGCCGCCGGTCTGGCTGCTCGGCTCCTCCGGCTTCAGCGCCCGGCTGGCCGGTCTGCTCGGCCTGCCGTTCGCCTTCGCCCACCACTTCTCCGCGCAGAACACCGTCCCCGCGCTGGACCTCTACCGCGAGTCGTTCACCCCGAGCGACGTCCTCGACGAGCCCTACGCCCTGATCGGGGTCTCCGCGCTCGCGACCGACGACGAGAAGGAGGCCCGGCGCCAGGTCCTGGCCGCCGCGCTCAACATGGTCCGGCTGCGCACCGGCCGCCCCGGCCTGGTGCCCACCCCCGAGGAGGCGGAGGCGTACCCGTTCTCGCCGATGGAGCAGGACTTCGTCGAGTCCTGGAACGCCAACGTCGTGCACGGCACCCCGGACGAGGTCCGGGCCGGCCTGGACGAGCTGCACAAGCGCACCGGCGCCGACGAGCTGATGATCACGGCCAACGCGCACAGCGGTGACATACGCCTGCGTTCCTACGAACTCATCGCCGACGCCTACGGGTTGCCCACGACGTCCGCCTGAACCCCGGGCGTGCCCAGCAGTTCGGAGATGCGGTCCGGCGGCACCGGACGGGAGTACAGCCAGCCCTGGCCGGTGTCGCACCCGATCCGGCGCAGCCGGGTGGCCTGCGCCGTGGTCTCCACGCACTCCGCGGTGACCGTCAGCCCCAGCCGGTGGGCGAGCTGCACCATCGCCTCGACGATGGCCTCGTCCGCCGGGCTGGGCGTCTCGTCCCGGTCCTCGTAGGGGAAGCCCCGGACGAAGGCGCCGTCCAGTTTCAGCACCGACACCGGCAGCCGGCTGAGGTAGGCCAGGTTCGAGTAGCCGGTGCCGAAGTCGTCGATGGCGATGCGCACGCCCATGTCGCTGAGCGCCTTCAGTGCCTGGAGGGGCCGGCCCGAGGAGCCCATCACCGCCGACTCGGTCAGCTCCAGCTGGAGCAGATGCGGGGCGAGGCCCGTCTCCGTCAGGGTCTCGGCGACGTCCGCGACCAGGTCGGAGTCCCAGACCTGCCGGACCGCCACGTTGACGCTGACGAAGATCGGCGGCTCGGTGGGGTGCTCGACCTGCCAGCGGCGGGCCTGCCGGCAGGCGGTGCGCAGCACCCAGCGCCCGAGCTGGACGATCGAGCCGTCCTCCTCGGCGATGGAGATGAACCGATTCGGTGTCAGGGTGCCGAACTGCGGGTGGTTCCAGCGGACCAGGGCCTCCACCCCGTGCACCCGGTCGTCCTCCATGCCGACCAGCGGCTGGTACTCCAGCGTGAACTCGCCCCGGTCGACGGCGGGACGCAGCGTGGAGGCGAGGGCCTGGCGGGTCATGCGGTGCGCGTTGCGTTCCGGGTCGAACAGCGTCCAGCGGGACTTGCCGTCGGCCTTCGCCCAGTAGAGCGTCGTGTCGGCGGCCTGCATCAGCGCGGTGGGCGTGGTCCCGGCCGCGTGCCGTTCGACCACCCCGATGGACGCCGAGACCGACAGCCGCCGGCCGTCCACGTCGAAGGGGTCCTGGATCGCCCCGAGCACCGACTCGGCGAGGTCGGCGAGCTGTTCGGTGCCCGTGGAGTCCTCGACCAGCAGCGCGAACTCGTCCCCGCCGAGCCGGGCCACCAGCGGGGTGCCGGTCCTGGACCGGCCCGCCTCCTCGGCGCAGAGCGTCAGCCGTTCGGCGACGGCGGCCAGCAGCCGGTCGCCGACGCGGTGGCCCAGGGCGTCGTTGATGGCCTTGAACCCGTCGAGGTCCAGGGAGCAGAGCCCGATCCGGCCGGTGCCGCTCTGCTCGTAGGACTCGGCTTCCAGGGCGGCCGTCAGCCGTTCGAAGAACAGGGTGCGGTTGGGCAGCCGGGTCACCGGGTCGTGCATCTGCAAGTAGTGGAGCCGGGTCTGGAGTTCGCGGCGGGCACTGACGTCGGCGACGGACAGCAGGACGCCGGGCCCCTCGTGCGCGTCCCCCGCGTCCGCCGCCTCAGGGGGGAGCGGCGCGACCGACACCTGCACCCACAGCGAGTGCCCCTCGGGGTGCTTGAGCCGGCGGGTGCAGCGCAGCTTCGCCTGCCGGCCGCACAGCACCTCGCGGTAGGAGTGCCAGGCGCGCGCGTCGGAGGAGAGGTCCACCAGGTCGGCGGCGACGGCCCCGACCAGGGTGTCCGGTGCGCGGCCCAGCAGGGTGGCGAGGGTGCTGTTGGCGCTGACCACCCTGCCCTCGCGGTCGACCACCGCCATGGCGAGCGGAGCGGCCGTGAAGACGGAGCGGTACGACGGAGGGGGTGCCTGGGACGAAGCCGCCGGGGGTGCAGTCGGCTCTTCACGCTCGGCACGGGGTGGGGCAGGGGCGTCGCTCTCCGTGACGATCGGCTGGTTGAGGTCTGCTGTGGGCGTCGGCCCCTCGGACGTTCCGCTCACCGCTCGCTCCCGCCGTGCACTCGATCGCTGTCCGTGCCGGAAAGCCTCAGGAATGTCTCAGGAAAGTGTGCCGATCATAGAGGCCGACCCGGAGCCCTTCCAGTCACTGTCCAGTGTCCAGCACGGTCCCGCATCTCTGCCAGATCGTTTCCGCTCGGAGGTGGACGGCTTCTTCAGGCCTGAGACCGGTTGTGACGTTCCGTAAGTGGTTCGAGGTGTCGAACGTGAACGGAATCCTCGGCCCCTCACCCGTCCGGTGCAGATAAACAGGGCGTAGTATGACAATCCACCACATTCTGGGTGCGGTGTCCTGCGAACCGTCTCCCGGAGGTCTCTGTGCCGCGCCAGCTCCCCCTGAGGCGACTCGGTCATGAGGCTCTCAGGGGATTGGGCCGACAGGGTGGTGAGTGCGGCCGCCCCTGGCTGCGCAGCGCGGCGGCCGTGCTCACCACCCTGTCGGCGCTCGCGGCCACGTCCCTGGTGACAGGCCCCACCGAGACCAGGCCCTTCTCCGCGGACCCCTGCGCCCTGACCCGCACCGACACGCACCACTCGGAGGGCCTGGACACCTGGAACGCCGCCTACCCCCGGCCGACCGGCCGGCTGGACGCCGTCATGGTGTTCCTGTCCTTCCCGGACTCGCACCCCCTGACCACCCCCGACGACATCGCAGCCGACCACTTCCCCGCCACCGGCGACTTCTTCCACCGGGCCTCCTACGGCAGATTCACCCTGCGCCCACACGTCCTGCGTGGCTGGATCCCGATGCCGCGCCCGTCCACCGCGTACGCCATACGGCGTGACTGGACCCTGCGGGACCGGTCCGCCTACCTGCGCGACGCGCTCGCCGCCGTCGACCCGAAGGTCGACTTCTCGCGCTACGACGTCGTGTACTTCGTCGCCGACCCGGACGCGCCCGGGGTGGACTCCGACGCCACGAAGGTCGTCAACCTGGAGACCCCGCTGCGGGCGGACGGCACCGACATCCGCCGGGTCGTCACCGTGTTCGAGGACCATCCCCCGGACCGGCTGGTCCTCGCCCACGAGACCGGCCATGTCTTCGACCTCCCCGACCTCTACAACCGGCCCGTGGACGGCAAGGGCGACTGGGACACCCATGTCGGCGACTGGGACCTGATGGGCAGCCAGTTCGCCCTCGCCCCCGACCTGTTCGGCTGGCACAAGTGGAAGCTGGGCTGGCTGGCGCCCCGGCAGGTGCGGTGCGTGCAGGACGCGGGACCCGTGCGGCTGACGCTGGAACCGCTCGGGTCGGTACCCGGCGTGCCGGTGACCGGCGCCGCCGGGGCGCCGTCCTTCGGGCTGGGCCGGGGCGTCAAGCTCGTCGTGGTGCGCACCGGCCCGGACAGTGTGCTCGCCTTCGAGGCGCGCGGTCCCGTCGGCGACGACGCGGGCGTCTGCCGGTCGGGGGTGCTGGTCTACAAGGTGCGCGGCACCACCCGGTCCGGTGAGGGGCCGATCGAGGTGGTCGACGCCCACCCGCACACGGAGGCCTGCCGGGGGGAGTCGGTCTACCCGCCGCTCGCGGACGCCCCGGTCGCCCTCGGTGAGAGCTTCACGGTGCCGGGGGAGGACGTGCGGGTGGAGGTGCTGGGGCGTACGGATGCGGGGGCGTGGACGGTGCAGATCAGCATCGGGGCCGGAGAGGGGACGGAAGACGCGTAAAAGGCCCCTTGCTTTCGCAAGGAGCCTTCCACGTGTCGGTGCGCCGCCAGGGACTCGAACCCCGGACCCGCTGATTAAGAGTCAGCTGCTCTAACCAACTGAGCTAGCGGCGCCTGCTGACGTTGTAGACATTAGCACCCTGGTCGGCAGGAGGAAAAATCGATATCCGCACGGCCGCGCGCGCCGCCCGTACGGCCGCCCAGAGCAGCACCTCCGGGCCCGGTAACCAGGGGTGACGCGTGTCCGGGGCGACCAGCCAGCGCGAGCCGGAACGGTCCGCCCGGTCACCGGGATCCGGGGCCGGAACGGTCACCGCGTCGCCGGTGCCGTGGCACAGCAGGGGCGGAACGGCGCCCGTACGGCCCGCCTCCCCGGCCCTCCTGCCACGGGCGTCCCACTCCTCCCACTCCAGCAGCGCCGGCAGCCGCTGGGCGGTGCCGGGCGTGGCGAACAGCAGCATCCGGCCGCGGAACTCGGCCACCGGACCGGAGCCCGGCCCCTCGTCCCACATCCGGTCCAGCATCCGGCGCCCGAAGGTCGAGGGGGCGCTCAGCACGTCGAAGGCGGAGCCGCAGGGCAGCACGACGGGCGCGTGCGGCTGCTCCTCCCAGAGCGAGAGGGTGCTGCGCGGATACGTTCCTGCGGAGGCCAGCCAGGCGGCGCCGTCCGGGGTGACCCCGCTGACGTCGGATGCCTTGCGTGCACTGTGTGCGCTGCTCATGGAGCCTGTCTACCCGCGGTGAGGGAACGGTTTCCCAGGGTTGCGGGAATCGAGGACACCGGGGCGGGGAGGCGGTATCTTGCCCACCCGGCATATGCCATGCCTGTTCCAGGGGGGGGGCGGCCGGTCGCGCGGGGCGCGCGACCGTGCGTCCGCCGATCACACCGGGTCGGCGTGCCCCCGGCCCTCGCTCCCGTGCAGCAGGTCCCGACCGAACTCGATCATCTTCTTCGCGTAGTCCTCGGTCCACTCGGCCCGCTCGGCGATGGCGGCCGGCGTCAGCCGGTCGAAGCGCCGCGGGTCGGCCAGCTGCGCCGCCGCCACCGCCTGGAACTCCATCGCCCGGTCCGTCGCCGCGCGGAACGCGAGCGTCAGCTCCGTCGCCCGGTCCAGCAGCGCGCGCGGATCGTCGATCGACTCCAGGGCGAAGAAGTGCTCCGGATCGGCGGCCGCCTCCGCGGGCTCGAACAGCAGGGACGCGGGGCGTAGCCGCGGTCGGTCCCGGTGCGGCGTGGGCTCCGCCATGTCGTCTCCCTCTTGCTCGTCCTTCTCGTCGTACACGTCGTACACGTCGGGCACGTCGTGCTCGTCATGCCGGTCGTACGCGTACGTCACGTCGGCCCGCCGGTGAGTGGGCCACCGTCCATTGTCCCGCGCCCTGGCAAGAGGGCCTCGGGCCAGGCGCGACCGGGCCCGCGACGGTCAGGGTCGCCACTCGACGCGGTGTTCCGCGAGGTGGGCCAGGACCGAGTGGTTCGCCTCCCGGCCGTCCGGGCTGTGACCGTCGGCCGCCTCCGGCGGCGTGCCGGACTCCGTCCGGCGAATGGGGCGGCGCGCCGGTCGCCTGCCGGGCAGCCACCGGAGCGGTGGTCAGGGTCGCCATTCGACCCGGTGTTCCGCGAGGTGGGCCAGGACCGAGTGGTTGGCCTCCCAGCCGTCCGGGAACTTCACGAGGGTGCCCAGCTGGACCGGTTCCGTCGACGGGTAGGCGTCCAGCAGCTCGCCCACGCCCGCCCGGCACACCACGATGCAGGCGTGCCGGTGCCGGGAGGCCAGCACGCACAGCCTGCCGGTCTCCAGGTGGAAGGCGGTGGCGTCGGGGCGGCCGGACAGCGGATGCAGCACCACCGTGACGTCGAACTCCCGACCCTGGAGCCGGTTCGCCGTGTCGACGGTGACGTCCGCCGCGCCCAGCTCGGCCAGCGCCGCCCGGACCGCCGCCGCCTGGTCGCGGTGGGCGGTGCCGACGGCGATCCGGTCGGCGGTGAGCGGAACGGGGCCGGGGGCGGGGCGCTCGGAGGTCGTGGCGCCCTCCCGGTCCAGCAGCCGGCGGACGACCAGGGCCACCGCCCGGACCGCCTCCGGGTCGGTGCGCGGGGTGTGCCGGGCGGGCAGCTCCAGCAGGCCCCAGCCGGACTCGGCGGCCTCGTCGATCACCCGGTCCGGACCCGAGCCGTCCGACGGGACGCCGAGGGTGAGCCGCCGGTCGCCGGGGCCGGTGCCGCTGCGGAACGGCGTGTACGGGTAGAACGCGTCCGACACCAGGGGCGCCGCCGAGGCGGGCAGCCGCCACGACACCGGCAGACGGTGCTGCGGCAGCTCGGGATTGTGGGCGAGCAGGGTCGTCACCGCGGACGCGGACGGGTCGTAGGAAAGGCCCGCCCACTGCTCGCCGCCCACGATCGAGAACGGGTCCAACTGCCCCGGATCGCCCACGAACAGCGCCCGCTCGAACAGCCCCGCCACGGCGAGCAGCGCGTCCGAGCGCATCTGGTACGCCTCGTCGACGATCGCGTGCGCCCACGGTTCGACGCCCTTGACGTGCGCCCACTTGGCGGCCGTGGAGATGACCACGTCGAGCCCGGCGAGATCGGCAGCCTTCGCCGACTTGCGGACGTTCTCCAGCTCGTCCAGCGCCTTGTCGTACGGGTCGGTGTCGCTGCTGTGCAGCCGGCCGACCGGCAGGTCCGGGTTCTTCTCGGCGAGCCGCAGGACCAGGTCGTCGACCTGCGCGTTGGTCTGCGCCACCACCATCAACGGGCGCCCCGCCTCGGCCAGTTCCAGCGCCGCGCGGACCACCAGCGTGGACTTTCCGGCACCGGGCGGGGAGTCGACGACCACACCGCGCGCGGTGCCGTGCAGCGTGTCGCGCAGGATCGCGTCGGTGGCACGGGCGGCCGCCGCGCCGGGGGCGAAGCCCGCCTCGGGGGGCACGGCCGCAGTGGTCGCGGCTTCGGGGGTCACGGCCTCGGTGGTCACAGGACGTCCTCCTCGGTCACCGGGTCGGCGGCCTCCGGTGCGGCGGTCGCGGCGCCGGGCGGGCCGCCGTGGGTCCACGGGGTCTCCTCCGGATCGGGGAGCTTCGCCCCGCCGCGCGGTTCGTGCTCGAACAGCGTGAAGCAGAGCCGGTCGCCCTTCTCCGGCACCGAACCCGCCTCGGGCTCCTTGCCGCGGCCCATCTTGTCCAGGATCCGCAGGACGAGCAGGGACCCGCCCGCTTCCCCGGTCGCTGTGGCCTCTACAGCCTCTACAGTCTCCACGGCGACGAACTCGGCCGTCTGCGGCTTCCCGCCCAGCGAGCGGTACACCCTGGCCCGCTCACCCAGGTACGGGCGGTCGTCCGTCCGGACGGTGACCAGCGGGCGGGGGCTCGGCCGCTTGCTCTCGCTGTACGCCATGACCACATCGACGACCTCGCCCGCGAACGCCTCCCCGGACAGCCGTCGGCCCGCCATCACCAACGGGTCGTCCAGGGCCTCCTGGGCCTCCAGCCGGGCCTGCTCCCGCTCGCGCGTGGCGAGCTTGTTGGCCGCCGTCACCGCGTCGTCGCGGCGCGGCTGCGGCGGCTCACCGGCCAGCACCCGGTCCCGGTGACCGGTGAACGACCAGCGGTCACGCGTCCACCGCTCCTCGACGCGCGCACCCTCCGGCAGCGCGCGCAGCAGGTCCAGGCCCCGCCACACCGCGTCCCAGGTGGGTCGCGTACGGCTTTCCACCAGCGCGCGGATCTCCCGCTCGGCGGCGGCCAGCGCGCCGAGCCGGTCGTCGGCCTGCAGACCGTCCTCCGCGGCGGCGAGCGCGCTGCGGGCGCGGTCGTACCGCTCGACGGCCGGGGCGAGCAGCTTGTTGTCGAACGCGGGGTCGGTCGCCGGGCCCGCGGGCGGACACAGCAACTGTCCGCCGGCGTCCCGCGCCAGCTCCGCCTCCTGCGCCGCCTCGGCCCCGGAGCGTCCCTCGGGCGGGTCGATCCAGGCGAGCAGCGCCCCCAGGTGCTGGTCCTCCAACGTGGACTGGCCGGTCGCCCAGTGCCGGCCCAGCAGATCCGTCATGGCGGTCAGGAGCGACGAGCCGGGCACCCGGGCCCGCTCCCCGAAGTGGGTCAGCCACCGCCCCAGCAACGGCACCCGGGGCGGCGCCGGGAAGGGCGCTTCCGGATCCTGCTCCGCCGTGCGCCGGAACCGCGTGGAACGGCCGAGGAGCCGTACGAGGTCGACGCCGGCCCGGCTCGGCACGATCAGCTGCGGCGCGTCCGCGCACAGCTCGACCTCGACCTTGACCCGCTTTCCGGTCTCCGGGTCGGTCTCGCCGCGTTCCGCGGTCTCCACCGCCTCGGCGCAGCCGTCCACGTACGGCAGGACCACGTCGGCCAGTTCGGCCAGGAACGCGAATCTGAGGTCCCGGTCGCGCGGCTGCGGCACGGCCAGCAGCCGCGGTGCGTCCCGGTCGGTGCCCACCAGCGCGCCGAGCGGGGCGCCCGCCTCACCGGCGGTGATCAGCGGCACGAACACCAGCGGCCGCTCGGACAGGTGCCGGTGCCGGACGGTGGCGGCGGGCTGGGCGCGGCCGGTGCTGACGGCCTCGAGGCGGGCCAGGGTGGCGATCAGCGACAAGGGGCCACCTCCGGGCGGCCGGTGAGGGACTGCGCGTCGGCGGGGACCCGTGCGTCGGTGAGGGCCTCCGCCCGCAGCGCCGCCGCCCTGCGCAGGGCGGCCACCGTCGGATCGTCGGGATCTCCGGCCTCGCCGCGGGCCGCCGCCAGCACGTCCTCGACCGTCGTCAGACCGCCCAGTTCGGCGCGCACCGGGCGGCCCAGGGAGGTCACCGCGCCCTGCGCGCGGGAACGGTCCCGGCAGTGGAAGGCCAGCTCGCACGCGGACAGGCACTCCGGCGCGTAGCTCGCCGGGACCGACTCCACGGCCGCCGTGAGCCGCTCGCGGGGCAGCTCGGGTGCGAAACAGGTGCCCTCGGGGAGCGCGCCGGCGATGTCCTCGATCCGGGTGAGCCGGGCCAACTGGCGGGCGGTCACCGCGCGCTGCTTGCGCACGTCCACGGCGGACGCGGTCGGCAGGTTGGAGAAGTCCTTCGGGCACACCAGCAGGATCCTGTGCCGCACGCGGGGGGCCGGGACGGCGGTGAGGCGGGCGGCGACCTCCTCCAGGGCCAGCACGTACACCGCCGCCTGCCGGGCCGCCGCGCCGACCTTCGCCGGGTCCGCCGCCCCATCCAGCATGGGGAAGGACTTGATCTCCACGACCGTCCAGCTGCCGTCCGGGTGCACCACCACCGCGTCCGGTTCCAGGAAGGCGGGCGAGCCCGCGACGTCCAGCGCGAGCAGGGGATGGTCGAGCAGTGTCCACCCGTCCCGCGCCCGTGCGGCCTCGTCCAGCGCCAACTCCGTGCGCGCGGCGCGCCCCCGGGGGCCGGACGCGGTCAGGTCCGGCACCCGCGCGCCGGCGGGCGGTTCCGCGGAGCGGTCCAGCTTCTCGTGGACGAGCCGCAGCAGTTCCGTACCGCCGTCCGCCTTGACCCGGGCCTCGAACGCGTTGCCCCGGACGAACGCGAACTGGGACTGGCCGAAGACCGAGGGCGAGCCCAGCGCGCCCGCCAGTCTCGCCTTGTCCACGCCCGCGCCGTCGAGGATCGCGCGGCGCGCGCAGCCCGGGTTGGCGGCCAGGGCGGCCAGGGCGCGTGCGTCCAGCGCCTTCGCCGACACGTCCGGACCGCGCAGCTCAGCGAGCCGGTGCCGGAGCGGCCTGGGCTCCTTCCCCCCGGTCGGAGGGGGGAGCGCCGCCCGGCTCGGTTTCCGGGGCGGACCGTGGCTCGAACTGCCGCTGCCGTGGCCGCTGTCGTGGGAATTGCTCACCCGCGGAAGTCTGGCATCCGGCACTGACAATCGGGGAACCCGGGACGGAAGAGGCCCCCGGGACCGGCGCCGGGCGCGGCAGCAGACGGGCCCTCACCCGGTCCGTGCACCGCGTCACGAAGGGGGCGAGCAGCAGCCCGGCGCCCATCACGACGGCACCCGCGACCGCGTCCAGGAAGTAGTGGTTGGCGGTGCCCATCACCACGACGACCGTCACCAGCGGATAGACGACGGCGGCCGTCCTCGCGGCCTTTGCGGCTTTCGCCGACCTCGCCGTCTGCGGTCCGCCGATCCGCCACAGAACCACACCGCACCACAGGGCCCAGCCCACATGCAGGCTCGGCATCGCCGCGTACTGGTTGGTCAGCCCGCCCAGGCCCCGCGGGGCGCTGGCCTCACCGGCCCACCAGCCGTAGGAGCTGTACTGGGCCATGGTGTCGACGAAGCCGTGGCTCGCGTCGAGCAGTCTGGGCGGGCAGGTGGGCAGCAGGGTGAAGCCGATCAGCCCGATGAAGGTGGACGTCATCAGCCAGGTGCGGGCGGCGCGGTAGCGCACCGCGTGGGAGCGGAACAGCCAGACCAGGAGCGCGGGCGTCACCAGGTAGTGCAGCGACGCGTACCAGAAGTCGGCCGGTATGCCCAGCCACGGCTCGCGTGTGAACAGCCGGTTGAGCGGGTGCTCGGCGTTGAGGTGAAGCGCCTGCTCGATGCGGAGTATCGCCAGTCCGTGGTCCACGGCGTCGGCGACGTCGCCCCGGACGACCAGGCGCCCCGCCGAGTAGCAGGCGTACACGAGGAGGATCAGCGGCAGCTCGGTCCACCAGCGCAGCCGGATCGCCGGGGCCCCTTCGGTACCCGGTGTCTCGGTGTGCGGCATCCGATCGCCCTCCCCCTTCACGCTCACTCCCGCCCCCACGGCGATCCGATCAGCCACTCTAGGCGTACTCGCGCCCCTCATGAGGTGCCTTCGGCCCTGATAGACGCTGAGATCGCCCGCCGGGTTGCCCCACCCCGGGGTGCGCGATGATGGAGGGGTTCCGCCCCCCGATTTCTCCCGGAAGGTCTCTCATGGCACCGCGCATCCTGCTGGCCCGGCACGGACAGACCGCATGGTCGTTGTCCGGCAAGCACACCGGCAGGACCGACGTGCCGCTCCTGGACGAGGGGCGGCAGGGCGCCAAGCTGCTCGGTGAGCGCCTGCACCGGCCGCCGTACGACGGGCTGCCGGGCGTCGAGGTGCGCACCAGTCCGCTGGTACGCGCGCGGGAGACCTGTGAACTCGCCGGGTTCGGCGAGCGCGCGCAGACCTGGGACGCCCTCATGGAGTGGCACTACGGGGCGTACGAGGGCATGACCCCCGACGAGATACGGGCGGACCGCCCCGACTGGCTGATCTGGCGCCACGGCGTGCCCGAGGGGGAGACCCTCGCCGAGGTGACGGCCCGCGCGGACGAGGTGGTCGCCTGGGCGCGCTCCGCCGACCGGGACGTGCTGGTCTTCGCCCACGGGCACATCCTGCGCTCGATCGGCGCCCGCTGGCTGGGGCTGCCGCTCGACTTCGCGGCCCGCATCCGCCTCAACCCGACGTCACTGTCGGTCCTGGGCTGGGCGTACGGGGAGCCGGCCGTCGAGAGCTGGAACGACCTGGGTCACCTGGCGGGGTGAGTCGGCCCGGTGCCGGCCCGGGCCTGACGCCGACCCGGGCCTGACGCCGACCCGGGCCTGACGCCGACCCGGACCTGACGCCGGCCCGGGGGCGGTCACGTCATGCGGGGGAGGGAGTCGTGGCGGTCCAGGAAGGCCGACACGTCCGAGGTGCGGCGGTGCGGGAGGAGTACGCGGGCCGTGCCCGCCAGTATCGTGCGGACCCGGGACGACTGGACCTCGGACAGCAGGTCCAGCACCCGCATCCCCGCGGCCGCCGCCTCGTCCGGGTGCCCGCCGCGGGCCAGGTCGTCCGCCAGTTCCGCCGTGTACAGCGCGATGTTGCGGGTGAAGTGCGGGTTCTGGAGTTCGGCGGCCCGCCGCGCGTGCCGGGCCGCCCGCGGCCAGTCGCCCAGGGTCGACCAGCACTGGGCCTCCAGGCCCTCCAGTTCGGCCTCCCCGTAGAAGGTCATCCACTCGGGGTCGGCCGGTGCGGGGCCGCGGTCGAAGTAGGCCTGCGCACGGGCCAGTGCCTGTTCGCAGCCGGACCGGTCGGCGAGCCCGGCCCAGCCGCCCGCCTCGCGCAGCGCCAGCAGGGACATCAGCCGGGCGGAGCCGAGCGGGCGGGCGGCCCGCTGCGCGGCCTGCGCCGCCCGCACCGCCTCCCGGGGGCGGCCCGAGTCCCGGGCGAGGAACGCCGTGTTGCAGAAGGCGTGCGCCTCCAGCCCCGGGTCCCCGGTCACCCGCGCGGTCGCCAGTGCCTCCGCGTAGTGCGAGCGGGCGTCGTCGAACCGGCCGGAGTCGTGCGCCAGCCAGCCCACCGAGATGGCCAGTTCACCGGCGCCGGCGTACAGCCGGTCCGCCGTCCGCTGCCGGGTCGCCCCGGCGTCGAGCAGGGCGTAGGCGGCGCGCAGCGGTGCCGCCGCCCGCCGGTAGAGGCCGTCGGCGCCGTGCCGGTCGTCGAGCAGCCTGATCCGGCGGACGGCGTCTTCCAGGGCACCCGCGTCGCTCGCCCCGGGGCGGCGCACGGCGCGCTGTGCCGCCGAGGCGTCCGGGGCCAGGGCGAGTGGGCCCAGTGAGGCGGCGGCCACCGTGGCGCCCCCGCCGGTCATGAATGCGCGACGCAGCACGTCGCTCTCCTCGTAGTTGTGGTGCGTGTGGTACGGGTGGTGCGAGTCGTACGGGTTCTGTGTGTCATACGGCTCAGGGGCCCCGCCGGTCTCACTGGTGACGAGTGCCGGGGCCGCGCCGGGCGCCGGGGGAGTGTCCCCGTCGTCCCGCGCCCGGCGCCCGCGGACCGACGCGCGGGGCGCGAAGCCCAGGTCGGTCAGCGTGCGGCCGGGGAACATGTGCAGGAACACCCGTTCATAGGCGTAGTTGGGGCAGCGGATCTCGCCTGCCTCCACCCGATGCACGTACCGCGCGTCACAGCTGACCCGCTCGCCTATCTCGCGAGCGGCCTTGCGGACCGACGCGGCGAACTCGGCCGGCGAGCGCGTTCCGCGCAGTTGCCGGAAGACGAGGTTCGGCCGCAGTGGCCGGTCGGGCTGGGACGAGGGCACCGTTGACGACGCCATGGCCGGGTCCTCTCTGCGAACCGTCGAACCATGCCGGAAGCAGAGCGGTCCATCCGTCGAGCCGCTCTGTTGCCGGCGGGCAAGAACGTACCTGCTGTGACGGAGTCGCCACGCAAAGTTTGGCCACAAACCGGATATCTCGTCCGCGATCCGCCATGAACTGCCATTCTGTGCTATTGGGTTTCGCCGTAGCCCGGAACGGTCCGCCGCGTTGAACCCCGTGTGTGGTGGAGGCGGAACGTGGAGGCCGGGATGGTGACCAGCCGGAGCAGTGAACCCCGAACGCCGTCGGGCGGACTGCCGGGCGGGCTGCCGGGCTGTTGCGACGTGGTGACGGTTCCGGCCCGGCAGGGTCTGGAGGCGGTGGACATCCTCCGGCGTGGCGCGGCCGGGGCGGGGGACGCGGTGGGGCCCGTACTGCACGGCGACGGCGGGAGCACCCTCGGGTTCCTGGTGCCGCCGGGGACGGCCGCGGCGTGGGACGTGCCGGGCAGCACCTGTACGGAGACCGACGGCCGAGGACTGGGCCTGGCGCCCGAGGGGCCGCCGGTGGAGGGCTCGGACTGGCTGCTGCCGCCCGAGGACGACGCCGGCCTCGCCACCGATCCCGCGGTCCTGCGGGAGGCGCTGGGCGAGGCACGACGCCTGCTCGAGGTGGCGGACGGCTGCCGCTGAGCCCGCCGGGCCGGGATGCGCGCGGTGCTCGGGGTGACCGGGTCCGGTGCGGGGCGGGTTGAGACAATGCCTCCATGGGAAGGTCCAGGAACTCCGGACGCGGGCGGGCCGCCGTCGAAGCCGTCGTCGAGAGCGTCGACGGAGGGCTCGCCCGGCTCGTCCCCGACCGGGAACGGCCGAGGGCCTGGACGCTGCTGATCGACGACGCCCCGCAGTCGCACGTCGACCTGGACGATCCGGCGTACCTCTCCTTCGAGTACCAGCGGCGGATTGGACACGTCATCGACACCGCCGGGCCGGCCGGCCGGCCCGTGCAGGCGGTGCATCTCGGCGGCGGCGCGTTCACCCTCGCCCGGTACGTCGCCGCCACCCGGCCCCGTTCCACCCAGCAGGTCGTCGAACGGGACGCGCAACTGGTGCAACTGGTCCGCCGGGAACTGCCCCTGGACCCCGGGGCGCGGATCAGGGTGCGCTCGGTGGACGCCCGGGAAGGGCTCGCGAAGGTGCGGGACGGATGGGCCGACCTCGTCGTCGCCGACGTGTTCAGCGGGGCCCGCACCCCCGCCCACCTGACCTCGACCGAGTTCCTGGACGACGTCCGCAGGGCCCTCGCCCCCGGCGGGGTCTACGTCGCCAACCTCGCCGACGGGCCGCCGCTGGCCCATCTGCGCGGCCAGATCGCCACCGCCGCCGCCCGGTTCACCGAACTCGCGCTGATCGCCGACCCGGCGGTGCTGCGCGGCAGACGCTTCGGCAACTCCGTGCTGGTCGCCTCCGACGTGCCCCTGCCGATCGCCGAGCTGACCCGCCGCGCCGCCTCCGACCCGCACCCCGGGAGAGTCCAACACGGGCGGGAGCTCAGGGACTTCACCGGCGGGGCCGCCCCGGTCGGCGACCTGGCGGCGGTCGACTCCCCGGCGCCGCCACCGTCGGTGTTCCGGTGACGCCGGTGTTCCGGTGAGGGGTGAGGGGCGCGAGGGGGCCGGGCCGCCCGGTCAGTAGTCGTTGATCTCCACGCGCGGCGGGCCGTCGTGCCAGGTGCAGAAGACCGACACCCGGTCCGCGTCCGCCGCGAACTCCACCCGGATCCACGACTCCGTCTTCCACACCTGCATCGACCAGCCCGCCCCGGGCGTCGCCGACACCAGTGAGGCGGAGCTCTCACCGAGGTCGAAGACCGCCCGGCCGCCCCCGGTGTCGTACGCCTTGACCTCGCCGGAGGTGGCCGGAGCGGGGTCGGCCGGCGCGGGGGCGGCCCCGCCCGGAGCGGGGTCGGGGGAGACCCCGTCGGGTCCGCCCACCGACTCCCGCTGCTGCGCGTCCTGCGCACCGCCCGCGTCCGCGGCTGTGTCCTCGGAGTTCTCGGAGCCTTTGGAGTTCTCGGAGCCCTTCGGGGCCTGCGCGTCCTTCGAGTCCCCGGCGTCCGCCGCGTCATCGGCGGCTTCCGGTGCTTCCGCGTCGGTCGGGCGCCGGGTCGAGGACGACACCGGCCTCGACTCCTGCGCCGTGGCGTCGGCCGCCGTGACGGGCAGCGCGCGGGGCGGGTCGTAGGCCGTGCCCGCCATCACCGTGTCCACACCCCACCACGACAGCGTGACCGCCGCGCCCGTGGCGAGCAGCCAGGCCAGTACGTGTACGAGTCCTCTGCGCATCGTCGGCCCATACTGCCCCACCCGCCCCGCACGTGTCGCGCCCGCGGCGGTGTCCGGAGTTGTCCACAGGCCCGCACCGAGCCGCCCGGCATGGCGTACGGTGCCGCCCATGGCACGTGTTCTCGTAGTCGAGGACGACCCCTTCGTACGCTCGGCGCTCATCCGGCAACTGACCGATGCCGCACACCTGGTGCGCAGCGTCGGGACGGCGCTGGAGGCGCTGCGCGAGGTCGCCCACTTCCGTTTCGACGTCGTCGTCCTGGACCTCGGACTGCCCGATCTCGACGGCTCCGAGGCGCTGAAGATGCTGCGCGGCATCACGGACGTGCCGGTGATCATCGCCACCGCGCGGGACGACGAGGCGGAGATCGTACGGCTGTTGAACGCCGGCGCGGACGACTACCTGACCAAGCCCTTCTCGGTGGAGCACCTGTCGGCCCGGATGGCGGCCGTACTGCGCCGGGCCCGTTCCCGCGCGGGGGAGGAGGCGCCGTCCCCGGTGCTCCGGGTCGGCGGGCTGACCGTCGACCCGCTGCGCCGCCAAGCCGAACTGGACGGCGCCCGACTGGACCTCACCCGGCGGGAGTTCGACCTGCTCGCCTTCCTGGCAGGGCGGCCCGGAGTCGTCGTCCCCCGCAGGGAACTCCTCGCCGAGGTGTGGCAGCAGTCCTACGGCGACGACCAGACCATAGACGTCCATCTTTCCTGGCTGCGGCGGAAGTTGGGCGAGACCGCCGCCCGGCCGCGCTATCTGCACACCCTGCGGGGCGTCGGCGTGAAACTGGAACCCCCGGCCGCGGGACTGCCCGCGGCGGAGTCACCGCGATGAGATGGGCCCTGGTGAAGGTGTCGGTGGCGGTGACCGCGATGGTCGTGATCGCCTTCGCGGTCCCGCTCGGCCTCGTCATCCGCGAGATGGCCCGCGACCGCGCCTTCTCCAACGCCGAACGGGAAGCCGCGGCGGTCGCTCCCGCGCTGTCCATCACCACCGACCGCGACCAGCTCGAACGCGTCGTCGCCTCCGCCGGGTCCGACGCGGCGATGGCCGTGCACATACCCGTCGGCGCCGATGCCGAGCCCCTCGACATCGGGCGCCGCCGCGCCACCGCCGAGGACATCGAGGCGGTACGGAAACTGGGGCGGGCCTCCACCTCCAAGGTGTCCGGCGGCTCGACGCTGCTCCAGCCGGTCGCGCTCAGCACCGGTGAGATCGCCGTGGTCGAGGTGTTCGTCCCCGAGTCCGAGGTCACCAACGGGGTGGGCACGGCTTGGGCGGTGCTCGCGGCGGTCGGCGTCGCCCTCGTCCTCGGCTCGGTCGCGGTCGCCGACCGGCTGGGCGTGCGGATGGTGCGGCCCGCGCAGCGGCTGGTCGAGGGGGCGCACGAACTGGGGGAGGGCAAGCTGGGCGCACGGGTGCCCGAGAAGGGGCCGACCGAACTGCGGCTGGCGGCCGTGGCGTTCAACTCCATGGCCGACCAGGTCGTCCAACTCCTCGCCAACGAAAGGGAACTGGCCGCCGACCTGTCCCACCGGCTGCGCACCCCGCTGACCGTGCTGCGGCTGAACGCCGCCTCCCTCGGCGACGGACCGGCCGCCGAGCAGACCCGTGCGGCGGTCGAGCAGCTGGAGCGCGAGGTCGACACCATCATCCGCACCGCGCGGGAGGCCAAACCGCAGACGGCCGCGGCCGGCCCCGGCGCAGGCTGCGACGCGGCCGAAGTGGTCCGGGAACGGATGGCGTTCTGGTCGGCGCTCGCCGAGGACGAGGGCCGCAAGTGGCGGGTGGCCGGAGCGGACGGCCCGGTCCGCATCCCCGTGGCCCGCGCCGATCTGGCCGCCGCCCTCGACGCCCTGCTCGGCAACGTGTTCCGGCACACCGCCGAGGGCACCGCCTTCGCCGTCGACCTGCACAACGGCGAGGACGCGGTGATCGTGCTCGTCTCCGACGCGGGCCCCGGCATACCCGACCCGGAGGCGGCGATGGCCCGCGGCCGGGGCTCCGGCAGCGACGGCTCCACCGGCCTCGGCCTGGACATCGTGCGCCGGCTCGCGGAGGCCACCGGCGGGGACGTACGGATCGGCTCGTCGGTGCTCGGCGGGACCGAGGTGCGCGTCTGGATCCAGCTCGACGGCCGGGAGGGGACTCCCCGGAGACCGTACGGGCGGGGACGAGGCCACCGGGGGGCCGTGCGCCGCCGCCGTCCCGGCCGGCTGACACCGACCTTCAGGTCCTGATCCGCTCCTGATCCACGGGACGGACCGGCCGACGGGGCGCGGCCCTCCCCCAGAGCACCGTGCCCCGCTCCCCCGGCTCCCCCCGTTCCCCCGTTTCCGGGAAGGTCAGACGGCCTCCGGCCCCGGCAGGGCGCCCGACTTGGCCGCCCGGCTGTACCAGAGGGCGCTGGCCTTCGGGGTCCGCTCCTGGGACGCGTAGTCGACGTGGACCGCGCCGAAGCGCTTCTCGTAGCCGTACGCCCACTCGAAGTTGTCCAGCAGGGACCACAGGTAGTAGCCGCGCACGTCCGCGCCGTCGGTGATGGCCCGGCGGACCGCGGCGAGATGGCCGTGCAGGTAGGCGATCCGCTCCGGGTCGTGCACCGTGCCGTCGGCGCCGGGCTTGTCGTCGTAGGCGGCGCCGTTCTCGGTGACGTAGAGCGGCAGGCCGGGAGCATCCCGGGTGTACCGCATGATCAGCTCGTGCAGCCCGCTCGGGTCGACGGACCAGCCCATCTCGGTGCGCTCCCCGGGCGCCTGGTGGAAGGCCACGTCGTCCGCGGCCGGCCACGGCGAGTGCTCGCTCGCCCCGTGACCGTCGGCCCGCGATCCCTCCGCGTCCGGGTCCGCCGCCGACACCAGGGTGGGCGTGTAGTAGTTGAGGCCCAGTGCGTCCAGCGGCTGGTGGATCAGGTCCAGGTCGCCGTCCTGGACGCACGACCAGTCCGTCAGCGACGAGGTCGCCGTCAGCAGCGATTCGGGGTAGGCGCCCTTCAGGATCGGACCGTGGAAGATGCCGTTGGCCAGGTCGTCGATCTTGCGCGCCGCCGCCAGGTCCGCCGGGTCGCCGGGGGAGAGGGGCCGGACCACCGCGGAGTTGAGGCTGATCGCGATCGAGTTGCGGGCCGGCATCACGGACCGCAGCGCCTTGGCGCCCAGTCCGTGGGCCAGGTTCAGGTGGTGGGCGGCCCTCAGCGAGGCCGCCGGATCGGTACGGCCCGGCGCGTGCACGCCGGAGGCGTAGCCCAGGAACGCGCTGCACCACGGCTCGTTGAGCGTGATCCACTGCTCCACCCGGTCGCCGAGCGCCTCACCGACGATCTGCGCGTACTCGGCGAAGCGGTACGCGGTGTCACGCTCCGGCCAGCCGCCCGCGTCCTCCAGCTCCTGCGGCAGGTCCCAGTGGTAGAGGGTGACGGCCGGCTTGATGCCGTGGGCCAGCAGCTCGTCGACCAGCCGGCGGTAGAAGTCCAGGCCGCGCTGGACGGCCGGGCCGCGGCCGGTCGGCTGCACCCGGGGCCAGGCGACGGAGAAGCGGTAGGCGCCCAGGCCCAGTTCCGCCATCAACGCCACGTCGTCGCGGTAGCGGTGGTAGTGGTCGACAGCGATGTCACCGGTGTCGCCGCCGGCGGTCTTGCCCGGAGTGTGGCTGAAGGTGTCCCAGATGGACGGCGTACGACCGTCCTCCCGCACCGCGCCCTCGATCTGGTAGGCGGAGGTCGCGGCGCCCCAGAGGAAGGCGGGGGGGAAGGCCGCCGGGGTCACCGGCGTGGTGGAGTCAGACATGGAAGCGCTCCCATAGGCGGTCGTGGAGGGACCTGCGAGTCAGGACCAGAGGTGAGATGGGGAAAAGGGCGAGAAGGGCGAGAAAGGCGAGAAGGGGGAAGAGGGGACAGCGAGGGGCGGCACGGGGACGAGCAGGGGACGAGCAGGGGACGAGCAGGGGCCGAGGCGTCGGTGACCCGGCCCCCTGGTGGGAGACATCGGCAGACGGGGGTCAGCCCTTGACCGCGCCCTGCATGATGCCGCCCACGATCTGCTTGCCGAAGACCGCGAAGACCAGCAGCAGCGGCAGCGTGCCCAGCAGGGCACCCGCCATGATCAGGGACTGGTCCGGGGTGAATCCGCGGCCGAGGCCCGCGACCGCGACCTGCACGGTCGGGTTGCCGGACTGGGTCAGGACGAGGAACGGCCACAGGAAGTCGTTCCAGGTCTGCACGAACATCAGCATGCCGAGCACGGCCATCGCCGGCCGCGCGGCCGGGAACACCACGTGCCACACCACGCGCCAACTGCTCGCGCCGTCGACCCGTGCGGCCTCGATGATCTCGTCCGGCAGCGCCTGGAGCAGGTACTGCCGCATGAAGAACACGCCGAACGCGCTCACCAGCGACGGGAAGATCACGGCCTGCAGCTGGTCGGTCCAGTCCAGCTTGGCGACCATCATGTACAGCGGGATGATGCTCAGTTGCGGCGGGACCATCATGGTGCCGATCACGAGCAGCATCAGCGCGCCCCGGCCCCGGAAGCGCAGCTTGGCGAAGGCGAATCCGGCGATCGTCGACAGGATGACGACGGTCACCGCCGAAATGCCCGCCACGATCGTGGTGTTGAGGAACGCCTCACCGAGGTTGGCTTCGGTCCAGGCGATCTCCAGGTTCTTGAACAGGTTCGAGCCGAACCAGAACGGCGGCGGGGTCTGCGCCAGGCGCTGGGTGTCCCGGGAGGCGGCGATCGCGGTCCACACCAGCGGGAACAACGAGACGATCGTGAACACGATCAGGATCGCGTACGCGATCGGGCCGCCGTGCAGGGTGCCGCCGGCCCGCGCGGACTTCGGCAGACGGGAGCGCCGCTGCTCCTTGGCGGACGTGGTCTCGGGGGGTGGGGGCGTCACAGTCGTCGTCACGGCCACAACTCCTTAACTGCTGGCGCGCAGCCGGCGCGAGATGACGTAGTTGATGATGCCGATGACGATCAGGATCAGGAACATCATCCAGGCGATCGCCGAGGCACGGCCCAGGTGCTGGTTGATCCAGCCCTGTTCGTACAGGTACAGGCCGAGCGTCTGGAACTGGTGCTCCGCACCGCCGGACGCGCCCTTGTTGGGGTCGAACAGCAGCGGCTCGCCGAAGACCTGGCTGGCGCCGATCGTGGAGACGACCACCGTGAACAGGATCGTCGGGCGCAGCGACGGCAGCGTCACGTGCAGGAACTGCTGCCAGCGGCTGGCGCCGTCCAGCGCCGCCGACTCGTACAGGTCCTGCGGGATCGCCTGCATCGCGGCCAGGTAGATCAGCGCGTTGTAACCGGTCCAGCGCCAGATGATGATCGTCGAGACGGCGAACTGCCCGGGCCACTTGTCGTCCTGCCAGGCGACCGGGTCGATCCCGACGAGGTCCAGCGCCCAGTTGACCATCCCGTAGTCACGCCCGAAGAGCAGCACGAACACCAGGGAGGCGGCGGCGATCGAGGTGGCGTACGGGGCGAGCATCGCGACCCGGTAGAAGGTCGAGGCGCGCAGCTTGTAGTTGAGGATGTGGGCGATGCCCATCGCCATCAGCAACTGCGGGACGGTCGAGATGATGCCGATGGTCAGGGTGTTCCGCGCCGCGTTCCAGAAGAAGTCGTCGTCGAAGATCCGGGTGTAGTTCTTCAGCCCGACCCAGTTCATGTCGGTCGGGGCGGTCAGCTCCACCTGGTGCAGCGAGGCCCAGCCGGTGTAGACCAGCGGGAACAGGCCGAAGGCGAGGAACAGCAGGAAGAACGGCGCGACGAAGGCGTACGGGCTCCAGCGCATGTCGCGCTGCCAGCGGCGGGACAGCTTCCGCCGGCGCCGCTCCTCCTTGTCCTCGGAGCTCTCGGAGCTCTTGGACGCGGTGCCCCCGGGCGGGCGGCCCGGGGCCGCGCCCCCCTTGACGGGGGACGCGGCGGTGTCGTGGCGGGTGGACATCCGGGTCACTTGTCCAGGTTGTTGTCGATGGTCTTGACGGCCGTCTCCCAGGCTTCCTTCGGCGACTTGCCCTTGGTCACCAGAATGACGCCGTTGTCGGCCAGGCCCTGCGAGATGATCTGGTCCTTCGGGCCGATGACCTGGACCGGGATCTGCTTGGCGGCCTCGGCGAAGATCTCACCGATCGGGGCGTCACCGGTCATGTCGTTCACCGCGTCGGTCACTTCGGGGCTGTCGAAGATGCTCTGGGCGCTCGGGAAGCTGCCCTGCACCTTGAACAGCTTCGCCTGCTGTTCGGGCGCGGTCAGCCAGGCGACGAGCTTCTTGGCCTCCTCGACGTTCTTGGCGCTCTTGGGCACGGTCAGGAAGGAGCCGCCCCAGTTGCCGGCCTTGGGGGGCAGGGCCACGTCCCACTTGCCCGCGGCGTCCGGCTGGGACTTGCCCTTGATGTAGCCGAGCATCCAGGGCGGGCAGGACATCGCGGCGAACTTGTTGTTGGCGATCGTCTGGTCCCACGAGGGCTGGAACTGCGTCTGGCCGCCGACCAGTCCGTCCTCGGCGGCCTTCGCGGTCATGTCGAAGGCCTTCTTGACGGCGGGGTTGGTCTTGTAGACGACCTCGCCGGAGGAGTCGTAGAACCGCTTCTCCTCACTGCTGAGGACGGCGCTCATCAGACCGCCGGGGGAGTCGAAGAAGGTGGTGCCCTTGGGCGCCTTCTTCTGGTAGTCCTCACCCACATCGATCAGCTTGGCCCAGTCGCCGGCCCACAGCTTGCCGAGCTCCTCGCGGTCGGTCGGCAGGCCCGCCTTCTCGAACAGGTCCTTGCGGTAGCAGATCGCCATCGGGCCGATGTCGGTGCCCAGGCCGACGGTCTGGCCGTCCTTGGTGGTGGCCTGCTCCCACTTCCACTCGAGCCAGTCGCCCTTGTTCACGCCCTCGGCCTTGGAGAGGTCCTCGAGCTTGCCGGCCTGGGTCTCCACGATCTCGGCGATGTTGCCGACTTCGACGGCCTGGACGTCCTGCAGACCGCTGTTGGTGGTGAGGTGGTTGAGCAGCGCCGGGTAGTAGTTCTCGTTGCGCTCGACGACGTTCTCGGCGATCTTGATGTCCGGGTTCAGCTTCTCGTACTCGGCGTAGAGACCGGCCTCCTTGAAGCCGAAGGTGCCGAACAGGCCCAGCGTGATCGTGGTCTTGCCCTTGCCGTCCGACGAGGAATCGGAGTCACCGTCTCCACCGTCGTCGGCACAGCCGGCCAGCAGCCCCGTGCCCAGCGACACCACGGCCGCGACGGCCAGTGCCTTGCGGGTGAAGGGCTTCCCCCCGCCCGTGCGCTGCCGAGAGAGGGGGAGGGTACGTGCTCGCATTGCGTCCTCCTGTTGCCCTGACGTACCGACCCCCCGGCCGACGGCTTTGTCGGGCCCGTCTGTTGCGTGCTGCGGCTCGGGCGGGGAACGTGCGGGTTGTGTATGTGTCAGGTACCGTGGGAGCGCTCCCACAAGTGATGTGTTGAAGAGTCGCGGGTCCGGGCGGGGGTGTCAAGGGACCGAACGCGGAGAACTGCCTTCAGTTATCGGCCCGTTAGCCGGCCGCCCGGTCCTCGCCGGGAGTGTCCCGAGGTCCGGACGGCGGTCGCCGCCGCCGGTGGGGCTGTTAGATTCCAGGCCAGCAGGCCGGCGTGACACGGGACGGAAGGCGGGGCGCAGATGGCAAGCCACGGAGCGCGGGGCCGCAGCGGCGGCCGGCCCACCCTCGAAGAGGTGGCGGCGCGCGCCGGTGTCGGCCGGGGCACGGTCTCCCGGGTGATCAACGGGTCACCCCGGGTGAGTGACGCCACCCGGGCCGCCGTGGAGGCCGCCGTCGCCGAGCTCGGTTACGTCCCGAACACGGCCGCCCGCGCGCTGGCCGCCAACCGCACCGACGCGATCGCGCTGGTCGTGCCCGAACCGGAGACCCGGTTCTTCGCCGAACCGTACTTCTCGGACATGCTGCGCGGGGTGGGGGCGGCGCTCTCCGACACCGAGATGCAGCTGCTGCTGATCTTCGCGGGCAGCGACCGGGAGCGGCAGCGGCTCGCCGACTATCTGGCCGCGCATCGCGTGGACGGTGTGCTGCTGGTCTCCGTGCACGCCGACGACCCGCTGCCCGACATGCTCGCCCGGCTGGAGATCCCGGCCGTGATCAGCGGCCCCCGGTCGGCCGCGGAGACCCTGACCTCGGTCGACTCGGACAACTACGACGGCGCCCGGCAGGCCGTCGAGCACCTCGTCGGCCGGGGCCGGCGCCGTATCGCCCACATCACCGGCCGCCTCGACGTGTACGGCGCCCAGCGGCGCGTCGACGGCTACCGTGACGCCCTGCGGGACGCGGGCCACGAGGTGGACGACCTGCTGATCGAGGCGGGCGACTTCTCCGAGGAGGGCGGCCGGCACGCGATGGCGGCCCTGCTGGAGCGCCGTCCCGACCTGGACGCGGTCTTCGCCGCCTCCGACGTGACCGCCGCCGGCGCCCGGCACGCGCTGCGCGAGGCGGGCCGCCGCATCCCCGACGACGTGGCCCTGGTCGGCTACGACGACTCCGCCATCGCCCGCCACATGGACCCGCCGCTGACCAGCGTGCGCCAGCCCATAGAGGAGATGGGCCACCGGATGATCGATCTCCTCCTCGCCGAGATCGCCGACCGCCGTCCGCCCGCCTCGCGCGGGCTGGAACGACGTCAGGTGGTCCTGGCCACGGAACTGGTGGAGCGCGCCTCGTCCTGAGGCGGGCCGCGGGGCCCGGGGCAGGTGGGCCCCGGGCCCCGGGGGAGGCCACCTGCCCCCAAGGCCTGTGAAACAGATCAAGGGCCGGCCCGTTCTCACGGGCCGGCCCTTGATCTTTCAGGGTGAGTGACGGGACTTGAACCCGCGACATCCTGGACCACAACCAGGTGCTCTACCAGCTGAGCTACACCCACCACGGCTGGTACCGGTGAAGATCAGTGTCTTCCCCGACCAGCCGAGAAAAAGTGTACCTGGTCCGAAGGGGTGCTCGCGCCAGGGTTTCGCTGCGCCCTTCGGACGACCGCCTCACACCCCTACTGAGCAGGCAGGACGTGCTTGGCGGCGATCTTCTTCGCGGTGTCGGAGTCGGGGCCGGGCTGCGGTACGAAGACGGCCTCGCGGTAGTAGCGCAGCTCCGCGATGGACTCGCGGATGTCGGCCAGCGCGCGGTGGTTGCCGTTCTTCTCGGGGCTGTTGAAGTACGCCCTCGGGTACCAGCGGCGCGCCAGCTCCTTGACGCTCGACACGTCCACGATGCGGTAGTGCAGGTAGTCCTCCAGCATCGGCATGTCCCGCAGCAGGAATCCGCGGTCCGTGCCGACGGAGTTGCCGCACAGGGGCGCCTTGCCGGGCTCCTTGACGTGTTCCTTCACATAGGCGAGGACGCGCTGCTCGGCGTCCTCGAGCGTCGTGCCGTCCGCCAGCTCGGCGAGCAGCCCGGACGCGGTGTGCATCTCACGCACCACCTCCGGCATCGTCTCCAGGGCCCCTTCCGGCGGGCGGATGACGATGTCCACACCGTCGCCGAGCACGTTCAGCTCGGAGTCGGTGACGAGGGCGGCCACCTCGATGAGCGCGTCGTCGGACAGCGAGAGGCCGGTCATCTCGCAGTCGATCCACACCATGCGATCGTTCATATGTCTCACCTTACGGCGCGCGGGAGCGTAGGTGACCCGTCGGGGACCGGGTGAGTGATGCGGGCGGAAACCGGGCGGAGGGCGGGGAAAAACGGGCGGAGGGCGGGCAGAGAGACGGGCCGGGCCGGAGACTGGAGTCTCCGGCCCGGCCCGTCGGACGATTCCCGTGGCGGCCCCGTCTCAGGCGTTCAGGTCCGCCTCACGGCACGCTGCGCTGCCCCGGCAGGCTCGCCCGCGTGGGGACGTACGCCTCACGGCCCGGGTCCGCCGAGGCCGTCAGGGAGGACGGCCCGCCCAGGGTGCTCGCGGCCGCCGCACGCCGGGACTGGTGCGGGACGGGGTTGTCCGGGTGCGGTGCGGTGGACGCCGGGCCGGCCTGTCCCGGGTGCCCGTGCTGGTGCGCCGGGCCGGACGGGACGGCTCCCGGGGTGTTGGGGAAGCCGTCGGCGCCCTGGTTCCGCTCGGCCTGGGGGCGTCGCGCGCGGTACGCGGCCCGGTAGGCGGCCGGGGACGAACCCAGCTGGCGCCGGAAGTGGCCCCGCAGCGCGACCGGTGAGCGGAACCCGCAGCGGCCCGCGACCTCGTCCACCGAGTAGTCCGACGTCTCCAGCAGGCGCTGGGCCTGCAGCACCCGCTGGGTGATCAGCCACTGCAGCGGCGCACTGCCGGTCAGCGAGCGGAAGCGGCGGTCGAACGTACGACGGCTCATGTACGCGCGTGCCGCCAGCGTCTCCACGTCGAACTGTTCGTGGAGGTGCTCCAGCGCCCAGGCGACGACCTCGGCGAGCGGGTCGGCGCCGATCTCCTCGGGTAAAGACCTGTCGAGATAGCGCTCCTGACCGCCCGTCCGGCGCGGTGGGACGACGAGGCGCCGGGCGAGCGCCCCCGCCGCCTCGTTGCCGTGATCCGTGCGCACGATGTGCAGGCACAGGTCGATTCCGGCCGCCGTACCCGCCGACGTCAGCACGTCGCCGTCGTCCACGAAGAGTTCGCGCGGATCGACGTGCACCGACGGATAGCGTTTCGCCAGCGTCGGCGCGTACATCCAGTGGGTGGTCGCCGGACGGCCGTCCAGCAGGCCGGCCGCCGCGAGCACGAAGGCGCCGGTGCACAGCCCGACGATGCGGGCGCCCTCCTCGTGGGCGCGGCGCAGCGCTTCGAGCGCGTCGTCCGGTGGCGGCGAGGTGATCGAACGCCAGGCGGGCACGACGACGGTGCCCGCGCGGGCGATCGCCTCCAGGCCGTGCGGCGCGGTGAGTTCGAGGCCCCCTGTGGTCCGCAGCGGGCCTCCCTCACCGGCGCTCACCAGCAGTCGGTAGCGCGGTACGCCGGCGTCCTGGCGGTCAATCCCGAACACCGACAGCGGTATGGAACTCTCGAAGATGGGGCCGCCGCTGAACAGCAGCACGGCGACGATCTCCTTGCGGCGTCGCCCGGTGAGTTTCCGGGCCGCGCTCTCCGGCGCGGCAGTGGAGTCGTGGCTCATACTGCTAAGCCCCCCTCGGTGGTCGCGGCGCCCTGATCCTTTCGGGTCTGTCGCTCCAACACGTTTCCCCTCGGTCCTGCACGAGTCCCCCGCCGTAAGACAGTCAAGATCGAATCTACTGTGTCCCGTCGTGCCCGGGTGGCCAGTTCAGTCCCGGCGCATTGTCGACTTGGCAACTTGGCGTGAAGCATTCGATCACGAAGGGTCGCACTCGTGGGCCGTGCAGGGAAGTGCGCCTTGTCGTGGTGGCCAATCCCCATAGGGTGCGCAGGGGGCGCCGACCCCTTTTTATGCAGGTCGAACGAGGGTTGGGGGGTGGCCACGGCAGGGGATGCACAGGGTGCGGAAGTTGGCTGAAAAGATACGCCCGCAGGTGCGGAAACCGGTCACGTGACCGGTGTATCCCCGCCGTCCCGCGCCGCCCGCTCGGAATCGCACCGGAACCGCACCGGAACGGGGCGACCGGCGCCGGCGGAGAGCCGAACGCCGTCGGGCGGACCACGTCGGTGATCGGGCCCGGGAGGGCTCCCGGTGGGAAGGCTTCCCGGGAGTCCGGTGCGCGGTCCGCCTCGGCGGCGGGTCGGGGCCCGGACCTGATGCGCTCCCTGTGGCGCGGCTCACGGGGGTCGACGCGCGGGAGGGGTGCCGGTCACTGCGGTTCCGGGAGGAAACCCCGGGTCCCGGGGTCCCGGGTCCCCGGAACCAAGGCGCCCGGTGGCACTCCCGCGGCTCGGTCCACCCCGTGCAAACCGCCTGTACGGCGCAGCGACCATTGCGTGACGGGCGCCCCCTCGGGCATGCTCCGGAAAACCCGTCGGCCAGCTCGGGCGGGAGTCTGGGCTGAGGACGCGTACCGCCGTACCCTTGGGGGTATGGGGTTGGGAAGATGATTCCCGGACACAGCTCCGACGCACCCTGTCGTCACCCGTCACAAGGATCACAACGCCGAGACAGCCATGGCCGGTCACGAATTCTTCGAACCCGCGGATCGTAAGCGACCCCTCGCCGACCCCACGGCGGCCGAGCCGCTCGGGGCCGATCCTCTGGGCGCGGAAAAGTCGCGCCATCCGTGCGATCCCGCGTTCCGGCACGGTGTGGTCGTCGGCTTCGACGGCTCCACCTCCAGCGAGCGGGCCCTCGCCTACGCGATCGGCATGGCCCGGCGCTTCGGCTCCGCGCTGATCATCGTCCATGTCGCCAACCGGCTGCCGACCACGGTGTGGGCGGGCTGCGAGCCGCCGGTCTTCGTCGACGTCCCGGACCACCGCACCGAGGTCCTCGGCCTCGAGCTGGCCTGCGCGGACCACCTCACCGAGGTGCCCTGGATCCTGGTCGAGCGTGGCGGCGACATCTGCCACGAACTCGAGGAGGTCGGCCGGGAGTACGAGGCCGACGCGATCGTCGTCGGCTCCACCCACGGCCTGGTGGGCCGGATCTTCGGCTCCGTCGCCGGCCGGCTCGCCAAGCGGGCCCAGCGCCCCGTGGTGGTCATCCCCTGAGGCGCCGGCCCGCCGGGCGGACCTACTCGACCGTGACCGACTTGGCGAGGTTCCGCGGCTTGTCGATGTCCCGGCCCAGGGCCAACGCCGTGTGGTAGGCGAGGAGTTGCAGCGGGATGCCCATGAGGATGGGGTCCAGTTCGTTCTCGTTCTTCGGCACGACGACGGTGTGGTCGGCCTTCTCCTGCTCCCGGTGGGCGACGGCCATGATCGGGCCGCTGCGGGCCTTGATCTCCTCCAGGGCCGCGCGGTTCTTCTCCAGCAGGTCGTCGTCGGGGACGATCGCCACCGTGGGCAGCGCGGGCTCGATCAGGGCCAGCGGGCCGTGCTTGAGCTCGGACGCCGGGTAGGCCTCCGCGTGGATGTAGGAGACCTCCTTGAGCTTCAGGGACGCCTCACGGGCCACCGGGTAGCCCCGGACCCGGCCGATGAAGAGCATCGAACGGGCCTCCGCGTACTGCAGGGCCAGCTTCCTGATCTCCTCCTCCTGCTCCAGGATCTCGGTGATCTGCCCCGGCAGCCTGCGCAGCCCCTCGATGATCCGCTTGCCGTCGCTCACGGACAGGTCGCGGGTGCGGCCCAGGTGCAGGGCGAGGAGGGCGAAGGCGACCGTGGTGTTGGTGAAGCACTTCGTGGACACCACGCAGACCTCGGGGCCGGCGTGCACGTACATGCCGCCGTCCGCCTCCCGGGCGATCGCGGAACCGACGACGTTCACCACGCCCAGCACCCGCGCGCCCTTGCGCTTCAGCTCCTGCACCGCCGCCAGCACGTCGTACGTCTCACCGGACTGGGACACCGCGACGTACAACGCGTCGGGGTCGACGACCGCGTTGCGGTAGCGGAACTCGGAGGCCGGCTCGGCGTCGGCCGGGATGCGGGCCAGCTCCTCGATCATCTGGGCCCCGATCAGCCCCGCGTGGTACGAGGTGCCGCAGCCGAGGATCTTCACCCGGCGGATCCGGCGCGCCTCACGGGCGTCCAGGTTCAGGCCGCCCAGGCGCACCGTGGAGAAACGGTCGTCGATCCGGCCCCGCAGCACCCGGTCCACGGCCTCGGCCTGCTCGTGGATCTCCTTGTGCATGTAGGTGTCGTGGCCGCCCATGTCGTACGAGGCGGCCTCCCACTCCACGGTGGTCGGCTCGGCCGTCGTACGGGTGCCCTCGGTGGTGTAGGTGCGGAAGTCGTCGGCCTTGAGGGTGGCCATCTCGCCGTCGTCGAGGGTGACGATCTGCCGGGTGTGGGTGACCAGGGCGGCTATGTCCGAGGCGACGAACATCTCCTTCTCGCCGATGCCGAGCACGACGGGCGAACCGTTGCGGGCCACCACGATGCGGTCCGGGAAGTCGGCGTGCAGCACGGCGATGCCGTAGGTGCCCTCGATGACCCGCACCGTCTCGCGGACCTTGTCCTCCAGCTTCTCGGCCTGCGAGCGGGCGATCAGGTGGGTGAGGACCTCGGTGTCCGTCTCCGAGAGGAACTCGACGCCGTCCGCCTCCAGCTTGCGGCGCAGGTCGGCGGCGTTGTCGATGATGCCGTTGTGGACGACGGCGACCCGGCCCTCGGCGTCCAGGTGCGGGTGGGCGTTCACGTCGGACGGGGCGCCGTGGGTGGCCCAGCGGGTGTGGGCGATGCCCGTGGTGCCCTTGAAACGGGCCGGGACCTTCGCCTCCAGCTCGCGCACCCGGCCCTTGGCCTTGACCGTCCTCAGTCCGGCGGCCTTCGGCGACGTGATGGCGATGCCCGCCGAGTCGTACCCCCGGTACTCCAGGCGCTGCAGGCCTTCGAGCAGCAGAGGGGCGACGTCACGCCTGCCGATGTATCCGACGATTCCGCACATATGGGTGTGTTCCTAGCCGTAGACGATGCGCCGCAGCTGCCGGAGCGAGAGCTCCGGCGGGGCCACCGCGCGATATCTGAGATCCGCCTCGATCCGTTCGAAGATCGTCGCGTTCACCAGGCCCTGGGCCTGGAGCTCGCGGTGACGGCGACGGACGTACTCCTCGGTCGTCTCGTCGAAGTAGGCGAGCACGTCCTGGACCACGCGCAGCGCCTCGCCCCGGCTGAGGGGCGTGGACCGCGTCAGATGATCGACCAGTTCGTCGTGCACCCGACGATCCTGAGGTAACGGGGAGGCTCGCGCAAGAATCCTGCCCGATTTCGGGCAGGAAAGCGTACGGAGTGTCGACGGACGGGACGGTTGCCGTGGGCGGTGGCTGCGGGCAGGGGGCGTTCACATGCGCTTGAGGACCGCCTGTTTGGCCAGGGTGAACTCCTCGTCCGTCAGTACGCCGGAGCGGTGAAGTTCGCCGAGCTCGCGCAGCCGGCGCAGCAGCGCGTCGTGCTCGTCCTCGGAGGCGGCGGCGGAGGTGCCGGGGGCGGCCTCCGGTTCTGCCGGGCGTTCGTGCCCGGCACGGCCTTGGGCGGTGTCGGGCACGAGGGCGGGCGTGGAGTCCCTGGCGGCCGGGTGGGGCAGGCGGGCCTGGACGGCGGCGGCGACGAGCGCCATCAGGGGGTCCTTCTTGAAGCCCCACAGTTTTACCGCGTTGGGGTCGTACTTGGCCGGGGCCTTGGTGGGCGCGTGGCGCACGACGAAACGGAGGTGGCCGTTCTCCAGTCCGGTCGCCGGCACCCACTCCACGGCGGCTATGTCGGTCAGCGCCAGGGTGCGGGTGCCGACGGCGGACTTGGCGTCCTCCGTCTTCCAGTTCCACTCCAGGCGGATCCGCTCCCCGTCGAAGCTCACCGAGCCGTCCCCGGCGGAGGCGGACAGCGGTACGGACGGGCCGGGCAGCAGGTACTCCGGGACCGGGTCGGAGGGCACCTGGTCCAGCAGCAGGGCGTTGCGGACCTCGTCGGTGAAGTACTCGGCGACGCCGTACCGGTCGGACTCCACGACCAGCTGGTACGGGTCGTGCGAGTCGGTGAGCCGGCCGCCGGACGCCTGCAGCTGGGGGTCCCCCCACGCCGTTCAGGCAGTGGGGGAGGGTCGGCGCCCTCGCGCAGTCGCAGCCTGAGCCGCCCCGCCTTTCTGCCCTGCTCGAACGAGATCCCCGCCAGCGCGCCGAGCGGGACCAGCAGTTCGCCCAGCGTCCGGCGGAGCAGCCCGACGTTCTTGTCCCGTCCGGGAGTCAGCCGCAGGGTGGTCCCGTCGAAGGCCCAGGTTCCGTCCTTCTGGATGATTTCCGCCATGGGAGGGATTGTTTCACCGGATCGGGGGAGAGCTGTCTGCGCCAACCGGGTTGCCTGCCGACGCCCATGGCGGCCGGGGCCGCCCCTCAGGGCGGCCCCGGCCGGGCGGGTCAGAGCCCCGCGAGGGGGTTCTTCAGGGTGCCGACCAGCTGGAGCGCGCCGGACGGGTCCGCGAGGTCGACCATCTGCCGGTTGTCGCGCAGCTGGAGCCGGTTGAGGCAGGACAGCGCGAACTCGGGGGCGAACATGTCGTACCGGGCGAACTTGTCGGCGAGTTCGGGCACCGACGCCTGGTACTCGCGGGTGATCTCCGCGACCGTCCGCCAGAAGTCGTCCTCGGTCAGGAGGCCCGCGGAGGCGAGGTCGGAGGCGAGGAAGCGGAAGAAGCAGTCGAAGACGTCCGTGAAGACCGACAGCAGCTTCTGGTCCTCCGGCACCTCCACGCGGATGCGGGAGACCTCCGGCGGCAGCACCGCGTCCGGGTCCAGCACCGCGATCTCCTCGGCGATGTCCTTGTAGACCGCGCGCCGCACCACCCCGTCCTCCAGCACCAGGACCACGTTCTCGCCGTGCGGCATGAACACCAGGTCGTAGGCGTAGAAACTGTGCAGCAGCGGGGTGTAGTAGGCGCGCAGATAGTGCCGCAGCCACTCGGCGGGGGCGAGCCGGGACCGTTCGATCAGCGCGCCCGCGAAGGACGTCCCCTCGTGGTCCGCATGGAGCAGGGAGGCCATGGTGGCGAGGGACTCGCCGCCTCGCAGCGAGGGCACCGGGCTCTCCCGCCACAGCGCGGCCAGCATCTTGCGGTACGGCGAGTGGCGGTCGGTGGCCTGCTCGTACTCCAGGTGCCGGTAGCCGACCGCCGCCCGCTCCCGGATGATCGTCAGCCCCGTCGAGCGCAGTACCGGGTCGTTCTCGATCAGCCGCGCCAGCCAGTCGTTGATCGCCGGGGTGGCCTCCATGTAGGCGGCCGAAAGACCGCGCATGAAGCCCATGTTGAGGACGGACAGGGCCGTCTTCACATAGTGCTTCTCGGGGTTCGACCGGTTGAAGAAGGTCCGGACGGACTGCTGGGCCAGGTACTCGTCGTCGCCCTCGCCGAGGCACACCAGGTGGCGGCGGGCGACCTCGGCGGCGAAGGTGACGGTGAGCTTGTTCCACCACTGCCAGGGGTGGACGGGGATGAGGAGGTAGTCGGCCGGGTCGAGGCCCTGGCCGGTGAGCGTCCGGTGGAAGCGCTCGACGGTGCCCTCGCCCAGCTCCTGCCGCAGGAACGACTCGTACTCGATGCCGACGCCGGCCGTGAACGCCGCCCGCGAGCGGTGCGCCGCCAGCCACACCAGCCGGACCGGGTTCGCCGTCTCCGGCGCGTAGGCGCGGTACTCCCGGATGCCGAAGCCGAGCCGCCCGTTGTTGGCGACGAAGCAGGGGTGGCCCTCGGTCATGCCGGTCTCTATGGCCTGGAAGCCGGCGCCGGCCAGCTCGGCCGAGGTGACCGGCGGCTTGGAGAGCTTGTAGCAGGTGCCGGAGAGGGTGGAGGAGATCTCCTCCAGGTACACCGGCAGGACCTCGTCGCTCAGCCCGAGCGACTTGTGCAACTCGATGAAGAAGTCCAGTGCGGCGAGGGGGAGTTCGGACCCGTCGCGGTTCCGGCTGATGGAGTCGGCGGCCACCTGCCAGTGGTCCAGGGCGCGGCGGACGGCGGTGAAGCGGTACTCGGTCAGGCCGTCGTCGCTGCGTACGACGTAGCCGCCCCCGTCCGTCTCCTCGGGGTGGATCAGCCGCTCGTGCGCGAACTCGGCGAGCGCCTTGCGGATCAGCAGGCGGTTGGCCGTCTCCCAGCGTTCGGGGGTGAGGTGGTCCACGGCGTCGGCGGCGCTCATATGCCCACCCCCGTGGCCGCGGCGAACTGTTCGCGGGTGCAGAAGCTCAGCAATGCCCTCTTCTCCGGCTTGTCGATCTCGCGTACGGGGACGAAGCCCACGGCCTCGTTCAGGGCGTGCACCGCCTTGTTGGACACGTCCGGTTCGACGACGACGCGCCGGAGGGCCGGGTCCCGGAAGAGGTGCGCCAGCACGGCGGTGATGACGGACCGGGTGAAACCGTGCACCGGGGTGTCGGTGGGCGCGACCAGGAAGTGCATGCCGACGTCCCCGGGCTCCGGCTCGTACAGGCCGGCCAGCTCGCGGTGGGCGGGGTCGTACGACTCCATCAGGAAGGCGGGCCGGCCCTCGTGCAGCCCCAGGTGGGCGTGGTGGTGCTCGTCGGCCGCGATCCTCATGTACTCGCGCTCGACGTCCTGGAGCTCGGCGTCCTGCATCATCCAGAACGCGGCCTTGGGGTGGGTGACCCAGGAGTGCAGCAGTTCGGCGTCCCGGAGCGGGTCGAGCGGGCGGACGGTGAAGGTGCCGAGTGCGCACCGGTAGCCGCTGTCGGTGATGCTCATACG
The DNA here is from genome assembly GCF_016757295.1 of Streptomyces sp. M2CJ-2. Classification (NCBI taxonomy): domain Bacteria; kingdom Bacillati; phylum Actinomycetota; class Actinomycetes; order Kitasatosporales; family Streptomycetaceae; genus Streptomyces; species Streptomyces sp. M2CJ-2. The sequence continues at coordinate 105,384 of NZ_JAESIF010000009.1, read as the reverse complement.
GCGAACTCCTGGAAGGCGATGGACTTCTCCACGGGGTAGTACTCGGAGCCGAGCAGTTCGCGGATGATGCAGCTGTTGCGGTACGGGCCCATGCCCAGGTCGGGGCTGGTGACGCTGTGTGTGTGGACGCCTGCGTTCTGCAGGAACACGCCCCGGCCGGTCACGTCGACGGCGTAGTTGCGGGCCACGTCGAACCGGCCGTGGCCGTCGAAGCGGAGCCGGTCGCGGACGGGGTCGAGGAAGGCCGGCGGTTCGTAGTGGTAGCCGGTGGCCAGCACCAGGCCCTCGGTGCGCAGCTCGAAGTCCTTGCCCTGCTCGTCCTGGTGGAAGCCGAGCGCGTACCCGCCGTTCTCGTGACGGGCGCTGACGAGCGAGGAGTTGGTGAGCAGCCGGGTGGGGACCGCGCGGTCGCCGCTCTCGATGTTCTTCTGGTACAGCAGGTCGAAGATGGCGTCGACGAGGTCGGAGTTGATGCCCTTGAACAGGCCCTTCTGCTGCTTCTCCAGCCGGTAGCGGGTCTCCTCGGGCAGCGCGCGGAAGTAGTCGATGTAGTCGGGGGAGGTCATCTCCAGGGTCAGCTTGGTGTACTCCAGCGGGAAGAACCGCGGGGAGCGGGTGACCCAGTTGAGCGAGTAGCCGTGGACGTCGATCTCGGACAGCAGCTCGTAGTAGATCTCGGCGGCGCTCTGCCCGCTGCCGACGACCGTGATCGACTCCTTCCGCCGCAGCTCCGCCTTGCGGTGCATGTACTCGGCGGTGTGCAGCAGGTCGCCGTCCAGGCCGCGGCACGGCTCGGGCACGAACGGCACGGTGCCGGTGCCGAGCACCAGCCGCCGGGCGCGGTAGGTGTCACCGGTCCCGGTCCGTACGGCGTACAGCTCGGTGCTCTCGTCGTACGTCACCTCGGTGACGGTCGTGCCGAAGCGGATGCCGCTCAGCCGGCCGGCGGCCCAGCGGCAGTAGTCGTCGTACTCGACGCGCAGCGGGTAGAAGTTCTCCCGGATGTAGAACGAGTACAGACGGCCCTTCTCCTTCAGGTAGTTGAGGAAGGAGAAGGGGGAGGTCGGGTCGGCGAGCGTGACCAGGTCCGACATGAACGGCGTCTGGAGGTGGGCGCCGTCGAGGAACATCCCGGCGTGCCACTCGAAGTCCGGCTTGGACTCCAGGAAGACGCCGTTCAGGTCGCCGATGGGCTCGGTGAGGCAGGCGAGGCCGAGGTTGAAGGGGCCGAGCCCGATCCCCACGAAGTCGTAGGCGGTGTCAGGGGCTTCAGGAAGCGCGGTCAAGGGACTCTCCCAGGTACTGCTCGGCGTGGCCGGCGATCAGATCGAGGACGGCGGTGATGTCGGCGGTCGTGGTCTCGGGGTTCAGCAGGGTGAACTTCAGGTGGTGGCGTCCCGCCACCTTGGTGCCCGCGACGACCGCGTCACCGGAGGCGAACAGGGCTTTGCGGGCGTGGAGGTTGGCCCGGTCGATCTCGGCGGGGTCGGTGGCGGCGGCCGGGACGTAGCGGAAGACGAGCGTGGACAACGACGGTTCGACGACCACGTCGAAGCGCGGGTCGGCGGTGAGCAGCTTCCAGCCCTCGTGGGCCAGGTCGCAGACCTCGTCGAAGAGCCCGCCGATGCCGTCGGCGCCCATCACGCGCAGCGTCATCCACAGTTTCAGCGCGTCGAAGCGGCGGGTGGTCTGCAGGGACTTGTCGACCTGGTTGGGGATGCGCTCGGTCACCATGCGGCGCGGGTTGAGGTACTCCGCGTGGTAGGTGGCGTGCCGCAGCGTGGCCGCGTCGCGGACCAGCACGGCCGACGAACTCACGGGCTGGAAGAAGGACTTGTGGTAGTCGACGGTGACCGAGTCGGCGCGTTCGATGCCGTCGATCCGGTCCCGGTGCTTCAGCGAGGCGAGCAGTCCGCAGCCGTAGGCGGCGTCCACGTGCATCCAGACGCCGTACTGGGCGCACAGTTCGGCGATCTCGGGCAGCGGGTCGATGGAGCCGAAGTCGGTGCTTCCGGCGGTGGCGACGACGGCCATGGGGACGAGGCCGTCCTCGGTGCAGCGCGCCAGCTCGCGGGCGAGGGCGACGGTCTGCAGCCGCTTGTCGTGGTCGACGGGGACCGGCACCACCGCGTCCGGGCCGAGGCCGAGCAGTTTCGCGGACTTCTGCACGCTGAAGTGGCTGACCTCGGAGGCGAGGACGCGCAGCTTCGCGAGGTCGCCGGTCTTGGCCTCCTCACGGGCCAGCAGCAGCGCCTGGAGGTTGGACTGGGTGCCGCCGGAGGTGAACACCCCGTCGGCGGACGGCCCGAGGCCGATGCGGGCGGCCGTCCAGTCGATCAGTTTCCGCTCGATGAGGGTGCCGCCGACCGACTGGTCCCAGGTGTCCAGGGAGGAGTTGACGGCACAGAGCACCGCCTCGCCGAGCACGGCCGGGATGACGACCGGGCAGTTGAGGTGGGCGAGGTAGCGGGGGTGGTGGAAGTAGACCGCGTCCCGGAGGTAGACGTCCTCCAGTTCGTCCAGTGCCGCGGTGGTGTCGTGCAGCGGCCGGTCGAGGTCGATCCGCTCGACGGCGGGGGCGAGGGCGTCGACCGTGACGCCGGTGAACGGGCGTTCGGTGGTGGCGAGTTTGGCTGCCACCCGCTCGACTCCTTCGGTCACGGAGCGGCGGTAGTGCTCCGCGGTGGTGTCGTTGAGCAGGTGCGAGCGCATGGGGGGGGCCTCCGGTGGGGATGGTCCGGTGCGGGGAGGGAGCGGGGCGCGCGCCGCGGTGCGGCCCATTTTTACTTAGGTGAGCCTAGCCTAAGTTGGTCGACTCTGTTCCTGCTCCGGCCGTGACCGTGATCACGCCGCCACGAGGTGTAGGGGGCGCTCAACCGGTGCTGTGGCCAACGCTGTTCGCGCAGTTGTTCCGTTGTCGGGCTTCGGTGCCCCCGGCCCCGTCCGGGCCCGATCGGCGTCGGAAACGGACCGAGCCGCCTCGTTCCGTCGACCTGGAGGGAGGGGAGACGGAACGGGGCGGCTACGGCGGTGGCCATGTGCGGCTCCCGGGGGAGATTCCGGCAGGGGCGGTCAGCTGACCTTCTTCGCCTTCTCGATGGCCTCGGCGAGGTTGTCGAGCAGCGGGGCGCACTTGTCGTAGGACAGGATCGGCTCGGCGGAACGCGCGATGACCTGACCGGCCTTGACCGCGGGGAGCTTCTTCCAGGTCGCCTCGGTGATGTCGGCGGGCTGGATGGCCGAGCTGCGGTCGTCCATGATGATGACGTCGGCCTGGTGCTTGTCGACGTTCTCCCAGCTGAGGCTCTCGAACCAGCCGCCGGTCGGCTTCTTGGCCTCCTCGGTCGGCTCGACGAAGTTCACGCCGAGCGCCTTGAAGTACTCCAGGTCGGCGGAGAGGTCGGTGCCGGAGACGTAGAACAGCTCCGGGCTCGCCGAGCCGGCCATCACCTTGATGTCGGGGTGGGCCTTGGCGGCCTTGCGCAGCCGCTCGGACGCCGCCTCGAAGCGCTTCTTCGCGTCGACGACCGCGGCGGCCTTCATGTCGCCGCCCAGCGACTCGGCCAGCTCCCACATGCGCTCGAGCGGCGCGGTCAACTGGCGGTCGTAGACGGAGACGGCGACGCTCGGCGCGAGCTTGGCGATCTTTTCCTTGGAGGCCTCGGGGACGTACCAGAGGGTGCCCGCGTCGTCGAAGGTGGTGGAGACGAGGAGCTCGGGGGCGAGGGTCGCGTACTTCTCGACGTTGAACTGGTCCCAGACGTTGCCGAGGACGGTCACCTTGCTGACGTCCATGTCGCCGGCCTGGACGTCGGCCTTGCCGTCCTTGGTCTTCGTCGGGCCGAAGACGCCCTTGACCTGGACGCCGTAGTCGTACAGGGCCGCGGCGACACCGGTGAACGCGACGATGTTCGCGGGGACCTTGTCCAGCTTCACGGTGGTGCCGCGGTCGTCCTCGAAGGACCAGGGGCCGGACTTGGGCTCGGCGGCCCCCGGCGCGTCCGAGCCGCCGCTTTTCGCGTCCCCGTCGCCGCAGGCCGCGAGCGCGGCACCGAGTCCGAGAGCGCCACCGGCGGCGAGGAGGCCGCGACGGGAGAAACGGGCGGTTCTGGCGTTCGACATGACGGGGTCTGCTTTCGTGCGTGCGGAGCAGGTGGATGCGGGCGGGCCCGCGGGCCCCTGGCTGGAGCCAGGCTTAGGTTAGCCTAACCTCACGGTTTGTCCAGGGGTGCGGGCCGCCCGCTCCGCGCCGTCAGCCCGCCGCCAGCCCCAACTCCCGGGCGATCAGCATGCGCTGGACCTCGCTCGTGCCCTCGCCGATCTCCAGGATCTTGGAGTCGCGCCACATGCGGGCCACCGGGTACTCGTTCATGAAGCCGTAGCCGCCGTGGATCTGGGTGGCGTCGCGGGCGTTGTCCACGGCGACCGTGGAGGAGTACAGCTTGGCCACCGCCGCCTCCTTCTTGAAGGGCTCACCGGCCACCAGACGGCTCGCCGCGTCCCGCCACGCCAGGCGGGCCGTGTGCGCCTTCATCTCCATGTCGGCGATCTTGAACTGAATGGCCTGGTTGGCGCCGATCGGACGGCCGAACGCGTGCCGCTCCCCGGCGTACTTCACCGACTCGTCCACACAGCCCTGCGCGAGACCCGTGCCCAGCGCCGCGATGGCGATCCGGCCCTCGTCGAGGATGCGCAGGAACTGGGCGTAGCCCCGGCCCTCTTCGCCCAGCAGGTTCGCCGCCGGGACGCGGACGTCCTGGAACGACAGCTCCCGCGTGTCCGACGCGTTCCAGCCCACCTTCGAGTACGGGGCCGCCACCGTGAAGCCCGGAGTGCCCGACGGGACGATGATCGCCGAGATCAACGGCCCGCCGTCCGGCTTGCGCCCGGTGACCGCCGTGACCGTGACCAGGCCCGTGATGTCCGTGCCCGAGTTGGTGATGAAGCACTTGGTGCCGTTGATCACCCACTCGTCCGTCGACTCGTCCAGGCGGGCCGTCGTGCGGGTCGCGCCCGCGTCACTGCCGCCGTCCGGCTCCGTCAGCCCGAACGCGCCCAGGATCTCGCCCGAGCACAGCCGGGGCAGCCACTCCCGCTTCTGCTCCTCGGTGCCGAAGAGGTGGATCGGCATCGCGCCCAGCGAGACACCGGCCTCGAGCGTGATCGCCACCGACGAGTCCACCCGGGCCAGTTCCTCCAGGGCCAGGCCCAGCGCCAGGTAGTCGCCGCCCATCCCGCCGTACTCCTCCGGGAAGGGCAGGCCGAACAGGCCCATGCGGCCCATCTCCCGGACGATCTCGTACGGGAACTCGTGCCGCTCGTAGAAGTCGCCGATCTTCGGTGCGACGACATCGTGCGCGAACTCCTCCACCGTGCGGCGGAGTTCTTCCAGTTCGGGGGAGAGCTTGTGGTCCATGGTCGTTCACGACTCCTGGTGGGAGAGGGCTCGGACGGTGCGGGACGGGCTCTGTCGGCCCAGGTGGGCGGCCATCCAGACGCTTGTGGCGACCAGACGGCCGAGATCGACCCCGGTCTCGATGCCGAGACCCCGCAGCATCCATACGAGGTCTTCGGTGGCGAGGTTGCCGGTGGCGGACTTCGCGTACGGGCAGCCGCCCAGCCCGCCGGCGGAGGCGTCGACCGTGGTGACGCCCTGCTGGAGCGCGGCCAGCGTGTTGGACAGGGCCTGGCCGTAGGTGTCGTGGAAGTGGACGCCCAGGGCGGACACGGGGACGGCCGCTTCGGCGAGCGCGGTGAGCAGGGCCGTCACATGCCCCGGGGTGGCCACCCCGATGGTGTCGCCCAGGCTCAGTTCGTCGCAGCCCATGTCGAGCAGGGCCCGGCAGACCCGCACCACCTGCGGGACCGGGACCGCGCCCTCCCAGGGGTCGCCGAAGCACATCGACAGATAACCGCGGACGTGGACGCCCTCGGCCTTAGCCCGGCTCACCACCGGTTCGAACATCGCCAGCGCCTCGTCCACCGTGCGGTTGAGGTTGGCCCGGGCGAAGGACTCCGTGGCACTGGCGAACACCGCCACCCGGCGGGCGCCCAGCGCCAGCGCGCGGTCCAGACCCCGCTCGTTCGGCACCAGGACCGGCAGCGACACCGGCAGATCTGCGACCGCCGGGAACAGCTCCTCGGCGTCCGCCAGCTGGGGCACCCACTCGGGGTGGACGAAGCTCGTCGCCTCGATGGTGGTCAGGCCCGTGCCGGCCAGGCGGTGGATGAACTCCGCCTTCACCACCGCCGGGACGGTCGCCTTCTCGTTCTGCAGTCCGTCGCGCGCGCCGACCTCGTGGATCCGCACGCGGGCGGGCAGCCCCTCGGCCGGTACGGCCATGGGCAGACCCAGTTCCGGGGCGTTCATGCCGTCTCCTTCTCTGCGGACGGCTCCACGGGTGCCTCCACGGATGGCTCCACGGGCGTCTCCGCAGGTGTCTCCGCGGGCGCGATGACCGCCAGCACCTGGTCCATCGCGACCGTCGTACCCGGGGCCACGTCCAGCTCGGTCACCGTCCCTGCGTGCGGGGCGGAGACGACGTGCTCCATCTTCATCGCCTCCACCACCAGCAGGCTCTGGCCCGCGCTCACCTCGTCGCCGACGGCGACCTTCACCACTGTCACCGTGCCGGGCATCGGCGCGGTCAGCGAGTCGGCGCCGGAACGCGCCGCGCGGTTCAGGGACGCGGCCACCGGGTCGTGGTCGTGCACGTGCCAGGCGTCGCCGTCCCGGCCGAGCCAGGTGCCGTCCGGCAGGGCGGCGAAGGTGTGGGCGACGCCGTCGAGCAGGAACGTGAACCGGTGCTCGTCCCCCGGTCGCGGGGGCACGCCCCCGGACCCCCGCAGAGGCGTGTCCGCCCCCGGCAGCAGCAGTTCCGTGCCTCCGCCCGGGGTGCTGCGCACGCGCACGGTCACCGGCTCGTGGCCCGGCACACGCAGGTGATGCGCCGTCCACGCCCGCTCACCGCCCATGCGCCAGCCGTCGGCGGCGGCGAACGGATCGGTCCAGCCGGAGCCGTCGGCGGGCGCGAGGGAGGCCTGGCGCAGCAGTGCCGCCGCCGCGTACGTCTCCGCGGGCACCTCGTCCGGTACGAGACCGTCCACCTCACGCTCGACCAGTCCCGTGTCCAACTCGCCCGAGACCACCGCCGGGTGCGCGAGCAGCCGCCGCAGGAACCCGGCGTTGGTCTGCACGCCCAGCGTCACCGTCTCCGCCAGTGCCGCCCGGAGCCTGCGCAGCGCGGTCGCGCGGTCGGGGCCGTACGCGATCACCTTGGACAGCATCGGGTCGTAGAGGCTGCCGACCTCCGTGCCCTCGCTGAGGCCGGAGTCCGTGCGGACTCCCCCGCCCTGCGGTTCGCGCAGTCTCAGCACCGTGCCTCCGGAGGGCAGGAAGCCCCGCGCCCCCTCTCTTATGGACACGGTCTCGGCGCAGATGCGGGCCTCCACCGCGTGCCCGGTGAGCCGGACGTCGTCCTGCCCGAAGCCGAGCCGCTCGCCCGCCGCCACCCGCAGCTGCCACTCCACCAGGTCCAGGCCCGTGACCAGCTCGGTGACCGGGTGCTCCACCTGGAGGCGGGTGTTCATCTCCATGAAGTAGTACGAGGCCGGGTCGTTGCCCGGCACGATGAACTCCACCGTGCCCGCACCCCGGTAGCCGCAGGAGCGGGCCGCCTGCACGGCCGCCTCGCCCATCGCGGCCCGGGTCTTCTCGTCGAGGAGCACACTGGGCGCCTCCTCGATGATCTTCTGGTGCCGGCGCTGGAGGGAGCACTCGCGCTCGCCGAGGTGGACGACGCCCCCGTGGCCGTCGGCCAGCACCTGGATCTCGATGTGCCGGGGGCGGTCGATCCACCGTTCGACCAGCAGCGTGTCGTCACCGAAGGAGGCGCGGGCCTCGCGCCGCGCGGCGGCGATCTCGTCGGCCAGCGTCGAAGCGTCCCGCACCAGCCGCATGCCCTTGCCGCCACCGCCCGCCGACGGCTTCAGCAGCACCGGCATGCCGATCCCGCGGGCCGCGTCGGCGAGCTGCTCGTCGGTCAGACCGCTCCCGCTGGAACCGGGCACGACCGGGACCCCGGCCGCCTTCACCGTCTCCTTCGCGCGGATCTTGTCGCCCATCAGGGCGATCGCGTCGGCGCCCGGCCCGATGAAGACCAGCCCCGCCTCGGCGCACGCCCGCGCGAAACCGGCGTTCTCGGCGAGGAACCCGTACCCGGGGTGGACGGCCTGGGCGCCGGTGCGGGCGGCGGCGGCCAGCAGCCGCTCCACCGACAGATAGCTCTCCGCAGCCGGCGCCGGGCCGATCCGTACCGCCGTGTCGGCCTCCCGGACGTGCCGGGCGTCGGCGTCCGCGTCGGAGTACACGGCCACCGAGCGCACGCCCATCGACCGCAGGGTGCGGATGACCCGGACGGCGATCTCGCCCCGGTTGGCCACCAGTACCGTCTCGAACATCTGATCGGTCATCGTCAGGGGTCCCCTCACATCCGGAAGACGCCGAACTGGGGGTCACCCAGGGGCGCGTTGGCGCACGCGGTCAGAGCCAGGCCCAGGACCTGCCGGGTGTCCATCGGGTCGATCACGCCGTCGTCCCAGAGGCGGGCCGTCGCGTAGTAGGCGTTCCCCTGGTGCTCGTACTGCGCGCGGATCGGGGCCTTGAAGGCGTCCTCGTCCTCGGCCGGCCAGCTCTCCCCGCGCGCCTCCAGCTGGTCCCGCTTGACGGTCGCGAGGACGGAGGCGGCCTGCTCGCCGCCCATGACCGAGATCTTGGCGCCCGGCCACATCCACAGGAAGCGGGGGGAGTACGCCCGCCCGCACATCGAGTAGTTGCCCGCGCCGTACGACCCGCCGACCACCACCGTGAGCTTCGGCACGCGGGTGCACGCCACCGCCGTGACCATCTTGGCGCCGTGCTTGGCGATGCCGCCCGCCTCGTAGTCCTTGCCGACCATGAAGCCGGAGATGTTCTGCAGGAAGACCAGCGGGATGCCGCGCTGGTCGCACAGTTCGATGAAGTGGGCGCCCTTCTGGGCGGACTCGGAGAACAGGATGCCGTTGTTGGCGACGATCCCCACCGGGTGGCCGTGGATCCGGGCGAAGCCGGTGACCAGGGTCTGCCCGAACTCCGACTTGAACTCGGCGAACCGGGAGCCGTCCACGACCCGCGCGATGATCTCGCGCACGTCGTAGGGCGTGCGGGGGTCCACCGGCACCGCGCCGTACAGCCCGGCGGGGTCCACCTTGGGCTCGACGGCCTGCTCCACCTGCCAGGGGAGTCCGCCCCGAGCGGGGAGCGTGGAGACGATGGTGCGGACGATCCTGAGCGCGTGCGCGTCGTCCTCGGCGAGGTGGTCGGTGACGCCCGACACCCGCGAGTGGACCTCGCCGCCGCCCAGCTCCTCCGCCGTGACCACCTCGCCGGTGGCCGCCTTCACCAGGGGCGGACCGCCGAGGAAGATCGTGCCCTGGCCCCGGACGATCACCGCCTCGTCGCTCATCGCCGGGACGTACGCCCCGCCCGCCGTGCAGGAACCGAGCACGGCCGCGATCTGCGGGATGCCGGCGCCGGACATCCGGGCCTGGTTGTAGAAGATCCGCCCGAAGTGCTCCCGGTCCGGGAACACCTCGTCCTGCATCGGCAGGAACGCCCCGCCGGAGTCCACCAGGTAGACACAGGGCAGGCGGTTGTCCAGGGCCACCTCCTGCGCGCGCAGGTGCTTCTTCACCGTCATCGGGTAGTACGTACCGCCCTTGACGGTCGCGTCGTTGGCGACGACCACGCACTCGCGCCCGCCGACCCGCCCGATGCCGGCGATCACACCGGCCGCCGGGGCCTGCCCCTCGTACATCCCGTCGGCCGCCAGCGGGGCCAGCTCCAGGAAGGGTGAACCGGGGTCGAGGAGCGTGTCCACGCGCTCGCGCGGGAGCAGCTTCCCGCGCGCCGTGTGCCTGGCCCGCGCCCGCTCGCCGCCGCCGAGCGCGGCCGCGGCCAGCTTGGCGCGCAGCTCCTCGACGAGGGCGCGGTGCGCCTCCTCGTTGGCCCGAAAGGACTCCGACGCGGGATCGGCCGCGCTGTGAAGCTCCGGTGCCTCGTACATCCTGCGGTCCCCTCACTGGTTAATGAGCGTTAACGCGTTCCCCTCAGGTTAACGAGCGCTAACCCCGCTGTCTAGAATCGTCTCCATGGCCACCAGAACCGACGCCCCGACCCGCCGCGAGCAGATCCTCAAGGAGGCTGCGCGGCTCTTCGCCGAGCGCGGGTTCCACGGCGTCGGGGTCGACGAGATAGGTGCCGCGGTCGGCATCAGCGGACCCGGCCTGTACCGGCACTTCCCGGGCAAGGACGCGATGCTCGCGGAACTGCTGGTGGGGATCAGCGGCCAGCTGCTGACCGGTGCGAAACAGCGACTCCGGGAAGTCGGCGAGGCCGGCGGGGGCAGCGGGGTCGGCGGGGTGGCTCCCGAGGCGGTCCTGGACTCGCTGATCGAGGGCCACATCGACTTCGCGCTCGACGACCGCCCCCTCATCACCCTGCACGACCGCGAGCTGGACCGCCTGCGGGACGCCGACCGCAAACTGGTGCGGCAGCTGCAGCGGCAGTACGTCGAGCTGTGGGTCGGGGTGGTGCGCGAGCTCTACCCGGACCTGGCCGAACCGGCCGCCCGCTCGGCCGTGCACTCGGTGTTCGGCCTGCTCAACTCCACCCCGCACCTCGGCCGCCCCGGCGCCCTGCCCGGCCGCGCCACGACGGCCGTCCTGCTGCACCGGATGGCGCGCGGCGCCTTCGCGGCGGCGGGCACCCCCTGACTCCGGCCGAGTGACGAGCGTTACGGGGCTCCCGCTCTGGACGGCTGTGGCTACTCGCCGGTATCTTCACTGTCTGAGCAAGCGCTTAGCCACGTGGGACCGCAACCATCCATTGAGGAACCCCCACGGCGAGCAACCACATACGCGAGAGCGGCGCCGGTTTAGGCGCAAAGAAGGGTGGCGGCGGTGCGCCGTACGGTGTTCAACGAGGACCACGAGGCTTTCCGGGAGACCATCCGCGACTTCATCGAGGCCGAGGTCGTCCCGGTCTACGACGAGTGGTTCGCGGCGGGCCAGGCGCCCCGCGACTTCTACTACAAGCTCGGTGAGCTGGGCATCTTCGGCATCAACGTGCCCGAGGAGTTCGGCGGCGCGGGCATGGAGAGCTACAAGTTCGAGGCCGTCCTCTACGAGGAGACCGCTCGCGCGGGCGTCCAGTTCGGCGGCTCCGGCGTGCACGTGCTGCTCGCCCTGCCCTACATCAAGATGCTCGCCACCGACGAGCAGAAGAAGCGTTTCCTGCCGAAGTTCGTCACCGGCGAGGAGATGTGGGCCATCGCGATGACCGAGCCCGGCACCGGCTCCGACCTCGCGGGCATGAAGACCACCGCCAAGCTGAGCGAGGACGGCACCCACTACGTCCTCAACGGCGCCAAGACCTTCATCACCGGCGGAGTCCACGCCGACAAGGTCATCGTCTGCGCCCGGACCGCCGCCCCGACCGCCGAGGACCGCCGCTTCGGCATCTCCCTCTTCGTCGTCGACACCAAGTCCGAGGGCTACTCCGTCGGCCGCAAGCTGGACAAGCTCGGCCTGAGGACCTCCGACACCGCCGAGCTGGCGTTCGTCGACGTCAAGGTCCCCGCCGAGGACCTGCTCGGCGAGGAGAACAAGGGCTTCTCCTACCTCGGCCACAACCTGGCCTCCGAGCGCTGGGGCATCGCCTTCGGCGCCTACGCGCAGGCCAAGGCGGCCGTCCGGTTCGCCAAGCAGTACGTGCAGGAGCGCACCGTCTTCGGCAAGCCGGTCGCCCACTTCCAGAACACCAAGTTCGAACTGGCCGCCTGCCAGGCCGAGGTGGACGCCGCCGAGGCGGTCGCCGACCGCGCCACGGAGGCCCTGGACGCCGGCGAGCTGACCCCCGCCGAGGCCGCCTCCGCCAAGCTGTTCTGCACCGAGGTCGCGCACCGCGTCATCGACCGCTGCCTCCAGCTGCACGGCGGCTACGGCTACATGAACGAGTACCCGATAGCCCGCCTGTACGCGGACAACCGCGTCAACCGCATCTACGGCGGCACCAGCGAGATCATGAAGACGATCATCGCCAAGGACATGGGCCTGTAAGACGCGCGAAATCCCCGACGTACACAACTGACCCCATGAGTCAGGCACTACAGGAACTCCTCGATCTGCTCGACCTCGAGCAGATCGAGGAGAACATCTTCCGCGGCCGGTCCCGCTCCGTCGTCGTCCCCCGCGTCTTCGGCGGGCAGGTCGCCGCGCAGGCCGTGGTCGCCGCCGGGCGGACCGTCCCCGCGGACCGGCCCGCGCACTCCCTGCACGCGTACTTCCTGCGCCCCGGCGACCCGGGCGCGCCCATCGTCTACACCGTCGACCGGATCCGCGACGGCCGCTCCTTCACCACCCGCCGGGTCGTCGCGGTCCAGCACGGCAAGCCGATCTTCCACCTCTCCGCGTCCTTCCAGACGTACGAGGAGGGCCTGGACCACCAGGAGCCGATGCCGTCCGCGCCGGACCCTGCCACGCTGCCCACCTCCGAGGAACGGCTCCGCGAGTACGGCCACCTCGACCCCCACGTCGTCGAGAGCTTCCTGGAGGCCCGCGCCGCGGTCGACCTGCGCTACGTCGACGAGCCGCCCTACGGCCGCTTCGGCGAGCCCCGCGAACCCCACTCCCAGGTGTGGTTCCGCACCAACGGCAAACTGACCGACGACCCCCTGCTGCACGTCGTCCTCGCCACGTACGTCTCCGACATGACGCTCCTGGACTCGGTGCTGCTCGCCCACGGCCGGGGCGGCTGGGCGGTGGGCGACGTGGTCGGGGCCTCCCTGGACCACGCCATGTGGTTCCACCGCCCGTTCCGCGCCGACGAGTGGCTGCTGTACGACCAGCACTCCCCGTCGGCGCACGGCGGCCGGGGCCTCGGCCAGGCCCGCATGTACACCCGGGACGGCCGCCTCGCGGTCTCGGTCATCCAGGAGGGCGTGGTCCGCGTTCCCCGGTGATCAGCGGGCGTTCTGGTCCAGCCCCGCCTCCGCCAGCAGGTACGCCGTCATCGGGTCGTAGTGGCGGGGGCTGACCACGTGGTCGTCGAGGGGCACCGTCACCTGGACGGTCCCCTCCGCCTCCGCGAGGAACAGCGCCGGGTCGTTGCAGTCGGCGTAGCCGACGGAGTCGACGCCGTGCTGTCCCGCGTACCCCGCCCAGCCGTGGTCGGCGACGACCAGGTCGGGCAGCGGGCGGCCCTCCCGCTCCAGGGCGGTGAGGATGGCCTTCATCGGCTCACCGGAGTGGGTGTGCCACAGCGTGGCACCGTGCTCCAGCACCGCCACGTCCGCGAACTGCATCACGTACCCCTCCTCCGTGACCAGCCCGTCCGGGATCACCACGATCTCGCAGCCGGCGGCCCGCAGCGCGGCGGCCGTGGCGCGGTGCACGTCGAGCAGGCCGCCGGGGTGGCCGGTGGCGAACAGCACCCGCTGCCGGCCGTCCGCCGCCTTGCGCAGCCGCCCCGCCATCCGCTCCAGGGCGGCCACGGTCAGCTCCGGGTCGATGGTGTCCTGGCCGTACCGGTGTTCGGCGTCGTCGCTGACCCCGACCCGTTCCGCCATCACCGCGAGCACGTCCTGCTCGTCGCTCCAGCGGTCGCCGAGCTCCAGGCCGAGCCAGAAGTGGCGGTCGCCGTTCGCCAGCTTGCGGTAGTGGGAGAGGTTGTTCTCACGCGGTGTGGCGACCTCGCCCGCGATGCGCGTGGCGGTGAGGTGGAGGAGGAGTTCGGCACGGCTGGGTGTCCCGGATATCGGCATGCCTCCCATTGTGGAGCAGCCTCCCACGGGCGTCCCCGGCGTATCGCCCCCTGGGACGTGCGTCACTGGAAACCTCCGAGGACGCTTCTGGCTTCAGCCGGGGGATGAATCGGAATCCTGCGGAGCAGGACAGGGAACGGGGTTTAGCCCAAAAGGTGAAAGACCGCCCAGAAGGTCGGGTAGGCTGAGCGCCGTGCGTTGCGAGAGCCAAGCACGCACAACTCCTTTGTCTTGAATGGGTAACCGGGCAGGTTCCGTCCCGGCTGGTGCTGAGAGCGTCAGACTCGTTCGCTCGCTGAGCGAATGAGCTGCTTGAGCCAGGAATCCCCCTGCTTCAGCTGGGGGAGGGTTCAAGTACTCGGACGACTGCGTACGGACACTCAGAGCGCCCGGCTCGAAGCGGTGGTGCCGGGTACTCAGGTGCGGCGCAGGGCGAACCACAGCTCCATCCGTACGTCCGGGTCGTCCAGATCCGTCTCCAGCAGGGCCGCGCACCGTGCGATCCGCTGCCGCACGGTGTTGCGGTGCACGGACAGGGCCACCGCGGTGCGGTCCCAACTGCCGTGCAGGGACAGCCAGGTGCGCAGGGTGTCCACGAGGGCGGGCGTGCCTTCGACGGGGGCGAGCAGCAGGCGGGCGTGGGCGTCCGCGTCCGCCGGGGCGACCAGGTCGTCCAGCGCGGGGCGGACGCCGTGCACCACGAGCGGCGCCCGGGTGGCGCGGGCCCGGGCCAGGGCGCGGGCCGCCTGGGTGTCGGCCGCGGGCCAGTCCAGCGGGCCGACGGCGGCGCTGACCCCCAGGGTCCAGCCCGGCTGCGCCCGAGGCTCCCGTCCGGCGGGGACGAGCACCCGCACGGCCCCGCCCGCCGGATCCACCAGTGCCGACCCGAGCGCGGCACCGAGCGCGGAGGCCGCCAGGGCGTCCGGGGCCTGCGCGTCGGGCCGTGCGTGCACGACCCGCCACCGCTCCCCGCCGAGCAGCGGCGCCACGTCCTCCGGCCCGCCTCCCAGCAGCAGCCGTACGAGCGCGGCGGAGCGGGCCGCGCCGGTACCGCTCTGCTGCTCACCGGTCAGCAGGGCGAGCAGCACCGCGGCCACGGACGCGATGGTGTGGTCCCCGGAGTCCGGCCGTCCGGCCGCGACGCCGAGCACGAACCCGTGACCGGCGCCGAGCGCGTAGGCGGTCAGCCGGACCCCGGCGAGCGTGTCGGTGGCGGAGGCGGGACCGGGGCGGCCGGGATCGCCGCCGGGCGCCGGGGCGGGCCGGTGGTCCGTACCCGTCGGCCGCACCACCCGGGCCAGCCGCGCCAGAGCCGCCCCGGTCTCCGCGCCCTGGTCACGGCCCGCCGCGGCGAGTTCCGTGCCCTCCGGGCCGAACAGCACGGCCCGGCCGCCCAGCCGGCGGGAGAGCTGGTGCAGCACGGCCGGTACCGGGTTCGGGCGGGCGGCGGCGGACGCGAGGCTCTGATGGGCCTCCGTCACCCGGCGCAGCTCCGCCAGCCGGGCCTGCGCCATCAGCTGCCACACCGCGCGGGCCACCCCGGAGAACGTGGTCCGCGGCGGCACCTCCAGCAGCGGCAGCCCGTGGAGCTCGCAGGCGGCGGCCAGCGCCTCCGGCACCGTGTCGTGCACCGGCGCCAGCCCGAAGCCCAGGGCCGCCCCGCCCGCCGCCACGATCCGGGAGACGTACGCGTCGAAGTACCCCGGGCCCGCCCCGTCCGGGATGTGCACGCCCGCCGACAGCAGCAGCTCCCCGCCCAGCAGATACGGGTACGGGTCCGCCATCTCCGAGGTGTGCACCCAGTGCACGACGACGCCCGGGCCCGACGGTCCGGCGACCCGGCGCAGGCCCAGATCCTCCCGTGCCAGGAGCGCGTCCAGGGGCACCGGGGGCGTGGGCGGAACCGTGGGGTCCGGCATGGTGGATGTTTCCTCCAGCCCGTTCGTTCGGAATGGATGAAACGTACACTTCGCAGTCGCTTTCCGGCCACCTAGTGTCGGGTCCGACCGGCAGCCCTCGGGTACGGACGGACCTTCTCGCGACGCATCACGCATCACGCAGAACCCCGCCTCATCCCGTCGCATCCCGCGACGAGCCACCGGACACCACAGGACAACTTTCAGCTGCACGGCACCCCGACGACAGTGCGCGAAGGAGGCCCACATGGCCGTCGACTACCTGGTCATCGTCTTCTACATGGCCGCCATGCTGGCCATGGGCTGGTGGGGCATGCGTCGTGCCAAGTCCAAGAGCGAGTTCCTGGTGGCGGGCCGCCGCCTGGGCCCCACCATGTACTCGGGCACCATGGCCGCCATCGTCCTCGGCGGCGCCTCCACCATCGGCGGTGTGGGCCTCGGCTACCAGTACGGCCTCTCCGGCGCCTGGATGGTCTTCACCATCGGCCTCGGCCTGCTGGCCCTGAGCATCTTCTTCTCCGCCCGCATCGCCCGTCTGAAGGTCTACACCGTCTCCGAGATGCTCGACCTGCGCTACGGCGGCCGGGCCGGCGTCATCTCCGGTGTCGTCATGTGGGCGTACACCCTGATGCTCGCGGTCACCTCGACCATCGCCTACGCCACGATCTTCGACGTCCTGTTCGACATGAACCGCACCCTCGCGATCATCCTCGGCGGTTCCGTCGTGGTCGCCTACTCGACGCTCGGCGGCATGTGGTCGATCACCCTGACCGACATGGTGCAGTTCGTCGTCAAGACGATCGGTGTGCTGCTCCTGCTGCTGCCGATCGCGGTGGTCAAGGCGGGCGGCTTCAGCGAGATGAAGGCGCAACTGCCCACCGAGTACTTCGACCCGCTGGGCATCGGCGGCGAGACCATCTTCACCTACGTGCTGATCTACACGTTCGGCATGCTGATCGGCCAGGACATCTGGCAGCGCGTGTTCACCGCCCGCGGCGACCGCACCGCCAAGTGGGGCGGCACCGTCGCCGGCACCTACTGCCTCGCCTACGCCCTCGCCGGCGCCGTCATCGGCACCGCGGCCAAGGTGCTCTACCCCGACCTCGGCAGCGCCGACGACGCCTTCGCCACCATCGTCAAGGACGAACTGCCCATGGGGGTGCGCGGACTGGTGCTGGCCGCCGCGCTCGCCGCCGTGATGTCGACCTCCTCCGGCGCGCTGATCGCCTGCGCCACCGTCGCCAACAACGACATCTGGTCGCGGCTGCGCGGGCTCACCACGGCCCCGGGGACCGACCGCGACGAGGTCAAGGGCAACCGTGCCTTCATCCTCCTCATGGGCCTCGCCGTGATCGGCACGGCGATCGCGCTGAACAACGTCGTCGAGGCGCTCACCGTGGCGTACAACCTGCTCGTCGGCGGGCTCCTGGTGCCCATCCTCGGCGGACTGCTGTGGAAGCGCGGCACCGCGCAGGGCGCCCTCGCCGCCGTCACCGTCGGCGGTCTCGCGGTCGTCGGCCTGATGGCGACCTACGGCATCCTGGCCAACGAGCCCATCCTCTACGGCCTGTTGTCCTCCCTCGCGGTCTACGTCGTCGTCTCCCTGGCGACCAGGCCCACCGACGAGGCCGTACTCGCCGCCTGGCGGGAACGCCTGGCCGGCCGCACCCCCGAACCCGTGTCCGAAGAGGTCCCCGTCGCCCAGTAGAGTCACAGGGCAGGCAGGTACATACGCGACGAAACGTAGGAAAGAAGGCAGTCCTCCATGAGCAGCAACGAGACGCCCCGCGGGCCCGTCGACTCCTCCCGCGTCCCCCGGTACGCGGGCCCCGCGACCTTCGCCCGGCTGCCCCGCCTGGACGAGGTCGGCCGCACCGACGTCGCCGTGGTGGGCGTGCCGTTCGACTCGGGCGTCTCCTACCGGCCGGGCGCCCGCTTCGGCGGCAACGCCATACGCGAGGCGTCCCGGCTGCTGCGCCCCTACAACCCCGCGCAGGACGCCTCGCCCTTCGCCCTCGCCCAGGTCGCGGACGGCGGCGACATCGCCGTGAACCCGTTCAACATCAACGAGGCCGTGGAGACCGTCGAGGCCGCCGCCGACGACCTCCTCGGCACCGGCGCCCGCCTGATGACCCTGGGCGGCGACCACACCATCGCGCTGCCGCTGCTCCGCTCGGTCGCCAAGAAGCACGGCCCGGTCGCCCTGCTCCACTTCGACGCCCACCTGGACACCTGGGACACCTACTTCGGCGCCGAGTACACGCACGGCACCCCGTTCCGCCGGGCCGTGGAGGAAGGCGTCCTCGACACCTCCGCCCTCTCCCACGTCGGCATCCGCGGCCCGCTCTACAGCAAGCAGGACCTCACCGACGACGAGAAGATGGGCTTCGGCATCGTCACCTCCGCGGACGTCTACCGCCGGGGCGCCGACGAGGTCGCCGACCAGCTGCGCCAGCGCATCGGCGACCGCCCGCTGTACATCTCCATCGACATCGACTGCCTGGACCCGGCCCACGCCCCCGGCACCGGCACCCCCGAAGCCGGCGGCATGACCTCCCGCGAACTGCTCGAGATCCTGCGCGGTCTGGCGTCCTGCCACCTCGTCTCGGCGGACATCGTCGAGGTGGCCCCCGCGTACGACCACGCGGAGATCACCTCGGTGGCGGCTTCCCACACCGCGTACGAACTGACCACGATCATGTCCCGCCAGATCGCCGCGGCACGCGAGGAGGACACGGCCAAGTGACCCACGACCACGACCTGGTGCTGCGCCCGACGCCGGCCCAGACGGAGGCCGCGCTCAACCCTCCCCCCGGCCGCAACGGCGGCGACCTGGTCGTGGAGACCCTGGCCGGGCTCGGAGCGACGACCGTCTTCGGCCTGCCCGGCCAGCACGCCCTCGGCATGTTCGACGCCCTGCGCCGCTCCGACCTCAGGTACGTCGGCCTGCGGGTGGAGAACAACGCCGGGTTCGCGGCGGACGCGTACGGCCGGATCACCGGCGAGGCGGCGCCCCTGCTGCTCTCGACCGGGCCGGGTGCGCTGACCTCGCTGCCCGCGCTCCAGGAGGCGGCCGCCGCCTCCGCCCCCGTCCTGGCGATCAGCAGCCAGATCCCGACGGCCGGGCTCGGCGGCGGACGCCACGGCTACCTGCACGAACTGCCCGACCAGTCGGCCTCGTTCCGGGGCGTGGTCAAGTCCGTCCACACGGTGCGTACGGCGTCCCAGATCCCGTCGGCGATCACGGAGGCCTGGAAGTCGGCCCTGACGGTGCCGCACGGCCCGGTGTGGGTGGAGATCCCGCAGGACGTCCTGCTCGCGGAGACGACCCTGCCGGTCGTGACGGCCATGGACGCCACCCCCGACGAACTGCCCCCGCGCCCCGAACTGACGGCGGTGGCCGCCCACTTGCTGTCCACCGCCACCCGCCCGGCGATCATCGCGGGCGGGGGAGTGGTCCGCGCGGACGCCTCCGGCAAGCTGCGCCGGCTAGCCGAGCTGATCCAGGCACCGGTGGTCACCACCCCCGGCGGCAAGGGAGCCTTCCCCTGGACCCATCCGCTCTCGCTCCAGTCCTGGCTGGAGGACCGCCACACGACGGACTTCCTGGAGGACGCCGACGTCCTCCTGGTCGTGGGCTCCGGACTGGGCGAACTCTCCTCCAACTACCACACGTTCACGCCGCGCGGCCGGATCGTCCAGATCGAGGCCGACCTCGGCAAGCTGGAGTCCAACCACCCGGCGCTCGGCATCCACGCGGACGCCCGCCTCGCCCTCCAGGCCCTGCTGGAGACGGCGGAGCCACGCGAGGACCCCACGGCACCGGAACGCGTCCGCACCCTGCTGTCGAAGGTCACCGAACGCATCGCGTCCCAGCAACTGACCCTGGAGCAGCAGGTGCTGACGTCGGTCCGCCGAGCCCTGCCCGCCACCTCGCCCTCCTTCTGGGACATGACGATCCTGGCCTACTGGGCCTGGTCCGCCTTCGACGCCAAGGGCCCCAACCACCTGCACTCCGCCCAGGGCGCCGGCGGCCTCGGCTACGGCTTCCCGGCCGCCCTCGGCGCCGCGGTCGCCGATCCCACCCGGCCGGTCCTGGCGGTCTCCGGGGACGGCGGCGCCCTGTACTCCATCGCCGAACTGGCCACGGCCCGCCAGTACGACCTCGACGTCACCTGGCTGATCGTCGACGACGGCGGCTACGGCATCCTCCGCGAGTACATGACCGACACCTTCGGCGAGCCCACGGCCACGGAACTGACCCGCCCGGACTACGTCGCTCTCGCCGAGTCCTTCGGCGTCCCGGCCGTACGCACCACCCCCGAGACCCTGGAGCACGACCTGACCCGGGCCCTGTCGACCCCGGGCCCGTCCGTGGTCGTGCTCCCGGCCGTCCTGCGGATGTTCGCGCCGACGCACCTGGGCTGAGTCCGGCGGGTCAGCAGCCGCCCGGGCCCACCCCGTCGATCCGCCCGCCGAAGTCGCCGAGGTAGCGCGAGCGCCAGTCGCCGTTGAAGACGTCCCGCTTCTCGACCGGCTGCCAGTTCACGAAGCAGGCCCGGGTGCCGGCCACGACCGAGCCGACGTGGTCGTGCAGGCGCGGCGGCATGTCGCGGTAGCCGCTGCGCGCGGTCCACTCCCAGTAGTCGCCGCCGAAGCCCTCCTTGCTCCAGAAGCACACCGACCCGTCGGGGCAGGACGGGGGCGCGGCCGGCGCGGCGGACGCCGCGTGGGCCGGCAACAGGACCGCGGTCAGGGCGAGGACGGCGGCGAGGGACCAGGAACGAGTCTTCACGGCACTCTCCATCAAGGCGTCGTGGAACCGGATCGCCCCGGCGGACATGCCGGGGCGATCCCATGCTCCTGGCGGGACGGGGCCGACCGGCCCGGGACGCCGCCCACACCACCGGATGTGGTGAACCGGAGGCCCGGCGGCGTGCTCCCCGCCGAGCGGCGGACCTGCACGCGCGGGGCGCGCGAGCCCGGGGCGCCGGCACCCGGCGTCACCAGATCGACTCGACCCGAACCCCTGTGCGCGTGGACTGAGCGGTCGCACAGCCGGAACTCCGTGCGGAGGCCTCGTCGCAGCGCCGCTCGACTGCATGAGCGTCCCGGTGGGCCGCTTGAGTACCTTCCCTCATCTTCCTCGATCGCGGGGAGACCGCTCCGGTAGGGTCGGCTGGGCGGTACCACCTCGGGGGATCGATGACGGCAGCAGACGCAGTGCCCATGGTCTTCGTTCACGGGACGCGCTTCAGCGCGGGACAGTGGAGCGTGCAGATTGCCGCACTCCGGGACGAATTCCCGGTGGTCGCCGTCGACCTGCCCGGCCACGGGAAACGCTCGGCTCAACCCTGGAGCCTGAGCAGTGCGACCGAGATCATCGCTTCCGCGGTCGACTCGCTCGGCCGCGGGCCGGCTCTGGTCGTGGGGCACTCGCTCGGCGGATACGCCGCGCTGGAGTTCGCGCGGTGTCGTCCGGAACGACTGCGCGGGCTGGTCCTCGCGGGAGCCAGCGCCTCCACTCGCGGCCTCGGAGCGGTGCCGTACCGGTGGGTCGCCGGACTGGTCCCCCGTATACCGGTGGATCGGCTGGCCCGGTGGAACGACCGGTTGCTGCGGCGGCTCTATCCGCCGGAGGTGGTGGAGGCGACCATCCGGTCCGGTTACGCCTTCCATGCCCTGCCGGCAGCCTGGGGCGAGGTGCTCGGGCGCTTCGACGCGGGTGCGATGCGTCATGTGAAGGCTCCGGTCCTCATCCTGAACGGCGAGAAGGACGCCGTCTTCCGGTCCGGTGAGGCGGACTTCGCCCGCGCGCATCCCCACGCGCGCGTCGAGTTGATCCCGCGGGCGAGGCATCTCGCGAACTTCGACGATCCGGACGCCTTCACCGATGCCGTCCGCCGCTTCGCTCGGCAGCTCCCTGCCGCCGGCTGATCATGACATCACCAGGTCCACCCGGCGTCCCTGAACACCCACCGGCCGATCGCGGTGCCCAGCCACAGCTCACTGGGTGCATCACGAAACCGCACTGGAGCACCGGCAGCGGCCTGGAGACCAGTGCGCGATCGTCCCGGGTGCGGTGGGCCGTGATGGGATGGCGGCGTGAGCCGTGCCACCGAAGACACCAACCGCCGCATGCTCCGGGCGCGGGACGCGATGGACCGCGACTACGCGCAGCCGATGGACGTCCCTGCCCTGGCGCGCATCGCGCATGTGTCACCGGCGCACTTCACGCGGACCTTCCGGGCCACGTTCGGTGAGACACCGCACCGCTACCTCCAGCGCCGCCGGGTGGAACGGGCGATGTTCCTGCTGCGGGAGACCGACCGCAGCGTGACGGCCGTCGGCTTCGAGGTCGGCTTCAACAGCCCGGGTACCTTCAGCCGCACGTTCCGCGACATCGTCGGCCGGTCACCGCGCGCGTACCGCAAGGAGGCGACGGCCGTGAGCGTGCCGACGTGCTTCACGATGGCGTGGACCCGGCCGAGTGCCTGACCTTCCGCCCGGCGCCCGGCGCCCGGGAACCGAGCAGTTTCGGATAAGTTTTCGTCCCGTCGACTGGATAGCGTGAGCGTCATGTTCAACGCCATCACGCACTCACAGATGTACGTCCTCGACCAGGACGAGGCCCTCGACTTCTACGTCGGCAAGCTCGGTCTGGAGGTCACCGCGGACGTCGACATGGGCTTCATGCGCTGGCTGACCGTCGGCGTCCCCGGCCACCCCGAGCGGCAGATCCTGCTGGAGAAGCCGGGCGCTCCGGCGATGTCGGAGGAGACGGCGGAGCAGGTGCGCGAGCTGGTGACCAAGGGGGCCATGGGCGGCTGGTTCATCCTCACCACCGACGACTGCCGCAAGACCTACGAAAGGCTGCTGGAGAAGGGCGTGGAGTTCACCGAGGAACCCACCGAGCGCCCGTACGGAATCGACTGCGGTCTGCGCGACCCCTTCGGCAACCGCATCCGCTTCACCCAGCCGAAGGCCTGAGACGTTCCGAACGGATGCCGGGCGGTCCGGGACCGGCTCGTACGCTCCGCGGCGCACCTGCGCGGAGCCGGACGACCGGTGCCCGTCGCCGCCCACATCAGCGGTCCGTCCGCTACCGGATCGCCTCGTACTGAGCCGGTACGGCTCATGCGCGTGGACTGAGCGGTCGGACAGCCGGAACTCCGTACGGAGACTTCTGCCGGTGGACAGCGTGACGTTCACCGTGAAGGGGGGATGGTCACATGGCCGAACGTGCGACTCCGCCTCGCGTGGCGGCCGCAGAGCGGATCGCCTCCGAGGCGGGATTCAAGAAGAGCGGCATCCCTGAAGTGGGCAGGTTGCTCAGGCTGGCCGCTGCCGCGAAGCCCCACGGGGTCATTGCCGAGAGCGGTACCGGCTCGGGAGTGGGCACCGCATGGCTGCACGACGGCCTGGGTTCCGGGGCACGTCTGGTCACCGTGGAGCGTGATGAGGAACTGGCCCGTCGAGCGGCCGGTGTCTTCGCGGACGACCGGCGCGTCAGTGTTCTCACCGGGGACTGGCGGCTGCTCGAGCAGCATGCCTCCTTCGACGTCTTCTTCTGCGACGGCGGGGGCAAGCGTGACGATCCCCAGGGAGTCGTCGAGTTGCTTGCTCCCGGTGGCCTGCTCATCCTGGACGACTTCACCCCCTCGCCCCATTGGCCGCCTCGTTTCGGCGGTGAGGTGGATGAGCTCCGCCTGTTCTACCTCACGCATCCAGCCCTGGACGCCACTGAAGTACTCACCACACCAGCCAGTTCGGTAGTTGTCGCGGCACGTCGTCTCCAGCCATGAGGGCCTGCAGGGTTCCTACGCGGAGGCCCAGGGGGCCAGCAGGTCACTGAGCAGGTCGGTGAAAGCGTTGTCCAGGGTGTTCTCGCGGAGTCGGTCGCCGGCGGCTTCGGGGCAGAGGGCGGCGGGGCGGGCGATCCAGAGGATCTTCCAGGGTCTGGAGGCCAGCGCGCGGTCTCCCCAGATTCCGCCGTGCGGGCAGAGGGGGTGGAGCAGATCGCTGATGCGGTCCGTCGCGATCCCCACCAGCGGGCCGTCGAGCGCCGTGTGCGCCGCCGCGAACTCCTTGGGGGAGGAGCGGGCGACGGCAGCCGTGGTCGGGTGACGGCGGATGGTGCGGACCACCTCCGTCAGGTGCTTGGTGATGCCCGGGACGGTGCCGTCGCTCGGGCAGGCGCGGTCCGCCGTGACGAAGGCGTCCGCAAGCTCGGCCCGCAGTGCGTGCAGATGCAGCGCGGTGACGGTTTTCCAGTTCTGGTAGAGGAAGTTGCGGGTCGTGCCACAGTTCCGGGCGATGGCGGACAGCGGCACGTTCAGGCCTTCGGCGCGAAGGAGAGTGCGTACGGTACTGATCACCTGCCCCGTGCCGTGGAGGTCGGGGTCGTGCCTGAAGGGTGGGCCCATGGCCGCTACCTTGCCGAAAACCGTGAGCAGTTGGCGGGGAAGTGTCTCTTAGGCGCTCAAATGAGTGACATCTGGACAGTGGGGGCGGATGTGCTCACGGTTTTCGCGAGGGTAGGTCACTGCTGGAGGGTGGCGATGAACGACTTCCACCCCACCACGGAGAAGACCACCGCCGGCCGGGGGCGGCACCGGCGGATCGCCTGCCCGGTCGTCCGGGAGACGCCCGCTGCCGTCGCCGCATCGCCGGCCGTGGGTACGCCGACTCCTGCGCCCTCCGGGGTGAGGACGGCGACATGCGCCTGCTGCCCTGGGCGGGGGCGGAGGGCAAGCCCTGCTGTCTCGTCACCGACGGGGCCGGTCCGCCGTCCCGCGTGGCCGATGGCATCGAGCGCGTGCAGCTCGAGATGGCCGGTGACCTCCTGGAGCACGCCGCCGACCTGCCGGCCGACCGGCGTGCGACCGCCGACCAGCTCCGGTACCTGCTCGGGTGCGTGCACGAGGCGCTGACGGACGTCCGTCGGATCGCCGAGAGCCGGGGCACCCGCGGTGGCACGGCCGAACGGTGAGGACGACCGGGTCGACGGGGACGGCGCGCGCCCGTGGTGCCCGGGGCGGTGTCGCCGGGCACCACGGGGAACGGGGGTCTACCAGATCGACTCGACCCACTCCGGGTGGTCGATGAACGGGTTGCGGTTGTGCTGGTAGGAGGTGTAGATGACGTCGTTGCGGCGCTGCTCGGAGGCGCTCGGCGGGTCCTGCTCGTGCCACTGCTTCAGGACCGAGAGGCGGCCGTGGTACGGGGCGCTGCCGTTGGTGACCGCGTCGTTGGGCTCCAGGTCGGGCCAGCCGTCGGTGCCCTCGTAGCGGACGGCCATGTAGAGGATCATGCGCGCCACGTCGCCCTTGACGGCGTCGCGGGGCTCGAAGGAGTTGGAGTCGGTCAGGCTGCCGCCGCTGTTGGTGAACGAGCTGCCGCCGTTGTCGAAGTCCTTGTTGCCGCGGATGGAGTTGACCTGGACGTCCTCCGGGCGCAGGTGGTGGATGTCGGTGCCGGGGCCCGTGGAGGTGCCGAAGTCGCCGTGGGACTTGGCCCACACGTGCTCGCGGTTCCAGTTGCCCACGTTCCCGCCGTTGAGGGACTTGCTGCGGGAGATGCCCGAGTACAGCAGGATCACGTTGTTGCTGTTGTTCGGGTCCTGGTCGGTGGCCTTCAGGGCTTCCCAGACCGCCGAGTAGGACAACTTCGTCTGGTTCCTGATGATCGTGTGCAGGGAGCTCTTCAGGGCCGTGCCGGACTTGCCCATCGCGCCCGCGTAGTACGTGTCGTCGTACGCGGTGGTCGTAGTGGCCGCGGTGGTCGCGGCGCCGGCGGTGGGCGCGGTCAGCGCGGGGACGGTGAGGCCGACCAGGACGGCCGAGGTGGCCAGGGCGAGCGTCTTCCAACGGCGGCGTACGGGGGTCACGGGCATGGGGGTGTCCGATCTACGCGGGTTGATGAGGGTCTCCGCATCGTGACATGGACATGAGATCACGGGAATGTACATGACGTGTCGATTGCGTGACGTCCTTCGGGAGGAACGCCCCCGTCCGGCACCGGCCACTCCGCCCCGAATGTTGCGGAGGGATGAAATCCGGCTCTGTGGGCGTTGGAGCCTTGCGGAAGATCAGGACGATCGGATCGTAGGACCGGACCGGAGGGCACCCGCGTGACACCGCAACAGGGATGGGCACGGCGACTGACCGGATACGCCTGGCGCTATCCCAAGGACGTCGTCCTGGCTCTGGGGGCCTCCCTCGGCGGCATGGCCGTGATGGCGCTGGTCCCGCTGATCACCAAGGTGATCATCGACGACGTGATCGGCGACCACAGCCGCGCCATGGCCCCCTGGGCGGGCGCCCTGATCGGCGCCGCGCTCCTCGTCTACGTCCTCACCTACATCCGCCGCTACTACGGCGGCCGGCTCGCCCTCGACGTGCAGCACGACCTGCGCACCGAGATGTACCGGTCGATCACCCGGCTCGACGGCCGCCGCCAGGACGAGCTGTCCACCGGGCAGGTCGTCGGGCGGGCGACCAGCGACCTCCAGCTGATCCAGGGCCTGCTCTTCATGCTGCCGATGACCATCGGCAACATCCTGCTGTTCCTGATCTCCCTCGGGATCATGGCGGCGCTGTCGCTGCCGCTCACGGCCGTCGCCCTCGCCGTCGCGCCCGCCCTGTGGTGGATCGCCAAACGCAGCCGCACCCGGCTGCACCCCTCCACCTGGTACGCCCAGGCCCAGGCCGCGGCCGTCGCCGGCGTGGTCGACGGCGCCGTCGGCGGCGTCCGCGTGGTGAAGGGCTTCGGGCAGGAGGAGCAGGAGACGGAGAAGCTGCGCGAGGTCGGCCGGCGGCTGTTCGCCGGGCGGCTGCGCACCATCCGCCTGAACTCCCGATACACCCCGGCCCTCCAGGCCGTCCCCGCCCTCGGCCAGGTGGCGATGCTCGCGCTCGGCGGCTGGCTGGCCGTGCGCGGCAGCATCACCCTGGGCACGTTCGTCGCGTTCTCCACCTACCTCGCCCAGCTCGTCGGCCCGGTCAGGATGCTCGCCGTGGTCCTCACCGTCGGCCAGCAGGCCCGCGCCGGCACCGAGCGCGTCCTGGAGCTGATCGACACCGAGCCGTCCCTGACGGACGGCACCAAGGAGCTGCCCGCCGACGCCCCCGCGACCGTCGAGTTCGACGACGTCTCCTTCGGCTACGAGCCCGGGCACCCCGTCCTCAGCGGTCTCTCCTTCGAGATCCGCCCCGGCGAGACCCTCGCCGTCGTCGGCGCCTCCGGCTCCGGCAAGTCCACCGTCTCCCTGCTCCTGCCGCGGTTCTACGACGTCACCGGCGGCGCCGTGCTCGTCGGCGGGCACGACGTGCGGGAGCTGACCACCGAGTCGCTGCGGGCCGCCATCGGACTGGTCCCGGAGGACTCCTTCCTCTTCTCCGACACCGTCCGCGCCAACATCGCCTACGGCCGCCCGGACGCGACCGAGGAGCAGATCGTGACCGCCGCCCGCGCGGCCCAGGCCGACCGGTTCATCACGGAACTGCCCGACGGCTACGACACCACGGTCGGCGAGCACGGCCTGACCCTCTCCGGCGGCCAGCGCCAGCGCGTCGCGCTCGCCCGCGCGATCCTCGCCGACCCGCGCCTGCTGGTCCTCGACGACGCCACCTCCGCCGTGGACGCCCGCGTCGAGCACGAGATCCACGAGGCGCTGGCACAGGTCATGCGCGGCCGCACCACCCTGCTGATCGCCCACCGCCGCTCCACCCTCAACCTCGCCGACCGCATCGCCGTCCTCGAGGGCGGCCGGCTCGCCGACATCGGCACCCACGACGAGCTCCAGCGGCGCTCCGCCCGCTACCGCCGGCTGCTCACCGACCCCGACGAGCTGGGCGGCGTCTCCCCGGGCCACACCCCACCCGCCGCGTCCCGGGAGGCCCATCCGGAGGACAGCTCGGTCCGCGCGGAGCTGGACGCCGAGTTCGACGCCGAACGCGGGGTCACCCCCCACCTGTGGACCGGCGACCGCGAGCCCAAGGACACCGCCCTGGCCGACAGCCCGGCCACCCCCGAACTGCTCGCCCAGGTCGCGGCCCTGCCCCCGGCCGACGACGTCCCCGACGTCGACGAGAGCCGGGCCGTCCAGCCGGAGGAGTCCTACGGCCTGCGCCGCCTGCTGCGCGGCTTCGGCCTGCCCCTGCTGATCAGCCTCGCGCTGGTCGCCGTGGACGCGGGCATGGGCCTGCTGCTGCCGGTGCTGATCCGGCACGGCATCGACGACGGCGTCACCCAGGCCGCCCTCGGCGCGGTCTGGGCGGCCGCCCTGCTCGGCCTGCTCGCCGTGGTCGCCCAGTGGGCCGCGCAGATCGGCGAGATCCGGATGACCGGACGCACCGGCGAACGCGTGCTGTACTCACTGCGGCTGAAGATCTTCGCCCAGCTCCAGCGGCTCGGCCTCGACTACTACGAGCGCGAGCTGACCGGCCGGATCATGACCCGGATGACCACCGACATCGACGCCCTGTCGACGTTCCTGCAGACGGGTCTGGTCACCGCGTTCGTCTCGGTGGTCACCTTCTTCGGCATCATGGGCGTCCTGCTGGTGATCGACGTCCAGCTCGCCCTGGTCGTCTTCGTCACCCTGCCCCCGCTGATCGTCGCCACGTTCTACTTCCGCCGGGCCAGCGTGAAGGCGTACGAACTGGCCCGGGAGCGGGTGTCGACGGTCAACGCCGACCTCCAGGAGTCGGTGTCCGGGCTGCGGATCGTGCAGGCCTTCGGGCGCGAGCGGCACGGCAACCGGCGGTTCGCCGAGCGCAGCGCCGACTACCGCGCCGCCCGGGTCCGGGGCCAGTGGCTGATCTCGGTGTACTTCCCGTTCGTGCAGTTCCTGGCGTCGTCGGCCGCGGCGGCGGTGCTGATCGTGGGTGGGGCCAGGGTCGACGACGGGACGCTGGCGATCGGCACGCTGGTGGCGTACCTGCTCTACATCGACCTGTTCTTCGCCCCGGTGCAGCAGCTCTCCCAGGTCTTCGACGGCTACCAGCAGGCGACCGTCTCCCTGGGCCGCATCCAGGAACTGCTCCGGGAGCCGACGTCCACCGAGGACGCCGAGAAACCCCTCGACGTGCCCTCCCTGCGCGGGCAGATCGCCTTCGAGGACGTGCGCTTCGCCTACGGGGACGAGGAGGAGGCGCTCAGCGGCATCGACCTGCGCATCCCCGCCGGGCAGACCGTCGCGTTCGTCGGCGAGACCGGCGCCGGGAAGTCCACCCTGGTCAAGCTGGTGGCCCGGTTCTACGACCCCACCGGGGGCAGGGTCACCGTCGACGGCACCGACCTCAGGGACCTCGACCTCACCGCGTACCGGCACCGGCTCGGCGTGGTCCCGCAGGAGGCCTACCTCTTCCCGGGCACCGTCCGCGACGCCATCGCCTACGGCCGCCCGGACGCCACCGACGCCGAGGTGGAGGCGGCGGCCCGCGCGGTCGGGGCGCACGAGATGATCGCCACCCTGGAGGGCGGCTATCTGCACGAGGTCGCCGAACGCGGCCGGAACCTCTCCGCCGGACAGCGCCAGCTGATCGCCCTGGCCCGCGCCGAACTGGTCGACCCGGACGTCCTGCTGCTCGACGAGGCCACCGCCGCGCTCGACCTGGCCACCGAGGCGCAGGTCAACCAGGCGACGGACCGGCTGGCGGGGCGGCGTACCACGTTGGTCGTCGCGCACCGGCTGACCACCGCCGCCCGCGCCGACCGGGTCGTCGTCATGGACCACGGCCGGATCGCGGAGGACGGCACCCACGAGGAGCTGCTGGCCCGCGACGGGCGGTACGCCGAGCTGTGGCGGACCTTCATCGGGCAGGCCGAACCGGAGGAGCCGGTCGGCGCCGGACGCTGACCACGCAACCATCCGCCGTACGCCAGGCGTCCGTATCCGCATACGCCGTTGTGCGCGGCGGATACGGCGGGTGCGGTGAGGCGCCTTTGGCACGGCGCGGTTCGGGGGAGGAACGGCAGTGGGCAGTGGAGCGATACGGCGGTGGCTCGCACTGGGTCTGGCGGTGCTGACCGCGTCGGGGCTGCTCGTCGTCGCCGCACCGGGCGACGCGCAGGCCGCGGGGCACTGCGCGGGGCGCAAGGTGCGCACCCTGCCGTTCTCCACCGGCACCGTGGTCGTCCACAAGCGCGGCGGCTACCTCTGCGCCGTCACCCTCGCCGAGAAGCCCGGCACCCGGCGGACGATGTCGGTCAGCATCCGGGCGCGCGGCGGCCGGCCGGTCGTCGACGAGGGCCGCTACACGCGCTACGCCGGCCCGGTCACCGTGCACGCCGGCCGCCGCTGCGTCTGGGTGAAGGGACGGGTGGGCGGCGACTCGGTCAGCTCCGGCTGGATCCTGTGCTGAGCCGGGGACACACCTGACCCGGGGACACACCTGACCCAGGGACACGCCTGACCGAGGGATATCCCCATGTCCCCTGTCGCTGGGGGGAGTTGGTCCGATAGCTTCCGGCGCACATCTGTCTCACAGGGGAGTGCGCATGCGCAAGGCGCTCAGATGGCTGCTGGCGCTCACGGTGCTCATAGGCACACTGAGTACGGCCGGGGCGGCCACCGCCGCCGAGCCGGAGGCCACCGGCACCACTGACATCAAGGAGAGACTGCTCTCCGTACCGGGCATGAGCCTGGTCGAGGAGAAGCCGTACACCGGGTACCGCTTCTTCGTCCTCACCTACACCCAGCCGGTCGACCACCGCAGGCCCGCCAAGGGCACGTTCCAGCAGCGGATCACCGTGCTGCACAAGGACGTCGCACGGCCGACCGTCTTCTTCACCGGCGGCTACAACGTCTCGACGACGCCCCGCCGC
This sequence comes from Streptomyces sp. M2CJ-2, assembly GCF_016757295.1. Lineage (NCBI taxonomy): Bacteria > Bacillati > Actinomycetota > Actinomycetes > Kitasatosporales > Streptomycetaceae > Streptomyces > Streptomyces sp. M2CJ-2. Next base: position 74,777 of record NZ_JAESIF010000009.1, on the reverse strand, counting down.
AGCGAGCCCACCCAGATCGTGGACGGCAACCAGGTCTCCCTGGAGTACCGCTTCTTCACCCCGTCCCGTCCCGAGCCGGCCGACTGGTCCAAGCTGGACATCTGGCAGGCCGCCAGTGACCAGCACCGCGTCTTCACGGCGCTGAAGGGGATCTACTCCAAGAAGTGGATCTCCACCGGCGGTTCCAAGGGCGGCATGACCGCCACCTACTACGAGCGTTTCCACCCGCGCGACATGGACGGTGTCGTCGCCTACGTCGCCCCCAACGACGTGGTGAACAGGGAGGATTCCGCCTACGACCGCTTCTTCGCGAAGGTCGGCACCAAGGAGTGCCGCGACCGGCTGAACGCGGTGCAGCGCGAGGCGCTGGTGCGCCGGGCGCCGCTGGTGAAGAAGTACGCGGCCCTCGCCGCCGAGAACGGCTACACCTTCGACACCGTCGGCAGCCTGGACCGCGCCTACGAGGCGGTCGTCCTCGACTACGTCTGGGGCTTCTGGCAGTACGGCACGGTGGCGGACTGCGAGCAGATCCCGGCGGACGCGAAGAACGCCACCGACGACGAGATCTGGACCTCGATCGACACGATCTCCGGCTTCTCGTTCTACACCGACCAGGGCCTCAGCCCGTACACGCCGTACTACTACCAGGCCGGTACGCAGCTCGGCGCGCCGACCATCCGCTTCCCGCACATCGAGAAGAAGTACGTCCGTCACGGCTACCAGCCGCCCCGCAATTTCGTCCCCCGCTCGATCCCGATGAAGTTCGAGCCCCGGGCCATGCGGGACATCGACACCTGGGTGCGGCACAACGCCCGGCACATGCTGTTCGTCTACGGCGAGAACGACCCGTGGGGCGCCGAGCCGTTCCGGCTCGGGCACGGCGCGCGCGACTCCTACGTGCTGACCGCCCCCGGCATGAACCACGGCGCCAACGTGGCCGGTCTGGCCGGCGAGGACAAGGCGCTGGCGACGGCCCGCATCCTCGACTGGGCGGGCGTCGCGCCGGCCGCGGTCCGCGAGAACCCGGCCGAGGCGAAGCCGCTGGCGGCGTTCGACGCCAAGCTGGACCGGCGGGACATCGAGCGGGAGCCGGCCCTGCGCCCGTAGGGACCCCCTAAGGGCTCCGTAAGGGCCCCGTAGGGACGCGCCCGTGCGGCTCACACCGGGCGGGCGCAGCCCACCGGTGTGGCGCCGCCGAGCCGGACGAAGAGGGCCGTGGACGCCGGGCACCGTGACTTGGCGTCCACGGCCTCGGTCACCTTGTACTCCGGCTCGTGCTTCCCCTCGCCGTCGCAGGCCGTCTCGCGGACCTTTCCGTCGGGCAGGCCGTAGACGCAGTCGCCGACGATGGTGCGCGGGCCGCCCCCGCCGCCGGGATCGCCCGGGTGCGGCGGCTGGAGGTTGCGCATGCAGGCGTAGCCGCGCGGCACCGCCCCGTCACCGTCCTCGTCGAAGGAGGGGTGCTGCTCGCTGATGTGCAGCACGAAGTCCGTGGTGGCCGGGCAGCGCGGCCCGTCGCGCACGGTCCCGTCGTGGCGGGCGACGACCCGGGCCGCCGCCCGTTCACCGTCGCAGGACACCTCGGTGAAACTGGTCCGGCCGAACGAACTGCACTCGTCGACGTCGAGGAACACCGCCCCGTACCCGGAGGTCCGGGTCGGCGCGGGCGATTCCGCCGCCGTCCGCCGCTCGCCCGGGCGGCCGTCCTGCCCGGTGCCGCCGAGCGCGCTCTGACATCCGGTCGACAGCGCCGTGACAAGGGCGGCGAGCACGCACACCGCTCCCAGGGAACTCCTCATGCGCGTCACCATCCCCCGAAAAACCCCGTCCAGCGTGACCCGCCGGGGCGGGTCACGCCAGACATACGGGATAGTTTGCGCATGTCGGTGACGGTGTGTCGGGTGTGTGGCGTACGGGTGCTACGTCCATGCGCCCGTCCGCGTCCGTACGGGGCGGCCGGGCCCGTACCGGTCAGCCGCTCCGTACGGGCCGGCCGGTCAGTACGTCAGCCCGTGCCCGACGGGGTACAGCACCGTCGCCGGGTCGTCCGCGCGCTGCACCGGCACCGGCAGCTTCCCGCGCGGCTCCACCTTGCCCGCGATCACCCGGGCCGCCGCCCGCAGTTCGACGTCGGTCCAGGAGTACGTCGCCAAAAACGCCGGCACGGCGGGCAGGTGGGCCACGTCGTACGGGTTGCGGATCGCCACCGCGACCACCGGCCGGCCGGTCGCCAGGAGCTGCTCGACCAGGGTCCGCTGGCTGCTGGTCGCCGAGACGTTGTACGTCCCGACCACCACGGCGTCCGCGTCCCGCGCGGCGGCCACGGCCTTGGCGATCGTCGCCGCGGACGGTGCCGTCCCGGTGGACAGGGCGGTGGCCGTGAAGCCCAGCTCGGTCAGCGCCTGGGCGAGCACCCCGGTCGGCGGTCCCGTCGTACCGGACGGGGAGGCCGGGTCGGCGCCGACCACCAGCAGCTTGGGCCGGCTGCGCCGGGACAGCGGCAGCAGGCGCCCCTCGTTGACCAGCAGGGTGGTGGTCCGTTCGGCGATCCGGTCGGCCGCGGCCAGGTGCGCCCGGGTGCCGACGGTGCGGTCGACGCCGCCCAGCGACACGTACGGGTCCTTGAACAGGCCCAGCTTCGCCTTCAGCCGCAGCACCCGCAGGATCGATTCGTCGAGCCGCTCCTCGGTGAGCTCGCCGTTCTGGACGGCCTTCAGGACGGCGTTCCACGCCACGTCCAGGGACGGCGGGTTGAGCAGCTGGTCCACGCCCGCCTTCAGCGCCAGCACCGGCACCCGGTCGTCGCCGTACTTGGTCCGTACGCCCTCCATGCCGAGGGAGTCGGTGACCACGACCCCGTCGTAGCCCAGTTCCTCACGCAGGATGCCGGTGAGGATCGGGTGGGAGAGGGTGGCCGGGTCCTCGGAGCCGTCGAGCGCCGGGACCATCAGATGGGCCGTCATGATCGAGTCGATGCCCGCGGCGATCGCCGCCCGGAACGGCGGCGCGTCCAACCGCTCCCACTGCTCACGGCTGTGGGTGATCACCGGGAAGCCGGTGTGGCTGTCGACGGCGGTGTCGCCGTGCCCGGGGAAGTGCTTGGCGGTCGCCGCGACCCCCGACCGCTGGAACCCGGAGACCTCGGCCGCGACCATCGCCGCCACCGCGTCCGGCTCGGAGCCGAAGGACCGTACGCCGATGACCGGGTTGGCCGGATTGACGTTCACGTCGGCCACCGGGGCGTAGTCCTGACGGATGCCCAGGGCGCGCAGTTCCCGCCCGGCGATCCGGCCCAGGGTGCGAGCGTCGGAGCGGGAACCGCCCGCGCCGATCGCCATCGCCCCGGGGAACAGGGTCGCCGGCTCGCCGACGCGGGCGACGATGCCGTGTTCCTGGTCGGTGGAGATGAGCACCGGCAGCCCGCGCGGCAGGCCGAGGGAGGCCTTCTGGATGCCGTTGGAGAGTCCGGCGATCTGGTGCGGATCGCGGGTGTTGTGCGCCCAGGCGAAGTAGATGATGCCGCCGACCCGGTACTTCTCGAGCAGTTCGGCGGCCGTGCGCACGCCGATCTCCTTGAGGTTGGCGTCGATGTCCGCCTGGTCGGGGTCGGTGGCGGAGTGGCCGTAGACGCGCATCACGAACAGCTGGCCGACCTTCTCCTCCAGGGTCATCCGGGAGATGAGGGCGCGGAGCTTTCTGTCGTCGGGGGAGGCGGGGGATCCAGGAGAGGCTGCGGACGCGCCGGCCGCGTGCGCGGTGCCACCGGCCGCGAGGGCGGTGGTGACGCCCGCGGTCGCGGCGAGCACCGTACGTCTGGACGGACGTGCGGTGCCTGCCGTGCTTCCCGTGCTTCCCGTGCCTGCCGTGCTTGCAGTGCTTCCCGTGTTTCCCGTGTTTCCCGTGCTGCTGTCGGGCACGTGCGCTCCTTTGGGAGGTGGTACGCGGCGGAATCCGCTGAAGGAAACTTCCAGGACGCCACCAATATCCGGGAAGTTTCTGCCAGTCAAGGGAGTGCGCGGCACGGGTGAGCGGACGATGCGCGGGAGGGGCCGCCACCGGCGCGCCGGGAGGGGGTGCGCGCCGATGGCGGCGGTGCTGCCGGCCACGGCGCGGCGGAGAGGGTAGGTCAGCGATCGCAGCCAGCAGCGAGGGCCGACACCGCACCACGGAGACTCGTCCGGCAGTCCGAGCATTGGACGGGGCGGAGCGGGCGGGGGTTCCGGGGTGCGGGCGGGAATCTCAGATCGGGGAGGACGGTGTGCGAGCGGCCGCCGGGGACGGAGGGGACGGAGGGGGTGCGGGGGGCCGGTGGGCCGCGGCGCCGGGCCAGTGGGCGCGCAGGGCGCGGACGGTCTCCGCGATCGCCGGGCGGCGGGCCGCGCCGGTGCGCCACAGCGCGTACACGTGCCGTACCGGCATCGGGTCGAGCGGCACCTCCACCACCCCGTCGGGCAGCGGACCGCGCCCGAGCCGGGGGATCAGCGCGATCCCGAGCCCGGCCGCGACCAGGGCGACCAGGGTCGGGTTCTCGTCCGCCCGGTGCACGATCTCCGGCTCGTGCCCGGCGGCCCGGAGGGTGCGCACCAGCCACTCGTGGCAGACCCGCCCCGGCGGCTGGCAGATCCACCGCTCGCCGCCCAGCTCCTCCCGCCGTACCGCGCCGCGCCCCGCGAACGGGTGCCCGCTCGGCACCAGCAGGTCGCACAGGTCGTCCCCGACGACCGCCTGCTCCACGCCCGCCGGGGCGGGCAGCGGCGCGATGTCCCAGTCGTGCGCGACGACGAGATCGACCGCCCCCTTGGCCACCAGGTCCACGGACAGGTGCGGGTCGACCTCGGTCAGCCGGGCGTCGAGCGCGGGATGACGCACGGCCAGATCGGCCAGCACGGACGGCATCAGTCCGCGCGCAGCCGATGGGAAGGCCGCGACGGTCAGCCGCCCGGACGGCACCCCGCGCCGTTCCTCCAGCTCGGTCTCCGCCCGCTCCACGATCGCCAGCAACTCCTGTGCGGTGGCGACGAGCTGATGGGCCGCGTCGGTCAGCCGCACGCCCCGGCCCTCCCGCTCCAGCAGCACCGTCCTGGTCTCCCGCTCCAGCTTGGCGATCTGCTGGGAGACGGCCGAGGAGGTGTACCCGAGCGCCACGGCGGCGGCTCCGACGGTGCCGTGGACGGAGACGGCGTGCAGGGCGCGCAGGCGCTGGAGGTCGAGCATGACGGCTCCCTGTTCGGTGAGCGATGCGATCGGTGGGCGGTGCGATCGGTGGGCGGTGCGATCGGTAAGCGGTGCTTCATCCCACCATGCAGGAATCGTCGCTGGTGCTGAAGGGTTCCGGCGGTGATCCTCGGCGTATGCGACCTTCCCACGTCCTGCTCGCCGTTCTCGTCACCGCCGTCTGGGGCGTGAACTTCGTCGTCATCGAGATCGGCCTCGACCACTTCCCGCCGCTGCTGTTCTCCGCCCTGCGCTTCCTCGCGGCGGCACTGCCGGCCGTGTTCTTCGTCGGGCGCCCCCAGGTGGCGTGGAAGTGGATCGTGGGGGTGGGGCTCGCCCTCGGGGTGGCCAAGTTCGGACTGCTGTTCGTCGGCATGGACGCGGGCATGCCGGCCGGGCTGTCCTCCCTGGTCCTGCAGATCCAGGCGGTGTTCACCGCCGTCATCGCCTTCCTGGTCCTCGGCGAACGGCCCGCGGGTGTCCGGCTCGTGGGCATGGCGGTGGCACTGGCCGGGATCGGCGTCGCCGCCGTCGACGAGGGCGCCTCGGGACCCCTGGGCGCGTTCGCCCTGGTCGTCGCGGCGGCCGCCTGCTGGGGCGTCTCGAACGTGCTGACCCGCAGGGCCGCGCCCGACGACGCCCTGAACTTCATGGTCTGGGTGAGCACGGTGCCGGTGCTGCCGCTGCTGGCGTTGTCGCTGCTCCTGGAGGGTCCCTCGCGGGACCTGGCGGCGCTGGGCTCACTGGACTGGCGGGGGGCGGGCGCGCTGCTGTTCGTGGCCTGGGTCGCCACCGTGTTCGGCTTCGGGGCCTGGGGGTGGCTGCTGCGCCGTCACCCCGCGTCGACGGTGGCGCCGTTCTCCCTGCTGGTGCCGGTCTTCGGGATGTCGTCGGCGGCCCTGTTCCTCGGCGAGCCGGTGACACCGCTGCGGTGGTGCGCGGCGGCGCTGCTGGTGGGGGGCGTGGCGCTCGCGTCGGTCACATGGCCGGAGCGGGGCGCGGGGGCGCCGGACGGCCGGCGGGAGGACCCCGCCGGCCGGGAGTCGGTCACGCCGATTCGTTGAGGAGGCGGGAGAGGTGGGCGTGGCCGGGGCCGAGCAGGCCGGGGAGGTCGGCGGCCTCCTCGTACCAGCGCTTCTCGTACTCCCAGCAGAGCCAGCCGTCCCAGCCGTGGCGGGAGAGGACCTCCACGCAGTCGGCCAGCGGCAGGATGCCCTCGCCGAGGGGGAGCGGCGTCGTGTCGTCGGCGGAGGCGATGTCCTTGACCTGGACGTAGCCGAGGTGGGGGGAGAGGGCCGCGAAGCTCTCCACGGGCTGTTCGCCGCCCAGCCAGGTGTGCATCACGTCCCAGAGGGCGCCCACCTGACGGTGGCCCACGAGGCCGAGGATCCTTATCGCGTCGGCGCCGGTGCGGTGGGAGTCGTGGGTCTCCAGCAGGATGCGGACGCCGACGTCACCGGCGTACCGGGCGGCCGTGCCCAGGCGCCGGGCGGCCGTCGCGTCGGCCTCCTCGGGGGTCTGCTCGGGGGCGCCGCCGGGGAAGACCCGGATGTAGGGGGCGCCGAGGTCGCGGGCGAGGTCGAGGAGGGCGCGGATCTCGTCGACGACGGGGCCGTCCTCGCCCGGCGCGGCGACTCCGGCGTATCCCGCGACGCTCAGGACCTCGACACCGGCCGCCTTGAACCGGGCGGCGACCTCGACCCGTTCGTCGGGGGTGAGGTCCGGGTTGACCGGTTCCTCGGGGTGTGCGCGCAGTTCGACGCCGTGGTAGCCGTGCGTGGTCGCGAGGCGGAGCACGTCGGTCACGGGCAGGCCGGGGACACCGAGGGTGGAGAACGCCAGCTTCATGTCCACGGACCTACCCGCGACACCCGCCGGCGACTCCCCCTCGTCTCCCCGATCCCCGCGCGGGCCCGTGTCAGGCCCCGTCGGCCCTGCGGTAGACGCACACCTGGGCGCCCGATTTCGCGGTGGTCGCCCGGACCAGCTCGAACGGGCGCTGCACGCCGTCGACGGGGAAGATCGACTTGCCGCCGCCCAGGATCACCGGCATGACGACGAGCTGCAGCTCGTCCACCAGGTCCTCACCCAGCAGGGTGCGGACGAGAGTGGGGCTGCCCATCATCGCGAGGTCGCCGCCCTCGGTGGCGCGCAGCTCCCGGATGCGGGCGACGGCCTCCCCGCCGGGGACGAGCCGGCTGTTGTTCCAGGTCAGGTCGGACTCGGTCAGGGTGTCGGAGACGACGTACTTCGGCAGGCTGTTGATCCGGTCGGCGAAGGGGTCCCCGGCCTGCTGGGGCCACGCCGCGGCCATCGTCTGCCAGGTGCGGCGCCCGTACAGCAGCGCGTCGGCCTTCTCCAGCGAGGCGTCGAAGGCGCCGCCGAGGACTTCCGGGTCGAAGTACGCGTGCGACCATCCGCCGTGCCGGAAGCCGCCGTCGGTGTCCTCCTCGGGGCCGCCGGGGGCCTGCACGACACCGTCGAGGCTGATGAACTCGGTGATCACGATACGCATGGCTGCCGCCACTCCTTCTGCGCGTCCTGCGCGCTTCGCTCGCTCGGGCGATGACGGAAGTGCAGACCGACACCACCGGTGGAACTCATCGCTCCCACCGGATTTTCCGCCACCTCGCCACCTCGCCCGGCACGGCACGCACGGCCGACGCGCCCCGATGCGGCCGACGTGGCCCGTGTGGTGGGCGTCCCGCGCCCCACGTGTCTCGCACACACGACGGGCCCCGCGCGGCCCGCACCCCCGGCGCCGCGGTGACCGGTCTCTTGTGCCGAGCGGGCCGGGTGGCCCTGCGCCCCGCTCACCCCCTGGGCGTCCCGGAGGACCCCCGTACCATCAGCTCGCCCCGGATGGAGGCGATGTCCCCGGGCGGCGGTTCCTCGCGGCCCATCGCGATCCGGCCGGCCCGTGCCCCCGCCTCGGCGAGCGGCAGCCGTACCGTCGTCAGGGCCGGTACCGCGTCGATGCTGAACGGCAGGTCGTCGAAACCGGCGACCGAGACGTCGTCGGGGATCTTCCGGCCGGAGTCCCGCAGCGCCGCGCACGCGCCCAGCGCGACGGAGTCGTTCGCGGCGACCACGGCGGTCAACCCGGGGTCCCTGCGCAGGAGTTCGAGGGCGGCCTCGTAGCCGGACCGGCGGTCGTAGCGGCCGTGGACGGTCCAGCGGGGGTCCTCCTCGATGCCGTGCGCGGCGAGCGCGGCCCGGTGTCCCTCGAGACGGTGGCGCGTGGTGGTGCGCTCCCGCGGGCCGGCGATGTAGCCGAGACGGCGGTGGCCGAGCCCGATCAGGTGCTCGGTGAGCTCCCGGCCGCCGCCGCGGTTGTCGAAGGTCAGCGCGATCGCCCCGGTGTCCGGCGCCGGCGGCCGGCCGCACAGCACCACCCGGGTCCCGGCGTCCGCCAGCTTGCGCAGCTTTGCGTCCATGGCCGCCCGGTGCGGGGCGTCCTCGCTGGCGCCGCCGGTCAGCACCACCGCCGCGGCCCGCTGCCGCTGCAGCAGCGTCAGGTACGTCAGCTCGCGCTCCGGGGTGCCGCCCGTGTTGCACACGACCGCGAGTCTCTCCCCGCCCGCACGCCCGCCCGGACCCCCGATCTCGGACTGGATCGCGCTCGCCATGATCCCGAAGAACGGGTCGGCGATGTCGTTCACCAGGATGCCCACCAGGTCGGAGGTGGCGGCGGCCAGGGAGCTCGCGGGGCCGTTGAGCACGTAGTCCAGGTCGTCCACGGCCCTCAGCACCCGCTCGCGGGTGGAGGCGGCGACGGGATAGTTCCCGTTCAGCACGCGCGACACCGTCGCGGGGGAGACCTGCGCGCGGGCCGCCACGTCCGCCAGGGTCACCGTCATGTCTCGTCCTCCGGTCGCGCAGGTCGTCTCGTCGTCGTCCACGCCGGGCCCCCTCGCCGTGGTTCCCGGGGCGCCCGTCGAGCAGACCCTATGGCCCCACGCTCCGTTGTTCGCCCCCTCGAACAAGTCGGATTCGCCGTGCTCTTGTCCGGACCGCCGTTCAGAGGCTAGCTTCTAGCTGGATAGAAAGCGCTTGCTGTGGCGTTCACCAGTCACCGGTCACCCACCGCCGGCCCCTGCCGGCCGGCGGCGGCCGGCACGCGACGGGTGGGGTGTGCGCGGCGCGCGGGGACCGCGTACGAAGGGAACGACGTGACACGCAAGACGGTGTGTATCGCCATGAACGGTGTGACGGGGCGGATGGGCTACCGGCAGCACCTCGTCCGCTCCATCCTGGCCCTGCGCGAGCAGGGCGGCCTCGACCTCGGTGACGGCACCGTGCTGTGGCCGGAGCCGATCCTGGTCGGCCGCCGCGAGCACGCGCTGAAGGCGCTGGCCGAGCGGCACGGCCTGGAGCACGTCTCCACCGACCTGGACGCCGTGCTCGCCGACGAGAGCGTCGACGTCTACTTCGACGCCCAGGTCACCTCCGCCCGCGAGGAGGCCCTCAGGAAGGCGATCGCGGCCGGCAAGCACCTCTACACCGAGAAGCCGACCGCCACCGGCCTCGACGGCGCCCTGGAGCTGGCCCGGCTGGCGAACGCGGCCGGCGTCAAGCACGGCGTCGTCCAGGACAAGCTCTTCCTCCCCGGCCTGCTCAAGCTGAAGCGCCTCATCGACGGCGGCTTCTTCGGCCGCATCCTGTCCGTGCGCGGCGAGTTCGGCTACTGGGTCTTCGAGGGTGACTGGCAGGACGCGCAGCGCCCCTCCTGGAACTACCGCGCCGAGGACGGCGGCGGCATCGTCGTCGACATGTTCCCGCACTGGGAGTACGTCCTGCACGAGCTGTTCGGCCGGGTGAAGTCCGTCCAGGCCCTCACCGCCACCCACGTCCCGCAGCGCTGGGACGAGAACGGCAAGCCCTACGACGCCACCGCCGACGACGCCGCCTACGGCGTCTTCGAGCTCGACGGCGGCGTGATCGCCCAGATCAACTCCTCCTGGGCGGTCCGTGTCCACCGCGACGAACTCGTCGAGTTCCAGGTCGACGGCACCGAGGGCTCCGCGGTGGCCGGGCTGCGGGGCTGCCGCGTCCAGCACCGCTCCGCCACCCCGAAGCCCGTGTGGAACCCGGACGTCCCCGCCACCGAGACCTTCCGCGACCAGTGGCAGGAGGTCCCGGACAACGGCGAGTTCGACAACGGCTTCAAGGCCCAGTGGGAGCTGTTCCTCAAGCACGTCTACGCCGACGCCCCCTACCACTGGGACCTGCTGGCCGGCGCCCGCGGCGTCCAGCTCGCCGAACTGGGCCTGAAGTCCTCGGCCGAGGGCCGCCGCCTCGACGTACCGGAGATCTCGCTGTGAGCATCCGACTCCCCGCGCCGGACGGGTCGTTGCGGACGTACGAACCCCGCACCGAGCCGCTCGCCCTCACCCCCGGAGCACCCTTCACCTCCCGCGGGGTCTTCTCCGCGGCGCACGTCGTAGCCGACCCGTACGCCGACACCACCCCCGACTCGCCCGTCGCCGTCGACTGGGACGCCACCCTCGCCTTCCGCCGCCACCTGTGGTCGCACGGGCTCGGCGTCGCCGAGGCGATGGACACCGCCCAGCGCGGCATGGGCCTGGACTGGGCGGGCGCGGCCGAACTGATCCGCCGCTCCGCCGCCGAGGCGAAGGCCGTCGGCGGCCGGATCGCCTGCGGCGTCGGCACCGACCAGATCACCTCCGGCACGCTCGCCGAGGTGCGGGCGGCCTACGAGGAACAGCTCGCGCTCGTCGAGGAGTCCGGGGCGCAGGCCATCCTGATGGCGTCCCGCGCGCTGGCCGCCGCCGCCCGCGGCCCCGAGGACTACCTGGAGGTGTACGGCCACCTGCTGCGCCAGGCCACCGAACCGGTGATCCTGCACTGGCTCGGCCCCATGTTCGACCCGGCGCTGGAGGGCTACTGGGGCTCGTCCGACCTTGACGCGGCCACCGACACCTTCCTGGAGGTCATCGCCGCGCACCCCGACAAGGTCGACGGCATCAAGGTCTCGCTGCTGGACGCCCGGCGCGAGGTCGCCCTGCGCCGCCGCCTGCCGCAGGGGGTGCGCTGCTACACCGGCGACGACTTCCACTACCCCGAGCTGATCGCCGGTGACGACCAGGGCTTCAGCCACGCCCTGCTCGGCATCTTCGACCCGCTGGGCCCGCTGGCGGCCCAGGCCGTGCGCGTCCTGGACACCGGGGACACGGCGGGCTTCCGCGCCCTGCTCGACCCGACGGTGGAGCTGAGTCGGCACCTCTTCCAGTCACCCACCCGCTTCTACAAGACGGGTGTGGTCTTCCTGGCCTGGCTGGCCGGTCACCAGAGCCACTTCACCATGGTCGGCGGCCTGCAGTCGGCCCGCTCCCTGCCGCACTTCGCCCGTGCCTACGAACTCGCCGACGGCCTCGGCCTGTTCCCCGACCCCAAGCTCGCCGAGGACCGCATGAGGACCCTGCTGCACCTGTACGGAGTGACGCCGTGACCGAGTCCGTCAACGATCTCGCGCGCTTCAGCATCAACCAGATGACGGTCAAGCAGCTGCCCCTGCCGGAACTCGTCGACGCCTGCCGTGACCTGGGCGTGCCGGGCGTGGGCCTGTGGCGCGAGCCGGTCCAGGCGTACGGGCTCGACGCGGCGGCGAAACTGGTCCGGGACGCGGTCCTGACGGTGACGACCCTGTGCCGGGGCGGCTTCCTCACCGCCCTCGACCCCGCCGAGCGGGCCGCCGCCCTCGCCGACAACCGCCGAGCCGTGGACGAGGCGGCCGCCCTCGGCACCGACACCCTGGTCCTGGTCTCCGGCGGACTCCCGGCCGGTTCCAAGGATCTGCGCGCCGCCCGCGAACGCATCGCGGACGCCCTCGCCGAACTCGGCCCCTACGCCGAGGAACACGGGGTGAGACTGGCCATCGAGCCCCTCCACCCCATGTACGCCTCCGACCGCTGCGTGGTCTCCACCCTCGCCCAGGCCCTCGACCTCGCCGAACGGTTCCCGGCCCGGCAGGTCGGCGTCACCGTCGACACGTATCACGTCTGGTGGGACGACACGGCGCCCGCGCAGATCGCCCGGGCCGGCGCCCAGGACCGCATCCACACCTTCCAGCTCGCCGACTGGACCACCCCGCTGCCCGAGGGCGTCCTCAACGGCCGCGGCCAGATCGGCGACGGAAGCATCGACATGCGCGAGTGGCAGGGGTACGTGGAGGCGGCCGGTTACACCGGGCCCATCGAGGTCGAGCTGTTCAACGAGGCGCTGTGGGCCCGCGACGGCCGCGAGGTCCTGGCGGAGACGGCCCGGAGGTTCACGGAGCACGTCGAGCCGTGAGCCGTGAGCGGCGACCCGGGTCCCGTGTGCTCCGTGACCCGGGTCCCGCCCGCGGTGTCCCGTGCACGAAGCACGCCGTCAGGCGTCCATCCCCGCCCCCGGCACACCGGCCCGCAGATGTGCCGCCAGGCGGTGCAGCTCGACGAGGGCGCCGGCGTCCGACCCGTCCCCCAGCGGGTAGTGCAGGGCCGGCTCGGAGGCGGGCCCCAGGACGACGGGCCGTACCGCGACGGGCGGGCGACGGGCATGGGTGAGTCCGATGCCCCGCACGTCGCGCGCCCCCAGGGTGAAGGCGACCGGGACGGACGGCGCCTGGAGCACGGGCGCCGTCGTGAGGTCGCGGGGGGCCCGCCGCACCGAGGTCAGCATCGTCGTCAGCCCGTGTTCCGCGACGAGGGTCTCGGCGAGGGGTCCGATCGCCTCCAGGGGCGGTTCCTCGCCCTCCCCGTACCCGAGGGTGAGCGTCACGTCCTGCTCGACCCCGGCGGTCGTCCGCGTCACCCGGATCCACGCCAGCGCGGGCCGGTCGGGGTGCCCCGTCACGAGCAGATGGGTGGGCTCGGGGGCCCGGTCACGGGCCAGATCGGTCAGCCGGCGCGGCGACCAGGGCAGGTTGACGGGTTCCGCGGTGCCCCAGCCTGCCGGGGCCGAGCCGGTGAGCGCGCGCCAGGCCGTCTCGAGCGCTGCGCCCAGAACGGCGTCCTGGTGCGCGGGGAGCGTCGTACGGAACGCCACGACGAGCTGCCGTTCGCTCGACGGGGACGTCCGGCCGAACGCCTCGGCGACCGAGGCCGTGCCGTCCGACCTGAGTGCGGGCGCGAACGTGCCCTCCTGCCAGCGCAGCACCGCCCCGGACAGCCCGTCGTAGTAGCCCTGTGCCGGGTCCTGGATGACCCAGCGGTTGGGCACCTGGAGGAGGGTGGCGCGGGCCGGGGCGCTGAGCCGGACGTGCGGCGGGGTGACGATCTGCAGGGCCCGGCCCGACTCGGAGGTGCCGCGCAGCACCTCGGAGAGCCAGGTGGTCAGGGCCAGGACGGGCCGGTCGGCCAGGACGACGGACGTGCTGTCGGTGAGCACGTCCACGACCGGCTGTCCGTCGTCCGGCGCGACGGCCGCCCCGACGTCCACGACCTCGGTGCCCGCCGCCGGCTCGGGCCAGGTGCTGCCGCCCAGCAGCAGGGCGAGCCGCCCGCACACGGACCCCGCCAGCCGCTCGGCCTCGGGCACGGCGCCGGAGGCCCGGGCCTCGGTCCACCAGAACGGCACGGGCACGTCCTGCCCGAGCAGCCGTTCGGCCTCCCCGGGGACCTGGACCAGCAGCGGGGCCTCCACCGAGACGAGGGTCCTGCCGTCCGGGGCGCACAGACGCAGCACGGCGCCCCCGGACCCGGTGGTGACGCCCGCCTCGGGTCCGCCCGCGTACAGGCCGGCCAGCAGGGCCCAGGTGTCCGGCATCTTCGGGGTGAGGGCGATGACGTCCTTGGTCACGACTGCTCCTCTTCGGCTTCTTCGGCTCCGGCCAGCGCGGTCTGGACGAGCTGGTGGCGCCGGCCGCGGCGGACCAGGGTGCCGCGGCCGGGTGGTTGCGGGGAGGCGTACAGGCCGGGGAAGAGCTGCCCCTCGGTGCGGTCGCCGGTCATCACCAGGGCGGTGGTGCCCGTCTCGCGCAGGGTGGTCAGCAGCGGCTCGTACAGCGCGCGGGAGGCTCCCGCGACGCGGCGCGCCAGGACGAAGTGCAGGCCGATGTCCTGCGCGGAGGAGACGTACGGCAGGAAGGGCGCGAGGGGCTGCTGTCCGGCGGTGGTGAGGATGTCGTAGTCGTCGACGAGGATGACGATCCGCGGGCCCCGGAAGGCGGGTTCGCCGGTCTCGGGTGCGTCCGGGTCGGCGGTCTCCGGCAGCCGCTTCTGCAGTTCGGCGGCGATGCCCGTGGAGAGGGCGGCGGCGAGCGTGGCGTTGTGGGCGTAGCCGCCCCGGTACGGTTCCGGGACGACGCCGCGCAGGCCGCGGCGGGGGTCGAAGACGCCGAAGACCAGCTCGTCGTCGGAGTACCGCTCGACGAGCCCGGCGACGACCAGCTTCAGCAGGTTCGTCTTGCCGCACTCGTTGTCGCCGAGGACCAGCAGGTGCTGGTCGCCGCCGAAGAGGTCGAGCAGCACGGGGGCGAGGGCGTCCTGGTCGAGGCCGAAGGGTATCCGCCGCGGCTCGGCGGCCGGTGAGGGCAGCCGGTTCACCGGCAGCCGGGCCGGCAGCACCCGCACCGGGGCGGCGGGCTTGCCGTGCCAGGTGGCGCGGACGGTCCGGGCCGCCTCGTCCAGGGCCGGGCCCAGGTCGCCGGTCGTGGGCGAGCCGTCGATGCGGGGCAGGGCGGCCTGCGCGAACAGCTTGCCGTCGGTGAGCACCCGGCCGGGCACGTCCGGCGAGAGGGTCTCGGAGAGCTTGCGGTCGACGGAGGAGTCGGCGGGGTCGTTCAGGCGCAGTTCGACGCGGGTGCCGAAGAGCGACTGGGTGGCGATGCGGACGTCGTTCCAGCGCAGCATGCCCGCCACCACGTGGATGCCGTAGCCGCCGCCCCGCTTCAGCAGGTCGGCGACCGGCTCGTCGAGGTCGGCGAAGTCGTCGCGCAGCGCGCCGAAACCGTCGACCACGAGGACGACGTCGGTGGAGCCGAGCTGCGGCAGCCGGCCCTGGGCGCGGAGCCGGCGGAGCTGGTCGACGGAGTCGATGCCGTGCTCGCGGAAGACCGTCTCGCGCTCGTCGAGCATGGCGCGCACCTCGGCCACCGTACGGGCCGCGCGCTCACGGTCGGCCCGTCCGGCGACCCCGCCGACGTGCGGCAGGGCGGCCAGCGCCGAGAGGCCGCCGCCGACCAGGTCCAGTCCGTACACGGCGACGTCGCGGGGTGTGTGGGTGACCGCCAGGGACAGCACGAGGGTCCGCAGGAGCGTGGTCTTGCCGGACTGGGGGCCGCCGATCACGGCCACGTGACCGCCGGCCGTGGTCAGGTCCAGCTCCCACCGGCCCTGCCACTGCCGGGCCGGGTCGTCGAGCACACCGAGCGGCACCCGCATCCCGCCCGTGGCGCGCGCCAGGTGCAGCCCGTGCTCGGAGACCCGGACCGGTCCTGCGGCCGCGTCCAGGGTGACGGCGTCCGGCAGCGGGGGCAGCCAGATGCGGCGCACGGCGGGCGCGGCGCCGGCGAGCCCGCCGACCATGAGGGACAGGACGGTCGGGCCGGTCTCGCGGCGGGTGGCGGAGGGTTCCTCCTCCGGCTCCTCGGCCCGGCCCGCGGTGTTGTACGCCGGGTAGGGCAGGGCGAGCGGCTCCTCGTCCCGCCGCTCGCGCGCCGCCGGACCGCGGTGGGCGCCGGAGACGTACCCGGCCTTGAACCGTTCGTAGGTGGAGGTGTCGACCTTCAGGTAGCCGAAGCCGGGCAGGGGCGGCAGGTGGAAGGCGTCGGTGGTGTCGAGGACCGTGCGGGACTCGTCGGCGGAGAAGGTGCGCAGGCCCAGCCGGTACGACAGGTAGGTGTCCAGGCCCTTGAGCTTACCGCCCTCGATGCGCTGGCTGGACAGCAGCAGGTGGACGCCGATGGAGCGGCCGATGCGTCCGATGGACAGGAACAGGTCGATGAAGTCCGGCTTCGCCGTCAGGAGTTCGCCGAACTCGTCGATGACGACGAACAGGTGCGGGAGCGGTTCGAGGTCCGGCCGCTCCGTGGCGCGCAGCACGGCGTAGTGCCCGATGTCGGCGACGTTGCCGGCGTCCTTCAGGACTTGCTGACGGCGCTTGACCTCACCGGCGAGGCTGGTGTGGACGCGTTCGACGAGCCCTGCCTGATTCTCCAGGTTGGTGATCATCCCGGCGGTGTGCGGGAGTTCGGCGAAGGGGGCGAAGGTGGCGCCGCCCTTGTAGTCGACCAGGACGAGCGCCAGGTCCTCCGGGGAGTGGGTGGCGGCCAGGGCGAGGACGAGGGTGCGCAGGAGCTCGCTCTTGCCGGAGCCGGTGGCTCCCACGCACAGTCCGTGCGGGCCCATGCCGAGCTGGGAGGACTCCTTCAGGTCCAGCAGAACCGGCTCATGACGGTCCGTGAGGCCGATGGGCACGCGAAGGAAGTCGCGTTCGCCGCGGGGCTGCCACAGAGTGGGCAGATCGAGGTCGGCGGGATCGGCGATGCCGAGGAGAGCGGGGAAGTCGACCGGTCCGGTGACGGGGCTTCCCTCGGCGACGGACTCCGGCGACAGCCGCAGCGGGGCCAGCAGCCGGGCGACGCCCTCCGCCCCGGCCGCGGTGACCGGGTCGACGGTGCCCTCGGCGACGGAGGAACCGCGCAGGTCCTCCGCGGCGGAGGAACCACGCACGTCCTCGACGACCACCCGCTCGCCCCGGACGGTGAGGCGCACGCTCACCTCGTCCGGCTCGTGCACCTGTTCCTGGAGGAGGTGCACCACGGTGACCCCCATGTCCGCCAGCCCGACCGCCGCGTCCGGGCGGGGGAGCTCGGCGGCCGGCTCGCCGTGGGCGTCGACGACCACCAGCAGGCGGCCCGCCAGCCGCAGCGCGGTCCGGTCGGCCAGACCGCGCCGCACCTCCGCCGCGTACGCGGACCGTCGGCCCAGCTCGTGCCGGAGCCCTTCGGTGAGCTGCCGGACATCGGGCGCGATGCGGCGGGCGGCCACCGGACCGTCGTGCGCCTGCGGATCCAGCACGTGCGGCAGCCACTTCGCCCACTCCCACTCGGCGAGCCGCTCGCCGGGCACGGCCAGGGCGAGCGCGACATCGTCGGGGGCGTGCGTCACCGCCGTCTGTACCAGCAGGGCCCGGGCGACCCGCAGGACGTCCTCCCGGTCGCCGACGACGCTGACGTTTCCCGCCCGGTCCAACGGCACCGTCAAGGGCACGTCGGCGGCCGTCGCGAACCGGCGCTGCAGGGCGCGCGCCTCGTTGAGCATGAACGGATCCGGCGGCGTCAGCACCCCGCCGGTGCCGCTCTGCTGGATCACCGGCTCCTGGGCCGGTACGTCACCGAGACCGACCCGTACCCGCAGGAAGTCGGAGTCCCGGCGGCGCCGCTCCCACAGCCGGGCGGGGTCCCGCACCAGGTCGTACAGCGCGTCCGGCGGCGGGTTCAGCTCCCGCTCCGCATCCCGCAGCCGGCGCTCCGCGACGCCGAGTTCCTCCCGCAGTTCCTCCAGGTACTCCAGGTAGCGCTCACGCTGCGTGCGCCGGGTGCGCTGCGCCTTGCCCCGCTGCGACAGGAACAGCGCCACCGCGCCCAGCAGCGCGAAGACCAGCACGACCGCGCCCACCACCGCGAACCGGCTGTTGCGGATCACGGTCATCATGATCACGGAGCCCATGACGCCGGCCATCGGCAGCAGCGCGGTGGCCGCGTTGCCGATCTTCCCTTCGGGAAGGTTCGGCGGGGGTTCGATCGTGCGGGGCCGGGCGGGTTCCGGGGGGCGGATGCTGCGGGCGGGCCGATGGACGATCTGCAGGGTCACGGGCGGACTTCTCCGGAGCGGGTCGTGACGGAAGGCGGGCAGGAAGGGGCGCGGGAAGGCAGGCAGGACGGGCACGGACCGGGGCGCACCGGCCGGACGCTCATCGCACCCTCACCGCGCGACCCATCACCTCGGCGGCCAGCCGCAGCACGGCCTGCTGCGTGGCGTGCGCCAGGAGGTCGGTGCGGATGGGACCCCCACCGGCCAGATGCCGGTCGTACGGCACGGAGACGACGGTGACCCCGGCCTCCTTGAGGTGCCCCGCGGCCGTCTTGTCGTCGAGGAGCATGTCGGGGGTGCCCGACACCAGCGCCACGACCGTCGTGGCCAGGGCGGAGTGCGGCAACCGGGCCAGCCAGTCCAGCACCTGACGGGTGGCGTTCACCCCCTCCGCGGTGGCCGGCGCCACCACCACCCGGGCGTGCGCGGTGTCCATGGCGGTGCGGGCCACCTCGCCGGGGAGCGTCTCGCAGTCGACCACGGTCACGGCGAAGTAGCGGCGCAGCGCCAGCGTCACCTTGCGGTACGACGTCATGTCGAGCGGCGGACCGACCTGGCCCCGGCTCGCGGGCAGCAGCCAGCCGCCGTCCGGCACCGGCACCAAGTAGCCGGTCACGTCCGTCAGTCGCATGGACGGGTGGAGGATCGACGCGAGATCGGCGCACGTCCAGCGCACCGCCTCCGCACCCATGCGCACCGGCAGGGTGCCCAGCGCGGCATCCGCCTCCAGCGTCAGCACCGGGTCGTGCCGGTAGTGGTTGAGGGTGCGCCCGAGCAACGCCGAGACGGTGGACTTGCCGACACCGCCGCGGATGGAGGTGACGGCCACCACCCGGCCCGTGGTGACGGGCTGCTGCAACTCCCGGGCGATCCGCGTCTGTTCGGCGACGTCCTGGGCCACGGACGAGGTGAGCTTGCGCAGCGCCCTCCCCGTGCGCCGGGTCACGGAGTCGCCGTGCAGGGGGCGCCCCAGGGCGAGGAGGAGACGGGGGTCGAGGGTGGGGGAGGACTCGGGGGCGGGGGCAGCCGGGAGGTGGGGGGCACGGGTGAGGACGGGGGCGGCGGGCGCCGCGGACCGCTCCGGGACCGGCTCGCCGGCGGCCCGGTCGGCCGGTACGGGGGAGGGGGACACCGGACCGTCCGGAGCGCCGGGCGCGTCACCTTCCGTGCCCGCCCCCGCTTCCGCACCGGTGTGCGTCCCCGCATCCGAGGGGCTGCTTCCCCCGCCGCCCAACTCCCGCAGCACGTCCCGCTGCCAGTCACCGCCACCGCCATCGCCGCCGCCGTGCGCCGACGGCTGCTCCCGCCCCTGCTCCCCGCTCGTCATGCCACCGCGCCCCTCAAGCCCTCAAGCGAAGGTGTCGAGCAGTCGCCCGTACACACCGAACACGCCGACGAGCAGCGGGAGCAGCGCGATGACCCCCACCGACTCGAGCAGGTCACCGGCCCGCCGCAGCCGGACCCGTACGTGCTCGGCCGGCTGCACGGCGAGCACGACGAGCGGCAGGACCGCCAGCACCACGAGGACGGCCAGCGGTGCCGCGGCCGAGGACCGCTCCGCCCACACCACCAGCAACCGCACGGCGACGCCCGCCGCGGCGGCCAGCAGCACGACCACCTCGGCGACCAGCGGGAACGCCCGGGCCCGCAGCGCCAGCACCACTGCGACGACCGCAGCCAGCGGCACCGTCCACCCGGAGGGATCCCGCAGCGCCAGCACGGCGGCCACGGCGGCCGACCCCGCCAGAGTGATCGTAGCGAGCACCAACCCGTGGTGGGCGGCGGCCAGGGCGACGGACACCTGGTGGCGGCTGACGGAGACCCCGCCGGCCCGACGGTCGTCGAGCCCGGAGAGCCCGGACGCCATCAGCGCGAGCCGCGGCAGCACGCCGAGCAGCACCACCGAGACCACGCCGACAACGGCCCCGACACGGGCCTGCTGCTCCGCCGTCCCGGCGCCGGACTGCACTGCGACGACGACCTCCCAGCCGACGGCGGTCAGCGCCACGGCCCCGGCCCCCACGAGCCCGCCCCGCCCCAACGGCGTGAACAACCCCAGCAGGACGAGGACCAGCACGCTCACAGCAGCCAACCCGGCGAGCCGCAGAGCGCCCGCCGAGGACCCGCCGAGGTCGTCGACCAGGCTCCACACGCCCAGCACACCGAGCGCGCCACCGGCACACAGGAGGGTCGCGGCGAGCCCGTGCCTGCGCACCCGCCCCAGGACCGCACCCGCGACCGCGGCCGCACCGGCGGCGGCGAGCAGGGCACCGGCGACGACCGACCGGTCGTACTGCGCCCGCGCGAACAGCGCGGCGACGACCACCCAGCCCACGCTCGCGACCCCCGCCGTGACCCGCCGCGCGGCCGGCCCCCACACCCACGCCCGATGACCCAGATCCTCCGCCACCTCGTCGGTGACGTCGTGCACGACGGGGGCGGGCGGGGCGTCCTCCGCACGGACGAGAGGCAGGACGGCACCGTCGCGGATGCCCGCCGTCTCCAGTGTGCTGTCGTGATCGAGCGCGGAGCCGTCCACCGTGACGAGGTGACGCGAGGCGGGCCGCCCCGCCACACGGTCGTCCAGCAACCGCATGACCTCGGGCAACAGCAGCCCGACCGGCTCCCGCGCCGGAAGCACCAGGTCGACGCGGCGCCGCTCGCCGACGAGCGTGACCCGGCTCAACACCGTCGGCCCACCGGCCGTTTCCCTGCGCAAGGCCCCCGTAGACATCACGTTCGCGAACCTATCACCGGCCTGTAGGACTATTGGAGGGCGTGGAAACGCCGGGGGAGTACGGGCTGTTCTCCCCGATCAGCCGATGCGACACGAACGACCACCCGATACACCCCGCGCAGAGCACGGCCGTGATCACCATCCCGGCGATCACCTTCCCCACCCGCTCGTCCACGGCCCGCCGTTGCCGCTGCGCCCCGAACACCAGGGCGTCCCGCAACCGCCGCCGCCGCACGGAAACGGATTCGAGGAGCTGGCTGTCGTAGTCCTGAGCGGTCATTCTGATCATTCACCTCGTGTCACGTCGGGAATTCGCCCAGCCAGCTGCGCTTGAGCAGATGCTCGGGCAGGTACTCCGATTCGACCTCGACGGGCCGTCCGGCGTCGTGGGCGAGGCAGGCGAGGGCGAGAACGGCGAGAGGGATGTCACCGTCACCCGTCTCCTGGCGCTCCTCGCTTGCCGTCCAGTACTCCCTGTGGAGCTGGAGTGCCTGGACCAGGGCCTCGTTGAACTGGTCGGCATCCCGTCCGACGAAGCGGTAGAACAGATTGATCGGCGGATACAGGACCTTGAGCATCATCTCGCGGTCGAGGAACCGCAGCCGGTCCGGGTCGGTCCCGTCGAACGCGGCGACGAGTTTCTCCCCGAGTCCCGGCCGCTCCAGCCAGTACGTCTGGAGGGTGTCCACCCAGTGGTAGATGTACTCCTCGAACACGGCGCCGGAGGCCCGCAGCGTCTCGATCGGCACCTGGCACAGTTGCGTCATCCGTGCCTGGTCCCGGCAGACGACCGCCAGCCAGAAGACGTCCAGCCAGGTACCGGCGTCCGTGAAGTGCGTGATCCCCACGGCGGGGATCGTCCGCACCTCATGGCCGATCATGCACTCGACGGTGGAGCCCTCCGGAGCGGTCGCCGAGGCGAACAGGGCGGACCCGACCTGCATGGCCATCACCCAGGCCTCCCACGTCTCCAACTTGTCGGTGGTGGGATCGAGGGAGCACTGGAGCTTGGCGGTGTGCAAGGCGCCGTTGAAGACCATGCCGAAACCTTGCGGCCACTCCTCCAGCTCATCGATGTATTTGAGCGTGTCCTCGTTGAGCTCCTGCCGGAGTTGATCGGGATTTGGGTGGGTACCTTCCATCGCGGGCCGCGAAACAATGGCTGACAATTCCCATTACCCCCGGCTCTCCAGTACACGTACATCGCCACCACGTTCCCGCAACCAACGCTCCAGATCGGCACCGCCGATTTCCTGCTGACCGTTGCGACGGATCAGCTGGAGAGGGCCAAAAAGGGTGCCGGACATCCCTGTGAAATTGGTCTTCTCGTCGACGGTCACTTTGAACGTATTCTCGCGGACGATCGCTTGGGAGAGGTCGGTGCCGCGGAAGTCGGCATCGATCAGCGAAGCACCCATGAGGCGAGTCCCCCGGAGCGAGGCGGCCGAGGCGTCGACCCCGTACAGCGATGCCTTGACCAGGTCCGCGCTGTCGAGCACCGCCCCCCGGAACACCGCGTCATCGAGGTTGACACGCACGAGCGATGCCCGCGTCAGGTCGGCCCCGGAGAAGTCGGCCCCTTCGGCGTCGGAGCGATAGAGATCCACACCGATCAGTTTGGTCCCGACCAGTTTGGCATCGGTGAACCAGGACTCCTGAAAGATGCCTCCGGAGAGATCTGCACCGCTCAGATCGAGACCGATCATGTCGATCCCACCTGTGCCGCCTCCCTGAAGCCACTCCTGAAGACGCATCGCAGCCCGGACGGCCGGGATCCTTGCGGCACTCCTACGGATGGTCATCGAGACGCCAACTTCTCGTCGGTCGGCCGTCCTCGTCCCACCGGTATTCCTCTCGGAGTGTGAGACCGTCATCGTCGAAGACTTTACGTGCCGCCAGTGTGCCGTTCGGATGCCACTCCTTGAATTCTCCGCGAGGAAGACCCTCGCGTACGGTGCCCTCCGATCGCAGAGTCCCGTCTTTGTGCCACTCGCGCGACGGACCGTTCTGAATTCCCCCGACATATGCGTCCAGACTCACAAGCTTGCCGCCAAGGCTTTCCGTCACCTCGCCGGTGAAGGGTTCTCCTCGGTAGAGCAGGCGTTGCGTTTCGTCCATGTCCACTTCTGCGTCGTCAATATCGATTCGCCGCGAGTTGCTCATCAGGACTACTACCCCCGGCTTTCCTGCGGAGGCGAAGGCTGTACGGGCTGACCCTCGAAGAGGTGGTCGTACATCGATCGTGCTCGTCCGCGGCCCGTCGTTGCCGCTGTCCTCCCAGAGGTAGGGCGACCCGCAACCGTCACCGCGTGAAGGCGGGTGAGCGGTCATGTCGGTCATCTGTCTCACGTGGGAAATTCGCCCAGCCAGTCGTGCTGGAGGAGGTGCTGGGGCAGGTAGTCCGACTCGACCTCGATGGGCAGGTGCCCGTCGTACGCCCAGCAGGCGATGGCGAGGGGGCCGAGGGCGATGGCGCCGTCGATGTCCTTCTGCCGTTCCTCGGTGAGGGTCCAGTAGGCGCGGTGCAGTTTCAGGGCTTCTTCCAGTGCGGGGCTGAAGCCTTCCACATCCCTGCGTACGAAGTGGTAGAAGAGGTTGATCGGCGGATAGAGGATGCCCTGCAGCAGATCTCGCGGGGCGATGCGGGCAACCGCCGGATCCGACATCTGCAGTGCGGTGGTCAGCTTCTCGACCAGCCCCGGCCGGCGCAGCCAGTACGTCTGCAGGGTGTCGACCCAGTGGTAGATGTACTCGTCGTACTGCCCCTCCGGCGCCCGGAGCCGCTCCAGGGGGACCTCGCACAACTGCGTCATACGCTCCGGCTCACGGCAGATGACGGCGAGCCAGAACGCGTTCAGCCAGGTTCCCGCGCGGGCCGTCGAGAGCGGGCCGGTCGCCTGAAGGGTGCGCACTTTCCCGTTGATACGGCATTCGACTGTGCCCTCGTTCTTGGCCGTGACGGCGAACAGGGCAGAACCCAGCTGCATAGCGTTGACTGCCGCTTCCCAGGTCTCCACTGTTTCGGCCTGAGGATCGTTCACGCAGCGGGCGCGCAGGTTCATCACTCCGGAGCTGAACGCGAAGTCGATCAACTCTGATGAGTCCTCGAGGTCGTTGATCTCGTCAGTCAGATCGGAGGCCAACTGCTCAGCGAACTGTTCGGCATCAGGTCCTGCCGGCAGGCCGTGCCGGGTGATTTCTGTGGTCACGGAAGAGTCCCCTTGCTGATGTCGAACCGTCGATATTGAAGGCCAGTGTACGTGCCAGAGTTCTTCTCACCCTTGACCACGGCATATTCCAGTTTGCCTTGAGTGAGCGCCTTTCTTAAATCTCTGACGAGATCCCGCTCCCCTCGTTTCTTCATGGCCTCCATGATATCGAAGAAGTACTCTCTGCTCCCCTGGGAAACCCGCTGGCCGTCTGGAAGGGTTCGGCTGCCGAGGCCAGTTTCGGTGCTGCTCTTGGCCTCGACGACGATTACTCGGCCATCCTTGTGCTTCCAGACTTGATCAAATTGATCATTGCCGTTCTTCGGGCCGAGAAGCGACTGTTTCTCGAAATCTGGGTAGTGCTCGGCGATGTAATGATACTCGGCAGCCGTCTCGCCGAATTCCCCGGCCGAACGGCCCATCGCGGTGTGGGACTCCTTGTAGGTTGCTCCGGCTTCCACTCGCTGCGCAGCCGAGTCGGCAGTGCTGTGGATGTCATCCGCTATTTCGGCCTCCGTCTTCCACCTCTTGACTGTGTTGTCCCACTCGACGGCGGAGTGGCGTTTGTCCGCGGCCGCATCCAGAATCCGGAGCCTGTCCTTACTGGTGACGGTGTCCGGTCCCACGCTGATGTAATCATCGTCCAGGAAATGCGGCTCGGGTGCCGCTGGAGTGTCCTTGGCTCTGATCCAGGGGGCGTTCTCCGACATCTGAGCCAATTGAGGAGGAGTGAATCCACTCTCGTCCCGGACCTCCAGCCTTTTGCGCCATCCGTTCTCCTTGTAGTACCGCTCGAGGTAACCGGGTTCGTGGTTGGCGCGGTAGACCTGGATTTCCTCGATCTGCTCCCGTGTCAGTGACCCGCGCGGCCCGTAAGGGTTGTCCCCCTCACGCATGAAGTCTGGGCGTTGCACCTTGGTGGGCCGCCCCGGTGTCGTGCCCTCGGGTTCGTTGCCCGGCACGTCATCGCCGGTCCGGGCGAGGTCGTCCGGGCCGCCGTTGCCCTGATGGCCAGTTCCGTTGCCAGAATGAGTGGCTTCGCCGCTGCGGGACGTCTGTGGCGCACTGCCGTCACCGCGTTCCAGAGGCGTGCCGCGGCCGTCCCCGCCCGCGTGACCGCCGCCGGTCCTGCCGTGCTGGGCGG
Organism: Streptomyces sp. M2CJ-2; assembly: GCF_016757295.1. NCBI lineage: Bacteria > Bacillati > Actinomycetota > Actinomycetes > Kitasatosporales > Streptomycetaceae > Streptomyces > Streptomyces sp. M2CJ-2. Next base: position 49,655 of record NZ_JAESIF010000009.1, on the reverse strand, counting down.
GAACCCGGCCGCTGTCGGTCCCACCGCCACCGACGTTCCTGCCGCTGCCTACGTTCCCGTCGCTACCCGCTGTATGCCCTCCAGTGTGATCGGTGGCGTGCGCGGTCGGCACCGTGTGGCCGCTGGCCCGCCCCGTCGCGTCGCTGCCGACGTGGGCCGCCGTGCCTCCGGAGGCGTGCGCGCCTGCCCGGTCGCCCGCTCCGACGAGCGCGCCCTCCTCGTGTGGCAGGCTCCGCTCCAGCAACTCCCGGTCCGCCGCCGACAGTTCCACCTTCGCCGGTGCCGCCGTCCCGTCCGCGCGGACGACCGAGCCGTCGTCCAGGTTCAGCCGGGTTCCGTCCGGCCACTCCACGACGTTGTCGCGGATGACCGGCGTGTCGTCGGCGACCCGGACCACGCTGCCGTCGGGCTGGACCCGTCCTGCTCCCGAGAGGACGTCGGCGTAGGCGCCCGCGTGTACGCCCCGCAGGCCGGCGAACAGGTCGGTGACCTTGACCTTGACCGTGCCGAACGTCGCGGCCTTGCCCAGGTACGTCATGGGGTCGACCAGCCGGGCCGTCCTGCCGAGCGCGCCGGCCGTGCGGGCCACCGCGCCGCTCTTCGCCGCCGCTCCGGCGCCTCCGGTGAACACCGTGGTCAGGACGTTGAAGGTGACCGCGCCGCTCGCGCGTGCGGGGTTCTCGCCCCACTGGTCCCAGGCGACCAGCGCCTTGCCCGTCTCCTTGACCGCGTTGCGGGAGTCGCGCAGGTAGGAGGGCAGTTTGTCCTCGGGCATCGCCCAGTAGGCGACGCCGACGACGGGCACCGCGGTGATGAGCACTCCGGTGGCGAGCTTGCCGAGCCCTTTCCAGGCCTCGCCTGCCGCGTCCCAGCCGTCGAAGCCGACGAGGGTGCCGAGGCCCTGGATCGTGCCCCAGACTCCGTCGACGAAGAATCCCTTGCCGAACTCCCACACCTGGTGGCCCAGCCAGTCGAGTCCGTGCCGCTCCTTCTCCACGGTCCTGCCCCAGGGCAGTTCCTCGGACTGGTTCAGCAGGTCGGCGGTGAAGCCGTAGGTGCTGGTGCCGCGCTTCACCAGACGCTTCTCCGCGCCGTCCTCGAGGATCAGCGTCGAGCCGCCCACCAGCGCGGTGATCGTGTTGTGGCAGGCGATCTCCGCCAGCCAGAAGGCCTCCGCGGTGGCGTTGACGTCGTACACCAGGTCGTTGTTGAGCTGGACGTTGTCGTCGTCCTCGCGCCAGTCGTCGTCCCCCGCTATCTGCTGCCGGAAGGTTTCCGCACGCCGCTTGAGGCTCTTCAGCCTGGCCACCAGCGGCTGGATCTCCGTCTCGTACGAGCTGAGGGCCGCCGCGACCTTCTCCAGATCGTCGGCGAACTCGTCCGCCTTGGCCGCCACCGGCGCGGTCGTGGCGAACAACTGCTCCGCCTCCGGTGCCGTGTAGCACGCCGACAGCCCCTGGAAGCGGGTGTGCACGTCGGATCCCGACTGGCGGAAGACCAGGGCCTCCGCCGTCAGCAGCATGTGGTCCGTGCCCAGTTGCTCCAGGTCACCGGTGAACTGCGGGATCTTCTGCGGGTCGATCAGGTCCGCGCTCACGTGCCCCCCTGCTGCCCGCCCGCCCCCGGCAGGTCGATCTTCGGTTCCTTCAGCGCGTTCGCCTGGGCCTGCGCGGCCATGTCCAGATCACCCTTGACGTACGCGTTGGTGGCGGTGGCCGCCCCGTTGAGGGAGTTCGACGTGCGCACCGCGACGTACATCAGCTTCTCCTGATAGGCGGTGAAGAACTCGCCCAGCGCCGCCGCGACCGGGCCCTGGACCCCGCTCTTCTCCACGCCGCCCTGCTGGACCGTGCCGGCGGACTTCGCCGCGCTCGGCAGCGTCTCCTGCAGGGCCTTCCCGGTGTCCGAGAGGCCCTCGGCCGCCTCCGCCGTCTGCGTGAGAACGCGCTGCACGCCGGACGGCGAGATGTCCCACCCCGTCATGTGGATTCCCCGTATCCCCGTATTCCCGTGTGCCGTCGGCCCGCCGACGCGCCCGCGTCAGCCGATGTTGTCGACCGCCGCCCGCGCCTTCGCCATCGTCGCCTGGGCCGTCCCGTCGTTGTCCTCGAGGGTGGTGCGCACCAGTTGGATGATGCTGCGCACCTCGTTGGCCGCGCGGTTCCAGCGCAGTTCCTTGCCGTGGTACTCCTCGGAGACCCCGTCGGCCTGGAAGTCGGCCATGGCGGCCTTCACGGCCTTGTCGCGGTCGGCCAGTACGCGCTCCAACTGGCCGACGATGCCCTGCAGACCACCCTGCACCTCGCTCGACGCGCCGGTGTCGTAGGAGCGGCGGTCCAGATTCTGGCCCATCGTCAAAACCCCCTGTGGTTGTCGGTCTCTGCCCCGGCCGGCGCTCTAGCGCGCGCCGAAGCGGGCCGCGTCGAAGTTCGCCGCGCCCATGTTCTTCTGGGCGTTGTCCTGCTGTTCCACGTCACCGGTGCCGAACGCGGTGTCCATACCGCCCTGGCCTTCGAGGATCGCGCCGAGCGACTGGTTCAGCGCGGCGGTGATCTCGTCTGCCCGGGTCTTGAACGAGTCGAAGGCGACCTTCCCGGATCCGTTGAACTTGCCCTCCAGCGGCTCGGCCGCCTGGATGAGCATGCGGATCAGCGTGCCCAGGTCGGTGCTCGAACCGACCGTGTTCTTGCCCAGATCCGACAGGGTCGTGGACCCCATGTCGAACTTCACGTGTGTCACCCCCGTGCGTCACGTACGCATCACAAATCTGTTCGAACGTGCTGTCGCACAACCCGTCGCGAACGCAACGTCGTTGAGCATGATGTGACGTGATCCGGACATGTAGGGGGACAACGTCCCACGGCTCGGGCGCGACGACGGTGCCGCGGACCCCCGGCACCGCACCCGTACATGCACCCGGCCGAAAGCCGGGAAAGTTTTTTCGCGAAGACTTACAACCCTCCCCGCATCCCACGGGTCGTACTTGCTGTCAGGGCTTCTGTGGGGGGACCCGGGGGGATCCGAGAGGTTCTGACAGGGGAGGGAACAGGGGGAGGAAACCGAGGGGGCCCGGTCACGTACCGGGCCCCCTCGAAATTTCTCCGCGTCGAAGTTTCCCCGCGCACGGCAGGACCCCGTCCCCGTGGCCCAGCTGGGCCAGAGCACAGGGGAGACGCCGGTTGGGTATTCCGTGCTTCTTCACAGTGCGGCGACCTCGTCCGCCGTCGGGAAGGACACCTGCGCGCCCTCCTTGGTGACCGTCACCGCCCCCACCCGGGCCGCGTAGGAGGCTGCGTCGGCGAGGGAGTCGCCGAGGCCGAGCCGCCAGGCCAGCGCCGCGGTGAAGGAGTCCCCGGCGCCGGTGGTGTCCACGGCGCGCACCGGTACGGAGGGGATGCGGGCGACACCGTCGGAGGAGGCCACCAGGGAACCCTCACCGCCCAGCGTCACCACCACCGACCGGGGCCCCTTCGCGAGCAGCAGCCGCGCCCAGTCCTCGGGCTCCTCACCGACGCGGGCCTCACCCAGGATCACCTTCGCCTCGTGCTCGTTGAGGATCAGCGGGTCGCACGCCGCCAGCACTTCGGACGGCAGCGGCTGCGGCGGCGACGGGTTCAGCACGAGCCTGCTGCCCGGCGCCAGCGTGCGCGCCACCTCCGCCACCGTCTCCAGCGGGATCTCCAGCTGCGTGGAGACCACCCGGGCGGCGTGGAGGATGCTCCCGGCGGCGCGTACGTCCGCGGGCGTCAGCCGGCCGTTGGCGCCCGGCGAGACGACGATGCTGTTGTCTCCGGACGGGTCCACCGTGATCAGCGCGACGCCGGTCGGCGCCCCACCCACCAGCACGCTCGCCGTGTCGACCCCGGCCTCCCACTGCGAGTCCAGCAGCATTCGCCCGTGCGCGTCGTCGCCGACCCGGGCCAGCAGGGCCGTACGGGCACCGAGCCGGGCGGCCGCGACCGCCTGGTTCGCGCCCTTGCCGCCCGGGTGGACGGTCAGGTCGGAGCCGAGCACCGTCTCCCCGGCGCCCGGCCGGCGCTCCACGCCGATCACCAGGTCGGCGTTGGCCGACCCCACGATCAGCAGGTCGTAGTCGTACACGGACTGGTTCTCCATGGCTCCCCATAGGGTCGTTCCGGGCGGGCGGCCGGCTGCTGTGCGACGTACGCGTACAGGGTGCCCTTCCCGACCGCCTTCCGGCCGTCCGGCGTGCCGTCGAAGCCGGCGACCCGGACCGGTTTTCCGGTTTTCCGGCCTTGGAGCCGAGCACCTCGATCGCGCCGAGAGCCGTCTCGTCGTCCTCGGCGTGCGGGGTGCCATCGGCCGTGTGCCCGGAACCGGCCGTCGGCTGTCGGCGTCGTGGTGTTCATGGCACAGGGCGGGAGCACGATGGGCGAGGAGCCGGCGTGGGCGGAGCTGCTGCTGACGGTCTTCCTCATGGCGGCGATCCCCACCCTCGTCGGAGGGGCGGTGCTCCTGACCCTTTTCGGGCTGACGATGTGGGCGACGGCACCACTGCGGCGACGTAGACGGGCCCGTGCCGAAGAGGGCCAGGTTTTTACGGCCTTGTCCGCGCCCCCTGCGCGTCAGTCAACGGCACGACCGGACCAACGATCCGATGAGGGGAAAGAAACGCCCTAGCTGTGCCGGGTGAAGACGTCGCGGACGCCGTGCAGGTCCGCTTCCTTCTCCTTCTCGTCCTCGTACCGACCGTTCTCGTCCTGGAGCGCCACGACGGTCTCCGGGGTGAAGTCCTCGCCGAAGCGGTAGACGTCCAGGCAGTAGTCGAAGCCGGACTCGCCGAAGAGGTCCGCGTCCTCGCGGCGGCAGTACTCCGCCAGGCCGTCGGACACGTGCCAGCGCGTGCCGTCGTACCAGAAGACACCGCCTGCGTAGTGAATCGTCCGGCCCGTCGCGGAGTCCGTGAGGTTCAGCGACTCGTAGTTCTCGGGACGGTCGCGGACCAGGGCGACGAGGGATTCGGGGACGCCCTCGTAGAAGGACTCCTGAAGGGCGAAATCCTCCTCGGCGTACAGATTCAGCTCCGACTCGTGGTCGAACGTCAGCAGCAGCACGCGGCCGTCCTCCGCGAAGTACCAGACCGCGGACTGGCCGCCGCCGTCGTTCCAGGCCAGACGGCGTGCGCCGGGCACCGTCACCGGGTCGACCTCGGCGAGGTCGTCCACTATGGCCGCACGGCGCCGTACTTCCGGGAGGGGCGTCGTTGCCAGGGCATCCCATATCGCGTTGCTCATCACCGCAGGCTATCCACCGCCTACGACAAGGCCGTCGCCGACCACCACGCCGCCGTCCTCACCTGGTCGGCAGGGTGATGCGGAAGGAACGCCCTGGGCGGTTCCGGCGGTTCGGGGTCCGCGTCCCGCGCCCCGATCCGCAGCGTGCCCGGCGGTGCCCGGCGCACCCCGCCCTGAAGGATTCGGCGAAGGAACTGCGAAGCGTCCCGGGGCCGTTGCCGGCGCGGGGCTCAGGAGGTCGTCGGCAGCGACTGCGGACGCGCCTCGTGGCCGGTGAGGTGGAGTCTCAGGCGGGTGAGGTCCTCGGCCTCGACGAACACCTGCTGCCCCCAGTGCGCGGTGAGGCGGTGGGCGACATCGACCAGCCGGCGGCGGTCCTCGGGCGTGTACGCCGGGAAACGCGCGTAGCCGTGGTCGGCGATCTCGTTCCCGAGTTCGCTGAAGAGCACGGCCCGGAAGCGCTGCTCCTCCTCGTCGGTCAGCGGTGCGACGGCGGCTTCGGCTTCGGTGGGCCGCAACCGGACGTTGTAGAGGTCTCGCATCACGCGCGCTCCGCCATCAGCTCGAGTCCGTTCACGAGAGCCTACCGACCCCGGCCTCCCGGGCAGGGTCCGGGACGTCCGACCCCACCTGCACCGTGGAACCGCGCCCCACCGGTCCGCAGCGGCCGCCCGGTGAGCCAGGGGGGCCGGGGCCGCAGTAGCCGGCCAAGACCCGCGACCGGCAGGGGCTCGGAAGAACCTGCCTGGGGCCGAAGCCGAAAGGCGCGGCGTCAGGACTCGTCGATCAGCTCGGTCGCGCGGATCACTGCGGTGAGGGCATCGGGGTGGCCTGTGCGTCGGTGAACGTCAAGGCAGGTGTCGGCGAGCTTGATGACGTGTTCGTCCTGGTGGCGGACGGCAAGGGCGAAGGTCTCCTCCGCCGACCGGTGGGCGGTGGGGAGGGCGTGCCGAGGTGTGGGTGCGGCGGGGGTGTAGGCCGCGGTCACGGCCGCGCTGGCCGCCCAGGCCGCGTGCAGGCTCATGACCCACTGGGTGCTGGGGAGTGCGGGCAAGGTACGCAGGACGGCCATGGGCGCGGTTGCGGCGTGAACCAGCATGACGGGCGAGCCGTGCGCGTTCGGGAGGTAGTGCACGGCGGCAGCCGTCGTCAGATCGGCCAGCAGGTCCCGGGCCTGCCCGGCGTCCGCGGCGGGTCTCAGCGCGGCCAGCGCGATCGGCCAGCCGGTCAGGTCGGTGAGCTGGTCGAGCCGGTGGTTGATGCCCGCGGTCTGGTCGGGAACGCGCGGAACGCCTGCGAGAGCGGACGCCGGGTCGGCGGTTCCGGAAGGGGCGGCGGACGGCACCCGCTGCCAGCGCGCCGCCCAGTAGCCGAGAGCTTGGCCGAGCTCGGCCAGGCGCGGTCCGTCCTCGTGGTCCAGCAGGGCGTGGACGGCGTGGCCGGTACGGATCACCCCGTGGGTGGCGCCGGCCGCGATGCCGGGCAGAAGCCGTGGCCACCACGTCTCCAGTACCGCGCGCCAGGGCTGTTCGGTCACCTCGCGTTCGAAGAACGCAAGCCAGTCACCGAGACGGCGGGGGTCCCCGAGCGCCGTGCGCCATTCGGCGGCGGTGATGGGCGAGGCGCCGCGGGGCCGATCGTCCAGCCGACTCATGTAGAGGTCCAACCAGCGGTGGACCTGTCGCGCGTGTCCGCGTCTGACCATGGATTCCACCGCCATGGGACCGTGGTTGGTCAGCCAGCCTTCGAATTCCGGTCCGGTCCGATGCAGCCGTTCGTAGGCTTCGTCGAGCGTGCTGTCGATCTTCATGTGCTCCGACTTTAGCCACGCGATGATGCGCCACCATCGGTCCAGGGATCCAGACGCGCCCCTACCCCGGACCTAGGACTTTCGGATGGACACCCACATCCAGGATCCGGTCCGACCGGAAGGAAAGGGAGCGAGCACGGTGGCTCGGACGCCGGCCGAGCAAGCGCTCGCCCGTCCGTACACGACCGGTGACGCCGACGTGAAGGAGGATGTCCCTTCGAGCCCCGGCTCACCCGCGTGAGGGAACAGGCCCTGGCCCGCGCCCCCCTGCCCGCGCCCCCCTGCCCGGGACCTTCGCCCCCTTCGTCCAAGCGCTCGCAGCGGATTCCCGGCGCTGAAGCCCGGACGGCCCGGCACCCTGTCAGAGCCCACCGGTACGGTCGGAGCATGTCCAACCAGTCCGCAGCGGCCCCCGGTGAGCGGCGGCTCGCCACCCTCGAAGGCGTCCTCGAGCGCATCACGTACGCCAACGAGGACAACGGCTACACGGTCGCCCGGGTCGACACCGGCCGGGGTGCCGGCGACCTGCTCACCGTCGTCGGGGCGCTGCTCGGCGCCCAGGTGGGCGAGTCGCTGCGGATGGAGGGGCGCTGGGGGTCCCATCCGCAGTACGGCAAGCAGTTCCATGTGGAGAACTACACGACGCTGCTCCCGGCCACCGTCCAGGGCATCCGGCGTTATCTCGGCTCGGGGCTGGTCAAGGGCATCGGGCCGGTCTTCGCCGACCGCATCACCCAGCACTTCGGGCTGGACACCCTGACCGTCATCGAGGAGGAGCCCAAGCGGCTCATCGAGGTGCCCGGTCTCGGCCCCAAGCGGACCAAGAAGATCGCCGACGCCTGGGAGGAGCAGAAGGCGATCAAGGAGGTCATGCTCTTCCTCCAGACCGTCGAGGTGTCCACCTCCATCGCCGTGCGGATCTACAAGAAGTACGGCGACGCCTCGATCTCCGTCGTGAAGAACCAGCCGTACCGGCTGGCGTCCGACGTCTGGGGCATCGGCTTCCTCACCGCCGACAAGATCGCCCAGTCCGTCGGCATCCCGCACGACAGCCCGGACCGGGTCAAGGCGGGCCTGCAGTACGCCCTGTCGCAGGCCACCGACCAGGGGCACTGCTACCTCCCCGAGGAGAAGCTGATCGCCGACGCGGTGAAGCTGCTCCAGGTGGACACCGGGCTCGTCATCGAGTGCCTCGCCGAGCTGGCCGCGGAGCCGGAGGAGGGCGAGGACCCCGGCGTCGTCCGGGAGAAGGTGCCCGACCCGCAGGGCGGCGACCCGGTCACCGCGGTCTACCTGGTCCCCTTCCACCGCGCCGAGCTGTCCCTCTCCGCTCAGCTGCTGCGGCTGCTGCGCACCGGCGAGGACCGGATGCCGGGCTTCCGGGACGTGGACTGGGCGAAGGCCCTCGGCTGGCTCAAGGGGCGTACGGGAACCGACCTGGCCCCCGAGCAGGAGGCCGCCGTGAAGCTGGCGCTCACCGAGAAGGTCGCGGTCCTCACCGGCGGCCCCGGCTGCGGCAAGTCGTTCACCGTCCGCTCCATCGTGGAGCTGGCCCGCGCCAGGAAGGCCAAGGTGGTGCTCGCGGCGCCGACCGGCCGCGCCGCCAAGCGCCTGGCCGAGCTGACCGGCGCCGAGGCCTCCACCGTCCACCGCCTGTTGGAGCTCAAGCCCGGCGGCGACGCGGCCTACGACCGGGACCGGCCGCTGGACGCCGACCTGGTGGTGGTCGACGAGGCGTCCATGCTCGACCTGCTGCTGGCCAACAAACTGGTCAAGGCCGTGGCTCCCGGCGCCCACCTGCTCTTCGTCGGCGACGTCGACCAGCTCCCCAGCGTCGGCGCGGGCGAGGTGCTCCGTGACCTGCTGGCGGACGGCAGTCCCGTCCCCGCCGTCCGCCTCACCCGCGTGTTCCGCCAGGCCCAGCAGTCGGGCGTGGTGACCAACGCGCACCGGATCAACGCCGGGCAGCACCCGGTCACCGACGGCATGAAGGACTTCTTCCTCTTCGTCGAGGACGAAACGGAGGAGGCGGGCCGGCTCACCGTGGACGTCGCCGCGCGCCGCATCCCGGCGAAGTTCGGGCTCGACCCGCGCCGGGACGTGCAGGTCCTGGCCCCCATGCACCGGGGCCCGGCCGGCGCCGGCACGCTGAACGGGCTGCTCCAGCAGGCCGTCACCCCGGGCCGCCCGGACCTGCCCGAGAAGCGGTTCGGCGGTCGGGTCTTCCGTGTCGGCGACAAGGTCACCCAGATCCGCAACAATTACGAGAAGGGCGCGAACGGGGTCTTCAACGGAACCGTCGGCGTGGTCACCTCGCTCGATCCGGTCGAGCAGCGGCTGACGGTGCTGACGGACGAGGACGAGGAGGTGCCGTACGAGTTCGACGAACTGGACGAACTGGCGCACGCCTACGCGGTGACCATCCACCGCTCCCAGGGCAGCGAGTACCCGGCCGTCGTCATCCCGGTGACCACGGGCGCCTGGATGATGCTCCAGCGCAACCTGCTCTACACGGCGGTCACCCGGGCCAAGCGGCTGGTCGTCCTCGTCGGCTCCCGCAGGGCGATCGGGCAGGCGGTCCGCACGGTGTCGGCCGGCAGGCGCTGCACGGCGCTCGACTTCCGGCTCGCGGGGGCCTGATCCGCCGTTGTTGCGGTCCTTCGCCCCGATCCCGGAAGAAAAATGATCGATCAAATGAGTCGCAAAGGTCACAAGGGCTTCCGGAAGTGGAACGCAACGGGCAGGATGAGAAAGTTGGCGGCACTGAGTGCCGCCAATGGGCCCGATGGTCGACCCCGAGTGCACTCTCCTGAGCCAAGTGGGGGATGGTAGAGACAGTCAGGGCACCTCGAAGATGAGGCACTACGTCGGTGAGGGAAGACGTGAGCGACAACTCTGTAGTACTGCGGTACGGCGACGGCGAGTACACCTACCCGGTGGTCGACAGCAGCGTCGGCGACAAGGGCTTCGACATCGGTAAGCTCCGCGCCCAGACCGGCCTGGTGACGCTGGACAGCGGCTACGGCAACACCGCCGCATACAAATCCGCGATCACGTACCTGGACGGTGAGGGAGGCATCCTCCGTTACCGCGGGTACCCGATCGAGCAGTTGGCCGAGCGCTCCTCCTTCCTGGAGGTCGCCTACCTGCTGATCAACGGTGAGCTGCCGACCGTCGACGAACTCAGCACGTTCAGGAACAACATCACGCAGCACACCCTGCTGCACGAGGACGTCAAGAACTTCTACAAGGGCTTCCCGCGCGACGCTCACCCGATGGCCATGCTGTCGTCGGTCGTCTCGGCGCTGTCCACGTTCTACCAGGACAGCCACAACCCGTTCGACGAGCGCCAGCGCAACCTCTCCACCACCCGGCTGCTCGCCAAGCTCCCGACCATCGCGGCCTACGCGTACAAGAAGTCGATCGGTCACCCGTTCGTCTTCCCGCGCAACGACCTCGGTTACGTCGAGAACTTCCTGCGCATGACCTTCTCGGTCCCGGCCCAGGAGTACGAGCTCGACCCGGTCGTCGTCTCCGCCCTGGACAAGCTGCTCATCCTGCACGCGGACCACGAGCAGAACTGCTCGACCTCCACGGTGCGCCTGGTCGGTTCCTCGCAGGCGAACATGTTCGCCTCGATCTCCGCCGGCATCTCCGCCCTGTGGGGCCCGCTGCACGGTGGCGCCAACCAGTCGGTGCTGGAGATGCTCGAGGGCATCCAGGCCGACGGCGGCGACGTCGACTCCTTCATCCGCAAGGTGAAGAACAAGGAGGACGGCGTCCGCCTGATGGGCTTCGGCCATCGGGTCTACAAGAACTTCGACCCCCGCGCCAAGATCATCAAGGCCGCCGCGCACGAGGTGCTGTCCGCTCTCGGCAAGTCCGACGAACTGCTGGACATCGCGCTGAAGCTGGAGGAGCACGCGCTCTCCGACGACTACTTCGTCTCGCGCAGCCTCTACCCGAACGTCGACTTCTACACCGGTCTGATCTACCGGGCCATGGGCTTCCCGACCGAGATGTTCACGGTCCTGTTCGCCCTCGGCCGCCTTCCGGGCTGGATCGCCCAGTGGCACGAGATGATCAAGGAGCCGGGCTCCCGCATCGGCCGCCCGCGCCAGATCTACACGGGCGTGGTGGAGCGGGACTTCATCCCGGTCGAACAGCGCTGACCGACACCGGTCGCCCGCACGGACACCGGACGGCATGCCCTCAGGGGTGTGCCGTCCGGTGTTTTCGTCAGCGGGCCGGGCCGGGACCGAGCCTCGGGAAAAGCGAGAAGGCGCCCCACGCCGGTCCCCCCACGGGCCGACGACAGGGCGCCTTCCCATGTCCCGGTGCGGATTCCCCCCACGGGATCCGGCCGGGCGTCTGTGAAGAACAGCGCCTGAATCGCTGTGTGAGCACAATGAGCAGAACGGGGCTCACTGCCCTCATGCGGTCTGCCGGGACAGCGCACGGTCGGGAGGGCCGCTCAAAGCTCTCCGATGTACGTGCCCCGGCAACGCGGTCTGGGAAAGTCCCCCAAAGACATCCCCAGATGCCAGGTCGCGCCCCCCAAGACGCTTCCTGACATCGCCAACTTAGACCTTCGAACCCCTTCGATGGTTACGTTCACTTCACTGTGATCTGCGTCTCCTGCGTATGTCCGTTACCTGCGCAAGAGCCCCGTTATCGCCAATAGGGCCCGAGCGTAAGGACGGTGCGTACGCCTTGTGAAGAGCTTATGTGAAAGGTCGTACCGGACTCCAGGGGTTCATCAGGTCGAGATCTCAATGAAACGCCCTTCGGCGGCGGGTCGGCCGGTGCGGCGACGGCCGGCCGGGGCACCGTGTCCTCAGGCCTTGCCGACCAGTTCGAAACCGGCCTCGTCGACGGCGGCGCGGACGGCCTCCTCGTCGAGCGGGGCCGCGGAGACGACGGTGACCACGCCGGTGGCGGCGACGGCCTTCACCGAGGAGACCCCGGGGATCCCGGAGATCTCGCCGGAGACGGCGCCCTCGCAGTGGCCGCAGCTCATGCCGCTCACCTTGTAGGCGGCGGTGACGGAGCCCTGGATGTCGGTCTGGGTGGTCATGTCGTTACTCCCTCGTCGAGACGTGCGGGGTGGAGGGGCCTACGGGGGCCACGTTTTTCAGTTTATACCCCTAGGGGGTATGAATCCAGGACCGCCGGGGCTCCCGGACCAAGGGGCCACCCGCGACAGGGCGGAGGTTCGCGGATAGCGTTCCGCCGCAAACGGTGATCGCCGGGAAGGAGCGGGGGGTGCGCCGGGGTGCGTACGGCACTCCGCGCCGGTCCCCGCACCACCGGCGCGGACGGAAGGCGGGCCGGTCATGCGGGCGGTGGTGTTCGAGCGGTACGGGGGACCGGCCGAGGTGCGGGAGGTCGCGGACCCGGAGCCCGCGGAGCACGGGGTCGTGGTGCGGGTCGAGGCCACCGGCCTGTGCCGCAGCGACTGGCACGGCTGGCAGGGCCACGACCCGGACATCACGCTGCCGCACGTGCCCGGCCACGAACTGGCCGGTGTCGTCGAGGCGGTCGGCGCGCGGGTCGCCGGCCGGCGGGTCGGCGACCGGGTCACCGTCCCCTTCGTCTGCGCCTGCGGGAGCTGCCCGGCCTGCGCGGCCGGGGACCAGCAGGTGTGCGAGCGGCAGACCCAGCCCGGCTTCACCCACTGGGGCTCGTTCGCCCAGTACGTGGCCCTGGACCACGCCGACGTGAACCTGGTCGACGTCCCCGAGGGCATGTCCTTCGCGACGGCCGCCTCCCTGGGCTGCCGTTTCGCCACGGCCTACCGGGCGGTGGTGCAGCAGGGCCGGGTGGCGGCGGGGGAGTTCGTCGCGGTGCACGGCTGCGGCGGGGTGGGCCTGTCGGCCGTGATGATCGCGGCGGCCTCGGGCGCCCGGGTCGTCGCCGTCGACGTGTCCCCCCGGGCCCTGGACCTGGCCCGGAAGTTCGGCGCGGCCCAGTGCGTGGACGGGTCCGAGACACAGGACACCGCGGCCGCGGTCCGCGACCTCACCGGCGGGGGCGCCCACCTCTCCCTGGACGCCCTGGGCTCGCCCGCCACCTGCGCCGCCTCCGTGAACGGCCTGCGCCGCCGGGGCCGCCACGTCCAGGTCGGCCTGCTGCCCTCACCGACGGGCACGACCCCGGTGCCGATGGCCCGTGCCGTCGCCCTGGAGCTCGAACTCCTCGGCAGCCACGGCATGGCCGCGCACACCTATCCCCCGATGCTGGAGCTGGTCCGGGCGGGCGTCCTGCGCCCCGACCTGCTGGTGACGCGCACCATCGGCCTGGACGCCGTCCCGTCGGCCCTGGCGGCGATGGGCACGGCACCGGGCGCGGGCGCGACGGTCATCGAGCCCTGGAACTGAGCATCGTCCACGCCCGGCCGGGACCGGGCGTGGACGATGCCGTACGGACCGTCAGTCCCTGCGGCTCCGGTTGCCGGGCCGGGCCGCCACCCAGCGGCGCACCGTGTCCGCGTACCAGTACGGCTTGCCGCTCTCCACGTGGTCGGGCGGGGGCAGCAGACCGTGCTTGCGGTAGGAACGCACGGTGTCCGGCTGCACCTTGATGTGCGCCGCGATGTCCTTGTACGACCACAGGCGTCGGTCGGTCATGCGTCGTTCCTCCCCACGAGCACCACGGAGGCGGCCAGGGGGCGGCCGTCAGGGGGAGCCGGGTGCTGCGCTGGCGATCACCCAGCGTTCTGCCCGGTCAACGACGCGTCACGGAGCGGGTTGACGGTTGTGCGCGAGGTGTGACGGAAGAGCCGCCCGCGCAGGACATCTGTGACAGGGGCGGGGTGTTTGTGACACAAGTGACGCAAAGATCCTCGCCGGTTCGTCGGCGGGGCGGGTTGACCCGTCCGGGGTGCCCCCGGTTCGACGGGTCGGGTTCGGGGAGACCCTGTCGAGATCTGGTCCGTATGTCTGGACAAAGTATTGACAGGGCTTCGCTCCACGGCTAGAAACCGGGGGAGAGCCGTACGAAGACGAACCGGGACCACCGGACACCGCGACACGGCACGAAGGGAACGCGATCGCGATGGCGTACGACCTGATCACCATGGGCCGTATCGGAGTGGACCTCTACCCGCTCCAGACCGGTGTCCCGCTTCCGCAGGTCACCTCCTTCGGCAAGTTCCTCGGCGGCTCGGCGACGAACGTCGCGGTCGCCGCCGCCCGCCTCGGCCGGCACACGGCGGTGATCAGCCGCACCGGGGACGACCCCTTCGGCACCTACCTCCACCAGGAACTGCGCGGTTTCGGCGTGGACGACCGCTGGGTCACCGCGGTCCCCGGGCTGCCCACCCCGGTCACCTTCTGCGAGGTGTTCCCGCCGGACGACTTCCCGCTGTACTTCTACCGCCTGCCCAAGGCCCCCGACCTGGAGATCGACGCCCACGAACTCGACCTGGACGCCATCCGTGACGCGAGCGTCTTCTGGGTCACCGGCACCGGACTGAGCGAGGAGCCCAGCCGCACCGCGACCCTCGGCGCACTCGCCCACCGGGCCAAGGCCGGCACCACCGTCTTCGACCTGGACTGGCGCCCGATGTTCTGGCGCGATCCCGACCAGGCCCGCCCCTTCTACCGGGAGGCCCTGCGCCACACCACCGTCGCCGTGGGCAACCTGGACGAGGTGGAGGTCGCCACCGGCGTCCGCGAACCCCACGCCGCCGCCCGCGCGCTGCTGGCCGCCGGCGTCGAACTCGCCGTGGTCAAGCAGGGACCGAAGGGCGTCCTCGCGGTCAGCGCCACGGGCGAGAGCGCCGAGGTCCCGCCGCTCCCGGTGAACGTCCTCAACGGCCTCGGCGCCGGCGACGCCTTCGGCGGCTCCCTCTGCCACGGCCTGCTCGCCGGCTGGAGCCTGGAGCGGACCATGCGGTACGCCAACGCCGCCGGAGCCATCGTCGCCTCCCGGCTCGAGTGCTCGTCCGCGATGCCCACCGAGGACGAGATCGAGGCGGCGGTCACCGCGGGGGCCGTGCGATGACCGCCGCGCACTTCGGCCGGGTGCGTTCCGGCCGTATCCCGGGGCACCGCTGACGGCCGGCCCCGGCACCGATCGCCTCCGGCGCGGGAGGCCGCTTTGCTTTGGCAGGAGCGAAGTGCGTGCGATGACTCCCCGCCCGCTACGGCCCCGCGCCGGAGGTCCCCGGCCCACCACCGCGGCTCACCCCGACCCAAGTGTCTACGGGGGGACCGCAACGCCCGACAGAGTGTCGGGCGCGCCCCGCGCCCGATCCTGGTGGGATGAAACCAAGGCACGTAACCCAAGGCACGTAACCCAAGGCACGTGAAGAACCGGCGCCGCCCTCTGCGAAGGAGTACTCGGTCATGACGAAGATCGTCAATCACTGGATCGGCGGCAAGACCGCCGAAGGCACGTCGGGCGCGTACGGGCCGGTGACCGACCCGGCGACCGGCGAGGTCACCACGAAGGTCGCGTTCGCCTCCGTGGAGGAGGTGGACGCCGCGGTCGCCGCCGCCAAGGAGGCGTACCTGACCTGGGGTCAGTCCTCCCTGGCCCAGCGGACCTCCGTCCTCTTCGCGTTCCGGGCGCTGCTGGACGCGCACCGCGACGAGATCGCCGAGCTGATCACCGCCGAGCACGGCAAGGTGCACTCCGACGCGCTCGGCGAGGTGGCGCGCGGACTGGAGATCGTCGACCTGGCCTGCGGGATCAGCGTGCAGCTGAAGGGCGAGCTGTCCACGCAGGTCGCCAGCCGGGTTGACGTCGCCTCGATCCGCCAGCCGCTGGGCGTCGTGGCGGGCATCACCCCGTTCAACTTCCCGGCGATGGTGCCGCTGTGGATGTTCCCGCTGGCCATCGCCTGCGGCAACACCTTCGTGCTGAAGCCGTCCGAGAAGGACCCGTCGGCCGCCGTCCGCCTCGCCGAGCTGCTGTCGGAAGCCGGGTTGCCGGACGGCGTCTTCAACGTCGTCCACGGCGACAAGCTCGCCGTCGACCGCCTCCTCGCCCACCCCGACGTCAAGGCCGTCTCCTTCGTCGGCTCCACGCCGATCGCCCGCCACATCCACACCACCGCCTCGGCGAACGGCAAGCGCGTCCAGGCCCTGGGCGGCGCCAAGAACCACATGCTGGTGCTGCCCGACGCCGACCTGGACGCGGCGGCCGACGCCGCCGTCTCCGCCGCCTACGGCTCGGCGGGGGAGCGCTGCATGGCGATCTCCGCGGTCGTCGCCGTCGGCGCGATCGGCGACACCCTGGTGGAGAAGATCCGCGAGCGCGCCGAGAAGATCAAGATCGGCCCCGGCAACGACCCGGCCTCCGAGATGGGCCCGCTGATCACCAAGGCCCACCGCGACAAGGTCGCCTCCTACGTGGCGAACGCGGCGGGCGAGGGCGCCGAGGTCGTCCTGGACGGCACCGGCCACACCGTCGAGGGCCACGAGGGCGGCCACTGGATCGGCATCTCCCTGCTGGACCGGGTGCCCACGTCCGCGAAGGCCTACCAGGACGAGATCTTCGGCCCGGTGCTGTGCGTGCTGCGCACCGAGACGTACGAGGAGGCCCTGGACCTGATCAACGCCTCGCCGTACGGCAACGGCACCGCGATCTTCACCCGGGACGGCGGCGCCGCCCGCCGCTTCCAGCTGGAGGTCGAGGCCGGCATGGTCGGCGTGAACGTGCCGATCCCGGTCCCCGTCGGCTACCACTCCTTCGGCGGCTGGAAGGACTCCCTCTTCGGCGACCACCACATCTACGGCAACGACGGCACGCACTTCTACACCCGCGGCAAGGTCGTCACCACCCGCTGGCCCGACCCCTCCGACGCCCCGACCGGCATCGACCTGGGCTTCCCCCGCAACCACTGACCCTCCGAAGCGCCGGCGGTCCGAAGCGCCGACCCCGGGGCCGTCCGACATGGGCGGCCCCGGGGCGTTCGCGGTCGTTCGCGTACCACGGGCGCGGTACGCGGCGGGTGTCGCGTACGCCGCTGGGAGGTCACCCGGTTCGGTCTGCGGTCGGCATCGTGCGGACGGGGCGACCCCGTACGGTTGACGCATGGATCTTCGAATGCCCGACCGGCCCGGACTGCGGTGGCCCCGTTCGTGGCGGCCGCGGCGGACCTTGGCCGCCGTGGCCGTCGTCGTGCTCGCCGGGGCCGGTACGTGGACCGCCGTCGCCTCCGAGGACCCGGCGCCCGCGGTCAGCCGGACCGACCGGATCGCGAGTACGGCCGACGGGGTGCGCATCGACACCTCGTACTTCACCGCCGGTCCGGCCGGCCGCCGCCCCGCCGTGCTGCTCGGGCACGGCTTCGGCGGCAGCAAGGACGACGTACGGCAGCAGGCCGAGGAGCTCGCGCGCGAGGGGTACGCGGTACTGACCTGGTCCGCGCGCAGCTTCGGCGAGTCCACCGGGAAGATCGGGCTGAACGACCCGAAGGGCGAGGTCGCCGACGTCTCCCGGCTCATCGACTGGCTGGCGAAGCAGCCCGAGGTACAGCTGGACGAGGACGGCGACCCGCGCCTCGGCATGGCCGGCGCCTCCTACGGCGGCGCCATCGCGCTGCTCACCGCCGGACACGACGACCGGGTGGACGCCATCGCTCCCGCGATCACCTACTTCGACCTCGCCGAAGCGCTGTTCCCGAACGGCGTGTTCAAGAAGCTGTGGGCGGGCCTCTTCGTCAACACCGGCGGCGGCTGCGAGAAGTTCGAACCCGCACTGTGCCGGATGTACGAGCGGGTCGCCGAGTCCGGCACCCCGGACGCCGAGGCCGTCGCGCTCCTCGAGGAGCGGTCCCCGTCCGCCGTCGCCGACCGCATCGACGTACCGACGCTGCTGATGCAGGGCCAGAACGACTCCCTGTTCCCGCTCGGCCACGCCGACGCCGCCGCGAAGGCGATCCGGGCCAACGGCGCCCCGGTCGACGTCGACTGGATCGCCGGCGGGCACGACGGCGGTGAACCGGAGGCGGACCGCGTCCGCACCCGCACCCTGGCCTGGTTCGACCGGTACCTGAAGGACGACAAGGGTGCCGACACCGGCCCCGCCTTCCGCGTCACCCGCACCGGCGGCGTCGACTCCACCGACGGGCGGGCCGTGCTGAGCGGCGCGAGCGCGGACCGCTACCCGGGCCTGACCGGCGACGGCCGGTCCTTCCCCCTCACCGGAGGCGAGCAGAGCTTCGCCAACCCGGCCGGCGCCAACCCGCCCGCCGTCTCCGCCCTGCCCGGCCTCGGCGGGGCCGGCGGCCTCTCCCAGCTGTCCTCGCTCGGCGTCGGCGTCTCCCTGGACTTCCCCGGCCAGCACGCCCGCTTCGAGTCGGCCCCGGTCACCGGCGACCTGCGGATCACCGGATCCCCGACGGCCACCGTGCACGTGAAGTCGACCAGTGACGACGCCGTCCTCTTCGGAAAGGTGTACGACGTCGGCCCGGACGGACGACAGCAGGTGCTGCCGTCCCAGCTGGTCGCCCCGGTCCGCGTCGAGGACGCCAAGGCCGGCAAGGACGTGACCGTCACCTTCCCGGCCGTCGACCACGAGGTCCGGCAGGGCCACCGCCTGCGTCTCGTCCTCGCCTCCACCGACCTCGGCTACGCCTCACCCGCCGCCCCGGCGACGTACACCGTCTCCCTCGAGAGCGACCTCACCGTGCCCACCGCGCCCGGGGTGACCACCGCGGCGGCCCCGCTGCCCGCGTGGGTGTGGTGGCTGCCGCTCGCCGGAGCCGTGACCGCCCTCGTCCTGGTGCTCACCGGCCGCCGCACGGCCGCCGCACCCCCCGACCCCGCACTCGCGGACGTGCCCCTGCAGATCACGGACCTGAGCAAGCGCTACGTCCGCTCCGCCGACCGGTACGCCGTGCGGAACCTGTCCTTCCGGGTGGAGCAGGGCCAGGTCCTCGGCCTGCTCGGGCCGAACGGCGCGGGCAAGACCACCACCCTGCGCATGCTGATGGGCCTGATCACCCCCGACGGCGGCGAGATCCGCGTCTTCGGTCATGCCATCCGCCCCGGTGCCCCGGTGCTCTCCCGGGTCGGC
Organism: Streptomyces sp. M2CJ-2; assembly: GCF_016757295.1. Lineage (NCBI taxonomy): Bacteria > Bacillati > Actinomycetota > Actinomycetes > Kitasatosporales > Streptomycetaceae > Streptomyces > Streptomyces sp. M2CJ-2. The sequence goes on along the minus strand of NZ_JAESIF010000009.1, from coordinate 30,560 downwards.
GCCTTCGTCGAGGGCGCGGGCTTCCTGCCGCACCTGTCCGGCCGGGAGAACCTGGAGCTGTACTGGCGGGCCACCGGACGCCCGCCCGAGGACGCCCACCTGGACGAGGCCCTGGAGATCGCGGGCCTCGGCGACGCCCTCGCCCGCGCGGTGCGCACCTACTCCCAGGGCATGCGCCAGCGCCTCGCCATCGCCCAGGCCATGCTCGGTCTGCCCGACCTGCTCATCCTGGACGAGCCGACCAACGGGCTGGACCCGCCGCAGATCCGCGAGATGCGCGAGGTGATGATCCGGTACGCGGCCGCCGGCCGCACGGTGATCGTCTCCAGCCATCTGCTGTCGGAGGTCGAGCAGTCCTGCACCCACCTCGTCGTCATGGACCGCGGCGGGCTGGTCCAGGCCGGGCCGGTGCGGGAGATCGTCGGCTCCGGCGACACCCTGCTCGTGGGCACCGGGTCCCCCGTGGACGAGCCGCTCGCCGAGAAGGTGGCCGCCCTGCCGGGCGTCGCCTCGGCGGTCCGCGTCGACGACGGGCTGCTGGTCCGCCTCGACGCCGACGGCACCGCCGCCCGCCTGGTCGCCGAACTGGTCCGGCTGGACGTGCCGGTGGAGTCGGTGGGCCCGCACCGCCGCCTCGAAGACGCCTTCCTCACGATGATCGGAGGTTCCGCATGAGCACGCTCGCCGAGCGGACCGGGCCCACCGGACCCGAGGTGCCGGCCGGGCCCGTGGAGGTGGCCGACGGCTACCGCGCGGGCCGCACGCTGCCGCTGCGGGTCGAGCTGGTCCGGCAGCTGAAGCGCCGCCGCACGCTCGTCATGGGCGCGATCCTCGCCGCCCTGCCGTTCGTCCTGGTCGTCGCCTTCGCGATCGGCGGTGAGCCGGAGGGCCGGCAGGGCCGGATCACCCTGATGGACACGGCCACCGCCTCCGGCGCCAACTTCGCCGCCGTGAACCTGTTCGTCTCGGCGGGCTTCCTGCTGGTCATCCCGGTCGCCCTGTTCTGCGGGGACACGGTCGCCTCGGAGGCCGGCTGGTCCTCGCTGCGCTACCTGCTCGCCGCGCCGGTGCCGCGCATGCGGCTGCTGTGGTCCAAGCTCGTCGTCGGACTGGGGCTCAGCCTCGCCGCGATGGTGCTGCTGCCGGTCGTCGCGCTCGCCGTCGGCACCGCCGCCTACGGCTGGGGCCCGCTGCGGATCCCCACCGGCGGCTCGCTGGACCCCGCGACGGCGGCGCAGCGGCTCGTGGTGATCGTGGCGTACATCTTCGTGTCCCAGCTGGTCACCGCCGGGCTCGCGTTCTGGCTGTCGACGCGCACCGACGCCCCGCTGGGCGCGGTCGGCGGCGCCGTCGGACTGACCATCGTCGGCAACGTCCTCGACGCGGTGACCGCCCTCGGCGACTGGCGGAACTTCCTGCCCGCGCACTGGCAGTTCGCCTGGGCGGACGCCGTCCAGCCGGATCCGGAGTGGTCCGGCATGATCCAGGGCACCGCGGTCTCGGTGACGTACGCGTTCGTGCTGTTCGCACTGGCTTTCCGCGGTTTCGCCCGCAAGGACGTGGTGTCGTAGTCGCGCACGCCCCGAGTGGGACGAGTGGGCCAAGCGGGTGAACCTGCGCAACCGATTCCCGTGCGTCGGGTTGATGAAGCAGAAGGGCTTGCGACGCCACGAGAAAGGAAAGCGCTGTGCTGCTCCGTCCGCGGTACACCGGTACCTTCCGCAGGCACCCCCGACGGTGAGCATGCCGTGGTGTCCACGTACCAGCCTCCCGGCTCCGCCGTGGCCGGCCTCGCGCGCTGATCTCCGTGCCGAGGCCGCCGGCTTTCCCACTTCTTCGAGCAGGAAGACGAACGACATTGCGACAGACCCTGAGCAAGGGAGTGTTCGCGGCGGCCGCCGCGACGGGCATTCTCTCTCTGTACGGCGCCCCCGCCTTCGCCGACGCGCACGCGGAGGGAGCCGTCACGGACTCTCCCGGTGTGGCGTCCGGGAACAACGTCCAGGTGCCGGTGGAGGTGCCGGTGAACGTATGCGGCAACACCGTCGGTGCGGTCTCCGTGTTCAATGAGGCGTCCAACAACCTGTGCGCCAACACGTCGCACGAGGCCGGGCCCCTGTCCGGGCCCGTCGAGGACAGGTCCGGACCCCGGTCCGCGCAGCGGTCCTCCGCCGAGCGCTCGTACGGCGGCTCCGACGCCGGTGGCGCGCGCGCGGAGGGGGTCGCCAAGGACTCTCCCGGTGTGGCGTCCGGAAACCTCGTCCAGGTGCCGGTGCACGCGCCGGTGAAGGTGTGCGGCAACAACGTCGACGTGATCGGGGCGTTCAACGAGGCGTCCGACAACGACTGCCGCAACACCTCGCACGGAGGCAGCGGCGGCGACGGCGCGTACGCGGAGGGGGTCGCCAAGGACTCTCCCGGTGTGGCGTCCGGAAACCTCGTGCAGGTGCCCCTCGGCCTGCCGCTGAACGTGTGCGGCAACAACGTCGGCCTGGTCGGGCTGTTCAACGAGGCGTCCGACAGCGACTGCCGCAACGAGCAGAGCCGGTCGCCCGAGCCCGAAACCGAGACCGAGACGCCTTCGACGCCGCCCACGCGTACGGACACCCAGCCCCCCGCGCAGGTCGTCGACACGCCGCCGCAGGACGTGGAGGAGCCCGGTGCGCCGCCGCACCTGGCCGAGACCGGCAGTGACGGCATGCTGGTGGCCTCGGCCGCCGGTGCCACCCTGCTCGTGGGCGGGGCGCTGCTGTACCGCCGCGGTCGCGTCGCCCTCCGCCGGTAGCAGTTCCCGGGTGCCGGGCCCCCTCGGCCCGGCACCGCGGGGACTTTCCGGGGCTTGAAGCCGGGCACGCCCCCGGACCGACGCGGACCACCTCGTACGGTGGTCCGCGTCGGTCCGGGGGCTCGGTGCTGTACGGGGAGGGTTTCCCGTCAGAGGCTCACCGGTGTCGGCGAGTCGGCCCGGCCGACGGCCGAGGGGACCGGGACCCTTCCTCGCGCGGGGGTGGACCTGAGCCGGCGGCGCACCCCTTGGACGAGGGCCGCCGCCGTGTACGTCGCGCCCTGGACGAAGCGCATGGACGGGCCGAAGCCGGACGCCGTCGTCAGACCCGCGAAGAACAGGCCGGGATGGGAGGACTCGAAGCCCCGCCCGATCGCCGGGGAACCGTCGGGCAGGGCCGCCAGCGTGCCGCGCAGCTCGGCGGAGAGCATGCCGAGCCGCTCGCGGTGCACCCGGAACCCCGTGGCGGCGATGACGTGTTCGGTGCCGAGGGAGCGGGTCTCACCCGTGCGGTTCACCAGGTCCAGCCGTACGCCACCCGGCACCGCGCAGGCCGTCGTGACCTCGTGGCCCGGCAGCAGTTCCACCGCGCGCTCCACCCGGTCCCGCACCCACCAGGCGCCCGCCGGCCCCAGCGCCGTGGCCGCGATGTGCGACCGGGTCGGCTGCGGCAGCCGCCGGAAGAGGCCGGGGCGCTCGGAGTAGAACCAGTTCCGCCAGCCGGGGCCGAGACCGCTGTGCGGGGTGCGGACCGACTGCCACCAGGGGCGTTCCCAGGCCGGCGGCACGTCGTTCCACCGCACCCGGTCCGCACGCGCCAGCACCCGTACGCGCGTGCCCTGTTCGGCGAGCAGGGCCGCGGTCTCCAGGGCCGCCTGACCGCCGCCGAGCACCGTGACGTCCTTGCCGCGGAAGTGGTCGAGGTCGCTGTGGTGGCTGCTGTGCGTCACCAGTGAGGGGTGCAGTCCGCGCAGGGCCTGCGGCACCTCGACGAACGGCATCACACCGACCGCCAGCGCCACCGTCCGCGCGTGCAGCGCCTCCCCGTCGTCGGTGACCACCGTGAAGCCGGCGGGGCCGGCCGCCACCCGGGCCACCATGCGCTCGTCGATCGCCGGAACGGCATGGCGGGCGAACCACAGGCCGTACTCCGCGAACGCCGTCACCGGGATCGGCTCCGCGTGACGTGACGTCAGCCCATGCTCCGTGCAGTAGGCGGCCAGGGTCCACTCCCCGTCCGGGTCCGAGAGGTTGGACGCCCACGGCTCCGACTTCAGGAACATGCCGCCGGGCATGTTGTCCCGCCAGGACGCCATGGGCCGGCCGAACACGCGCAGGTTCAGCCCGGCGGCCGCGGCGTGGGACGCGATCGACAGACCGTACGGTCCGGCGCCCACCACCAGAAGGTCGTACATCATCAACTGCTCGCTTTCTCGTTGTCGGTAGGGGAGGGCGAGGCCGCCCGGGGGATCAGGGGTGCTGCCGGTGCCGCCGCCGTACTGGCGCCCAGCCGCTCGCGCAGCCGGCCGGACACATGACGGGCCCACAGGGTCCACATCGCCCGTCCGGGTCCGCGGTCGTCCCGGGCGTACCAGGCCAGTTCGCGTCCGCCCGGCGCCGTGCGCAGCGCGGTGAGCGGCGCGTAGTTCTCCACCACGAACGTCCGTCCGGCCACCGGCGCGCCGGCCGGCGGGCGACGACCCGTCAGGTCCAGGTGGAGCGCGCGTACGACGTCCAGTCCGGCGCTGTCCTCGAAGAGCCGGAACTGGGCGCCGGGGCGCGGGTTGAAGTCGAGCAGGTGGTACCGGCCCGTCGCGTGGCAGCGGCGGAAGTCGAGGTCGAAGACGCCGCGGTAGCCCAGTTCACCGGTGAGCCGCTCGGCCAGGGCCTGTACCTGGGCGTTGGGCGTCCAGCAGCCCACCGCCGTCAGCCCCGCGCCGCGCGGCCAGGACAGTTGCTTCCGGCCCGGCCCGCCTGTGCGCACGGCGCCCGAGTGGTCGACGTAGCCGTGGAAGAACCAGTCCCGGTCCGGCCCCGGCGGCAGATAGGCCTGCAACAGGAGCGGGCTGCCCGCCTCGTCGGTGCGCCGGTACAGCTCCCGGGCCTGCTCAGCGGACCGCACCAGCTGAGTGCTGCGCAGCCCGCTGCCGGCCGGCAGCAGCCAGGGCCGGCTCCACTTCGCCACCAGGGGCAGCCCGAGCCGCCACGCGTCCTCGGTGGCCCGCTGGGGGCTGTCCGGGACGAGCGTGACCGGGTGCGGAACGTCCGCGGACGCGCACACGGCGGCCAGCTCCGCCTTGTCGGCGACACGTTCGGGCAGCGTGCCGGGCATCTCGGGCAGCAGGTAGGAGGGTGCCAGGGCGTCCCGCAGGCGCCCGGCGGCGATCGCGCTCGCGTCGTCCATCGGGACCAGGACGGCGGGCCGTGCGATCCGGTCGGCCACGCGGCGCAGCACGGCGAGGATGTCGTCCGCGGACGCGCCGGGCGCCGGCGGTGGATGCAGCCGCCGGACATAACGTGAGCGGCGAACGGGACTTCCGGACTCGTCGGCGACGACATGCACCTCCACTCCCGCCCTGCCGAGCGAACGCACGGCTCCGAGCGTTCCGTGATGGAAGGGATTCCGGTCGATCCGCAGAATGACGGCGGGGACGCGGGTGTCGAGCAGCGGCACGAATTCCTCCTTCTTTCGGGTTCTTTCGGGCTCTTTCGAATTCTGCGGGGCTCTTCGGGGTTCTTTTCGATCGGCTCGCCCGCACGGGGGAGAGCGGCACTCGGAAGCCGCATGTCAGTGGCGTCACGGGATTTCCTGTGACTGAATTTCGTATGACTGTTCGTCAATAAAGAGTCCAGAAGCTGAAGGTCGGACGAGAGCGAAGAGAGGAGCCGGTATGGCCCCACAACACGAGCGTGTCCGGGTGCGCGGGCCGGTCGTGGGAGCGGTGGCGATCGCGGTGTCGGCCGCTTTGGCGTTCGGTCTCATGGCGGGCACGGGGGTGGAGGTGGCGGGCGACGACTCCCGCGCTCCGGGACCGGGGCCGGCGACGTCCGTCAAGGCACTCCCGAGCACGGCGCCGTCCCGTCCGGTGCCGCGAGGGAAGTTCCCGCCCTTCGGCGCCTTTCTCGCCTCCGACGCCCGTGGTGTGGCCCGTATGGAGCAGTTCAGTCGCTGGCTGGGCGGTGCCGAGCTCCGCGTCGGCCACACCTATCTGCCCGGCAACCACTGGAGCGACATCGAGGGCGACGTCGGCTTCCTCGAGGAGTGGGCGCAGTGGCGCAACAAGAAGGACGACCGGATGCTCGTCCTCAACGTGCCCCTGCAGGAACGCAACGAGGGGGGCGTCTCCGACGAGGAGGTCCGGCAGCTGCTGCGGCGGGGCGCGGCCGGAGAGTTCGATCACCACTTCCGTGCCCTGGCCGAGCGGCTGGTCCGGCTGAAGGTGCCGGACACGATCCTCGTGCTCGGCTGGGAGATGAACGGCGTCACGTACACCCATCGGTGCGGGCCGGATCCGGAGGCCTGGAAGAAGTACTGGAACAGGATCGTCACCGCCATGCGGGCGGTGCCGGGCCAGAAGTTCCGGTTCGACTTCACGCCGAGCCGCGGCCTGGACTCCGTTCCCTGGACACAGTGCTACCCCGGGGACGACACGGTCGACATCATCGGCATGGACTCCTACGACCAGCCGGCCGGAACGCCGTTCGACGAACAGGTGGAAGAGCCGTACGGACTTCAGGACCACGTGGATTTCGCGAAAGCCCACGGCAAGCCCATCTCCTACCCCGAATGGGGGCTTTTCCACAACGGTGACAATCCCGAGTACATGCGCGGCATGCTCGCGTGGATGGACGAGCACCGGCCGCTGTACAACACGGTGACCGACTACTGCCCGCACGGTGTGTGGCAGTGCGACGACAACCCGGAATCGTCCCGCGTCTACCGGACGACGCTGTTCGGCCGCACCGGCACGACGGCCCCGGCGCCCACGCCCGTGCCCACGCCCGCGCCCACACTCCCGCCCGCCGCACCGAAGCCGCCGAAGAGCTGCACGCCACTGGACCTGGGCGACTGGGTGGAGCACTGGCTCGGTGGGAAGCTCTGCTTCCGCTTCGACTGGTGGTCGCGCATGGGGTAGCGCCACCGCCGACCCGGCCGGGTACACCGAGGTCACCGCTGTCCGCGCGAGTCGGCGGCGGTGGCCGGGCCGGGCACCGAGGCGGCCGGGGTGTCCTCGGCCGGGTCGGCGTTCCCGGCGTTCCCGGCGTTCCCGGCGTTCTCGGCGTTCCTGGGGGTGTGACCGTTGCGCCGGGGCCGGGCCAGCAGGGCCAGTGAGCCCAGCAGCCCGCCCGCGCTCGCCCCCACCAGTGTGGTCACCGCGGGCGACGCGGACGTCGGCTCGTTCGGCTTCACCGCACGCGAGAACTGCACGAGCCGGACCTGGGTGCTGCCTTTGGTGTGTTCCGCGTGCCGGGTCAGCGCGCGGGAGACCGCGTTGGCCATGTCGACGGCGAGGCCGGGGCGCGCCGAGGTGGCCGAGACGGCGACCATCGGCGCGTCCGGTGAGGTCGCCGTGCGCACGCTGTCCCGCAGGGTCCGCACCGGGACGCCCGCCCACACCTGGGCGTCCCCGAGCACCGCGAGCTGCGTGGCCACCCGTCCGTACGCCTGCGCGAAGCCGCGGGCGGACTCCGGGGTGGAATTCGCGGTCGGTACGGCGACGACGTAACTGGTGGCCGTATAGGTCGTGGGGGTGAGCATGCCGTACATGCCGCCGGTCAGGCCGCCGACGAGAGTGCCGCCGACCACGAGCACGGACCAGGTCGGCAGCCTCCTGAGACGGTCCAGGAACAGGCGGTGCCGACGGGCCGGAGTGTCGGTCATGACGTGCTGGCTCCGAAAGGTGAGAGGGATGAAGGAGATGAAGGGGATGAAGGAGAACGGGAGACGGCTGCCGCGTACACGTCCATGAGGCGGGCCGTGCTGCGGGTGATGCTGTAGCGCCGAGCGGCCTCGGGGGCCGTGCGCGGCCCGGGGCCCGCCGTGCGGACCTCGGCGATCGCGCGCGCGTACTCCTCGGGGCCGCCGAGCACGTGACGGGCACCGGCGGTCGACGGCGCCGCGTCCTCGATCGCCGGACAGGACGCGTAGAGCACGGGCAGGCCCGACGCCAGCGCCTCCACGGCGGCCAGGCCGAACGACTCCTCCGCGGACGGGGAGGCGAGCAGGTCCATCGCCGACATGAGCGAGGGCAGGTCGGGGCCCGGCGAGTCGTCCAGGCCGTAGGGACGTTCGCCGGTGAACAGGACGCGGCCGGCCACACCGGCCTCGGCGGCCGTGCGGCGCAGGAGGTGCTCCTCGGGGCCGCCGCCCACCAGCAGCAGCCAGTGGTCGTCCGGGAGCCGGGCGAGAGCGTGGACGAGGACGTCGAACCGCTTCCCCGGGGCGAGCCGGCCGACGCCGCCGACGACGAACGCGCCCTCCGGCAGACCGAGGCGCCGGCGGGTGTGCGCGCGCCGCTCCGGGTCGAAGCGGAAGCGGTCCAGGTCGATGCCGTTCGGGACGACCTCGATACGGGGAGCGGGCACGCCCCACCGCCGCAGCCGGTCGGCCACCGCCGGGGAGACGGCGACCGTCGCCGACCCGAGCCGCTCGCTGCCGAGGTACAGCGCACGCACCCCCGCCGTCAGCCTGCGGCCCTCCATCTGCGTGTCGCCCAGGGAGTGTTCGGTGGCGACGACCGCGCGGACCCCGGCCAGCCGCGCGGCGAGCCGGCCGTAGACGCAGGCCCGGTACAGGTGCGTGTGGACCAGGTCGTAGCCGCCCGCGCGGATCAGCCGGACCAGCCGGGGGAGCGCGGCCAGGTCACGGTTGCCGCCCATGCCGAGATGCACGACGCGGACCCCGTCGGCGGTGAGCCCCTCGGCGACGGCACCCGGGTTGGTGAGCGTCACGACGTCGCAGCCGACGGGCAGATGACGCAGCAGCAGACGCAGCTGCTGCTCGGCCCCGCCGACCCCGAGACCGGTGATGATGTGCAGAGCCCTCATCTCACAGACCCTCCACCGGACGCCGGCGCCACCGGTGCAGACGGTGCTTCACGTGCAGGCGCCAGGCCGTGTCGTTCTGGCCGATGTGCACGCGCGGCAGGGCGTGCGGGCCGGTCAGCGCGCCGGGGTCGATGGCACAGGCGTAGGCGTATCCCGCCTTCCGCACCGCCTGGACGGCGCGGGCGTCGACCGTGCCGTACGGGTAGCAGAAGCCGTCGGGCCGGGTGCCCGTGAGCTCCGCCAGCCGCGCGCGGCTCTCGGTGACCTCGGCCTCGAGGGTGGGCCCGTCCGCCCGGGTGAGGTCGACGTGGGTCAGTCCGTGCGAGCCGATCTCCACGCCCTCGGCCGCCGCGTGCCGGATGCCGTCCGCGGTCAGCAGCGGCTTGCGCGGGCCGAGCGGGTCCCAGGCGTTGTCGCCGCCGAGCCGTCCGGGCAGCACGAACAGGGTGGCGCCGCAGTCCCAGCGGCGCAGCAGCGGAAGGGCCTCGGTGACGAAGTCGGTGTACCCGTCGTCGAAGGTGAGCCCGACCAGGCGCCGGCCCTCGCCCCGGGCGCGGGCGGCGAGCAGGTCGGCCACGGACACGCCGCGCAGCCCGCGCCGGCGCAGCCAGGCCAGCTGCCTCTCGAGCCGTTCGGGCGTGACCGTGATGCGGTACGGATCGTCCGAGCAGTCACCCACCGAGTGGTACATCGCCACCCACGGGACGGGGCCCGGGGGCGCGGCGGGAAGCCTGCCGGTGCCGACGGAATCGACGGAATCAACGGAAACGGTCATGAGTGAGCTTTCGGGTGATGGTGCGTACGGAGCGCACCGCGGATGCGGAGCCCTGGACGCCCAGGGCCAGGGAGAGCGCGACGAAGACGGCGGTCACGGTGAGAGAGCCGGCCGCGAGGCCCGCCAGGGGGGAGTCGACCCGGCTCGCGGCGAACGCCCCGGCGACGGTGGCGCCGACCGAGGCGAGCACCGGCCGGCTCAACGCGGCCAGCACCTGACGGACACGGAGACGGACACCGCCGGCGCCGCCGCGCCGGGCCGTCCGCAGACCGGCCAACAGCAGGGCGGCCGTGACGGTGATGCCGACGGCGTTGGCGGCGGCGATCCCCGCCACCCCCCAGGGGCGCACGGCGGCGGCGCCGATCAACGACGTCACGACGATGCCCACGCCCATCACCGCGAGGGGGTACCAACTGGGCCGGCCCGCCGAGAAGTACGAGCGGATCAGCGTGCCCACCAGGGTCTGCCCCAGCAGCCCGAGGGCGTACACCCGCATGACGTCGGAGGTCGCCGCGGTGTCGCTCGCGGTGAACGCGCCGCGCTGGAAGAGCAGTTCGACCATCTGCGGGGCGCAGGCGATCACCGCGCACATGCCCAGCAGCACCACACAGGAGGACAGCACCAGATCCCGTTCCACGCGGTCGCGGGCCCGCTCGGTGTCACCGTCGGCGAGCGCCCGCGCCACCACGGGGAAGGTGACCGTGCACACCATCAGCGACAGGGTCATCGGGATCTGGGCGACCTTCTGCGCGTAGTTCAGGTGCGAGATGGCCCCGGCCGGCAGGGAGGAGGCGAGGAAGCGTTCGACCAGGACCTGCGACTGGCGGCACAGGGCGAACAGGAGGACGGAGGCGATCAGGGCGAGCCGCATCGGCCGTTCCTCGCCACCGCCCTGCGCCTCGCCGACCGCCGGGGTGCGCGACGCCAATTGCCGCCACAGCGACGGCAGTTGCACCGCCACCATCAGGCAGCCGCCCACCGCGACCCCGACCGCCGCGGCACGCACGCCCCACGCACCGCCGAGCAGGAACATCGCGGCGACGATGCCCGTGTTGTACGCGATGTAGATCGCCCCGGGCGCGAAGAACCGGCGGTGGGCCCGCAGGGCGGCGCTGCAGTACCCGGCGAGCCCGAAGGCCAGCAGGCTGATCGCGGTGAGCCGGGTGCAGTCGACGGCGAGCCGGGGGTCGGGCAGGCCGGGCGCCAGCACCTGGACCAGGAAGGGAGCCGTCCCGGCGACCAGCGCGGCGACCGCGACGAAGGCGAGGCTCAGGCGCGGCAGGGTGGCGGCGACCAGCTCGCGGACCGGATCGCCCGAGGCGCCCCGGGCACGGCGGGCCAACGCCATGCTGAACGCCGGGATCAGCGCGATCGCCAGCCCGTCCTCGATCAGCAGCGTGGCGGCCAGCTCGGGCACGGTCCACGCGACCAGGAAGGCGTCCGTGTCGCTCCCGGCACCGAACAGCCGCGCCAGCGACTGGTCGCGCACCAGGCCGAGCAGGGAGCCGCCGATGGACAGCGCCGCCGTGACGAGCGTGGCCCTGGCGAGGAACTTCCGGGAGGCAGAGGGCGACGACGGGTCGGCGCCGTCCCCGACCGGGGGCGCGGCACGCGCCGCGGGGACGGTCGCGGACCGGTCGGTTCCGCGTCCGGGGGTCTGCGAAGGCACCACCGTCATCGCGCCGCGGCCTCCTCGAGGCGCTCCTGCGGGCCACTCCTCGGCACGAGGCGCCCCCGCTCACCGTCGCCCAGTGCCCACCATGCGGCGAGCCCCAGGGCCAGGGCGGTCAGCACCGTCGAGGGGCCGCCGATGTCTCCGTACACGAAGTCGGTCAGCAGCCAGACCAGCAGCCCGCAGGCGACGAGCCCGCAGTCCGCTCCCGGTCCGCGGCGGCGGACGCGCAGCAGCCCGCGCAGCCCGAGCACGAGCAGCGCCAGCCAGCTTCCGACGAGGGTGAGCAGCCCGATCAGGCCCTGCTCGCTCAGCACCAGCAGGTACATGCTGTGCGGCGAGAGCAGCGCCTGCTTGTGGTACTCCGATCCCGCGCCCGCGATGTCGCTGCCCGAGGACAGCGCCAGGGTGGCGTGCCCGTCGCGATGTTCGGGAAAGCCCTTCAGCCCGACACCGGTCAGCGGCTGCTCGCGCCACATGTCGCCGGCGGACGCCCACAGGGCGTACCGGTCCACCACGGACTGGTCGGGGTCGTCGGTGACCTGCGTGATGCTGTCGATCCGCTCGGTCAGCTGTGTCGTGCCGACGCCGAACCCGCCCATCAGGACCACCCCCGCGGCGGCCACGGCCGCGGCCGCCTTCAGCGCGCGCCGCGGTCCGGCCAGGGCCAGCTGCACGGCGCACGTCAGGGCGGTCGCGATCCAGGCACCCCGGCTGAAGGAGAGCGCGAGCGGCAGCAGCAGCGCGAGCGCGCAGCCGGTGGCCGCCATCCGCTGCCGTACCGGCGCCCGGCCCAGCGCGATCCCCATCGCGCACACCAGACCGAGGGCGACCGCCGCCGCCATGCCCATCACGTCCTGCGCCCCGAAGGTGCCGACCGCGCGGATCGGCTCGCCCTGGTAGGAGGCGCCGGTCCCGGTGGCGTACTGGTGCACGCCGATGGCCCCCTGCCACAGCGCGAGCCCCACGAACGACCAGGCCAGCACCCGGAAGTCGGCGCGGCCGCGGAGCAGCGTCAGCACGGCCGCCGGGACGAGCACGAAGACCTGCAGGTAGCGCCCGAGGCCGGTGAGTGCCGCCGAGGGCGAGGACGCCCCCATGGCGGCCAGCGCGAGCCCCACGACCGGCAGGCCCAGCACCACCGCCGCGGCGGGCGCCAGTGGACGCCGCCGCTCGCGCAGCAGACGGATCACGCAGTACACCACCAGCAGCCCCGAGACCACGTCGGCCGGCCCCGCCCCGTCGTACGTCAGGGGCAGGGCCAGCAGTGCGAGCACCGCCACCGGGGGCAGGACCGGCGCGAACGCGGCGGCCCGGCGAGGCAGGGGTGCGAGAGCAAGGCTCACGTCGGTCAGCTCCCCGTCGGGCGTACCAGCGACGCCGCGGTGCGCAGCAGGATGCAGACGTCCTGCCACAGCGACCAGTCGTCGATGTAGGCGTTGTCGAACCGGGAGCGGTCCTCGATCGAGGTGTCGCCGCGCAGCCCGTGGACCTGGGCGAGGCCGGTGATCCCGGTCCGCATGCGGTGGCGGACCGCGTAGCCCTGGTAGGTGTGCGAGAACTGTGCGACGAAGTAGGGACGTTCGGGACGCGGCCCGACCAGGCTCATGTCGCCCCGGAGCACGTTCCACAGCTGGAGCAGCTCGTCGAGCGAGGTGCGCCGCAGCATCCGGCAGAACCGGCGCATCTCGTTCTCGTCGGCCACGCTCCACCGGGTCGCCGACTCGTGCTCGTCGGCGGGGCGGTAGGTGCGGAACTTCAGCAGGGTGAACGGCTTCCCGTTCCGGCCGACGCGCTCCTGCCGGAACACCACGCCCGGCCCGTCGCTGATCCGCAGGACCGCCGCACACACCAGCAGCAGCGGGCCGACCAGCATCAGCAGTGTCCCCGACACGAGGATGTCGAGCAGCCGTTTGCCCACGCTGTCGCGGCGCACCGGGGACAGGTCCAGCCGTCGGCAGGCGAACCCGGCCAGCCGCTGCCGCGCCGTGTACGAGGGGGAGTCGGCGTCGAGCTCCCAGATCACGCAGCCCGACTCGGCCAGGGTGCGCAGCAGCGGGCCCTGTTCGGCGCGGACCGAGGGATGGACGGCCAGCACGGCCCGTACCCCGTTCTGGATGACCGCACGCTCGACCTCCTCACCGGTCCGCAGCACCGGGACGCCCCCGGCGTCGTCCGGCTGCTCGGCGACGACCCCCACCGGCCGCACACCGCACCGCGGGTGGCGCAGCACGGAGGCGGCCACGCGCTGCGCGGTCGCCGCCGGGCCGATGACGAGCGCGGCGCGCGGGTGGCGCAGCAGTGCGTCGCGGACCCGTCCGTGCACGGCGGCGCGCAGCGCACAGGCCGCCGCCGTCTGCACGGCGAGGCCGGTCAGCACGGTGCCGATGGACAGCGCGTGCTCCGGCCGGTACGCCGCCCACAGCGCGGCGGGCGCCAGCCAGGCCATGGTGATGCGGCCGCACACGGCGGGCAGTTCGTCCAGCAGCCCCGGCACCGGCGGCCGGCCGTCGCGCGGGCGCAGCAGCAGCGACGCGGCGACCAGCAGGAGGACGAGCGAGAGGTGACGCTGGGCGCCGGTGAGGGCCAGCGTGCCCGCCAGGGCGGCGGCACCGTCCGCGAGGAACAGCGGGACCGGGGAGGGGGGCCGGGCCGGGGGCCGTCTGGCAGGAGGCCGCACTCCGGTGGCGGGGCCACGCGGCGGCACGACGGAGACGGTTGAGGGTCCGTGCTCCCGCGGCGGTACGCCGGGGGAGGGCACGGTACGTTCGGCAGTCACGAGCTGATGGGCTCCTTGTGCTTGGTGGGCTCGACGCGCTGTGTCGTCCGGTTCGCCCCGGCGCCGTAGCCCGCGTCGAGCGGCTGTCCGGGTTCGGCGGCATGGGCCGCGCCACGCTCGACGGCCCCGGTCGGACGCGTCCTTTTCCTGGCGGGCCAGGTGCCGAGCAGGTCGCGGTAGACGTCCGCGACCTGCTCGGCGGTGTGCCGTACGTCGTGGCGGGTCAGCACGTGCCGACGCCCCCGGTCGCCGAGGGACTCGCGCAGCAGCGGGTCGAGCAGCAGCTCGGACAGGGCCTCGGCCAGCGCCGCCGGGTTCTCCGGCGGGACCAGGCACCGGGCGGTGAAGGACGACGGCAGGCTCTCGCGGGCGCCGTCGACGTCGGTGACCACCACGGGGCGCCCGCAGGCCATCGCCTCCAGCGGGGCCAGGGCCATGCCCTCCCAGCGGGACGGCAGGACGACGAGATCGGCGGCCTGGTACCAGGGCGAGGCGTCGGGCACGGCTCCCGCGAACAGCACCGACGGCGGGGCGGCTTCACGCAGCCGGTCGCGGTCCGGGCCGTCGCCGACCAGGACCAGACGGGCGCTCGGCACTCTGCGCACGACGGCGTCCCAGGCCCGCAGCAGGACGTCCTGCCCCTTCTGGCGGCACAGCCGACCCACGCAGACCGCGAGCGGCGCCGCCGGGTGCAGCCCGGCGAGCGGTGCGAGCCCGGCCCGTACGGCGCCGGCGCCGGCCGGGTGGAAGTGCTCGGGGTCGATGCCGTTGGGGACGACGGTCCACCGGCCGGCGATCCCGGCGTGCACCCCGGTGGCCCGTTCCGCCTCGCTCACACACACCACCCGCGCGGCCCAACGCGCCCCCCAGCGCTCCCACCTGAGGGCGAGGGCACCGGTCCGCCCGCCCACCGCCTCGAACGACCAGGCGTGCGGCTGGAAGACCGTCGGGATCCGCCCGCGCACCGCGAGCCGCCCGGCGAGCCCGGCCTTCGCGCTGTGCGCGTGCACCAGATCGGGGCGCACCTCGTCGATGAGCCGCGCGAGGTGCCGTACTTCCCGCACGAGCGACGGGCCGGGCGAGCGCGTCGCCCGCCAGTTCCGTACCTGCGCGCCGAGCACCCGCAGTTGGGTGGTGAGGGCGCTGTCGGGGCAGATCGCGGTGACGTCCAGGCCGTTTGCCAGCTGGGTGCGGACCAGGTCCGTCACGACGCGCGCGACCCCGCCCTCCACCGGCTGGGTGAGGTGCAGTACGCGCGGCCGACGGCCGGAGGGCGACAGCTCCATGTGCACGGTCTCCTCACCGGCGAAGGCGCTCGGGACCGTGGAAGGCGCGTTCACGGCCGCACGTCGGCGGAGAGGAAGAACACGCCGGCCCACGCCGCGTTCCGCTCGGCCACGAGCCGGAGGGTCGCCCGGTCACCTGCCTGCAGCAGGCCCCTGCCGAGAGTGAACACGTCGGAGTCGTAGCCGAGCGTGTTGGCGTGCGCCGGCACCCGTGCCGGGACGGCCCGCCCGGGGCCGCTGATGGTGGAGTTCAGGACGTCGCCGGCGGGGTTGGCGGCGTCGGCGAGGACGACGGTGGAAGCGGGCGCGCCGGTGGTCAGGGTGAGCGAGTCGCCGGTGGTGCCGCGGTCGCCGTTGTACGCCACCACCCCCACCTCGCCCTCCGCGTTCGCCGGGAGGTTCAGGCCGCTCAGCCCGATCTCCGCCCCGCCGGTGGACGCCAGAGGTGTGAAGCCGTCCCAGAGCGAGAGGTGCCGCAGCGGCTCCGCCGGATTCTCGTACGCCACCACCAGCGTCCAGCCGCCCCACGCGCCGGTCGTCGACCGGCCGGAGGCCACGTTGACCTCCGCCACGGTGTACAGACCCGGCCCGCTGTCCCGCACCATCTGTGTCACGTCCGCCGAGGCCTGGAAGGCGTCCGCGCCGTCCGCCACCCGGTGTCCGACGACCGTGTCGGCGAGGAGCTCCTTGTACTCCCCGCCGGGTTCGGCGATCAGGACCCGCCCGTTGGCCTCCGGCGGCTTCTGCTCGCCCACGAGCAGGTTGCCGCCCCAGTACAGGCGGGCGTACGTCACCCGGGAGCCCGAGGGCAGCCGGACCTCCGCGCGGGAGGAGTTGTAGGTGTTCGGGTCGCGGTCGACGTCGACGTAGAACATGTCGAAGTCGCCGTTCACCCCCCGCGCGCCCGCCTGCACGTCCGCGCACGCCGAGTGGCTCGCGCGGCAGGTGGCCGAGGAGTTGGCCGCGCGCACGAGGCCGCCGTGCTGGAGTGCGCGGTACCGCTCCACGAACGCGAGGCTGCTCGCCTCCGGCGCGGGCGCCGCGGCCGCCGTGGCGGCTGAGGACCCGTAGGGGACCCACGTGGTGATCAGGGTGAGGACGCCCACCGTTGCATGACGAAGCAACTGGCCCAGGGAATGACGCATGACCGGCGAAGCCTTTCGGGGAGGTGGCGGTGACAGGCAGCGCGAGGAGTGCGATGCGTCCGCCCAAGGGAATACGTCCGGAGGTTCGCAACTCTAACCATCTAACGGACAAAATCCCTGAAACTCGTTTAAGCCAGACAAGTGTGTTGGAAACGTGAAGCCCCTTCTCGGCGGGCGACGCCCTCATCAGGCAGGACGGGGCAACGGCGTGAGAGGAGGCACCGAAGGGCCCATGCCCGGTTGCGGGAAGCCGGGGGCGCTCTCACGGTGGGCTCAAGATCCGAGGCCCGTGGAAAGGAACTCCCATGCGCGCTCTGCCTGCACGGCGCATCGCATTCGGCGCACTGTGCGCCGTCCTCCTGGTCGGGGTCACCGGCCCCGCCGCCCTGGCCGTCGACTCGGCCGGTGAGCGCAGCCAGGCGGCGGTACCCGGCACACCGCTCGTGCAGGTCAGGAACTCCGACGTGCGCGGGGACGAATTCACCCCGGTCGTCGACCTGCTGACCGCCGTGACCCGGGCGGACGACGGCCGGCTGTCCGCGGCCGAGGCGAGGGCGCTGGGCGAGGCCGCGAAGGACGCGCTGGAGAAGGCCGAAGCGAAGCAACAGGCCACCAGAGTCATGCCGTTCGCCTCGGCCCCCGCGCCGGGCGTACTGCTGCCCACGGCCGAGACCGACCCCGTGAGCGACGTGCTGGACGACCTGTGGGACGCCGTCGACCGCCTCCTGGACCTGCTCCTCCCCGGTGACGACACGATGAGTGACGCAGCCGACGAGGAAGCCACCGAAGAGACCGCCGACGTGGTCGACCACGAGGTCACCGAAGAGATCGACAAGATCCTGGACGAGATCTTGGGCGAGATCGAGGCCGAGGCCGACGACACGACCGACGACACAGCCGATCCGACGCTTTCATGGCTCGACGACCTACTGACCGAGATGGAGGAGCTCATCGACGAACTGTCCGCCGGCGACCCGCAGGTCTCGGTCGTGGCCACGCAGACGACGCCGTCCACCACGACGTCCTTCAGCGTGACGTCGTCGAGCATCACGTTGTTGACGTCCTGGCCTTCGACCTCGCCCTCGACCTCGGCTCCAGCCACCACATCGCCGGTGGTCACGCTGCCCGCGACCGCTTCGCCGACGCCGGCGGTGGTGCTGTCGGCTGATTGATCTCATATGAGGACTCGTCAATCCGTGGTTCCCCGGTTTCCGGTCCGGCCAGGGATCGTTAGGCACGGCGACAGAATCCCTCCGGCGACCCGCGTTGCCGAAGAAAGGAACACGATGAAGTCCCTGAAGGCTGCCGCCGTCCTTGCCGGGTCCCTGATCGCCGCCGCCATGGCCACGCCTGCGTCCGCCCAGGAGCTCGACCTGGCGTCCACCGGGCTCGACACCGGCCTGAACACGCGCACCGCGGTCCCCTTCGAACTGATGCCGCTGCACGACCGGTCGGAGAGTGGGGAGCAGGACACCTCGGTGTTCGGCACGGCGCACGAGGCCGCGGCCGTGGTGAACGAGGCCAAGCCGGTGCACGGCGACCTGGGGCTCCACGCCTGAGGCATGCCATACGAGAGTCGGCCCCCGGTCTCCACCGGGGGCCGACTCTCGTATGCCCGCCCTCCCCGTGTACACGTGGGGGCGCGGGTTCTCGACGTTCATGCCGAGAGCCCCGGCGCTCGGGGGCGCCGGGGCTCTCGGGTCACGACGACGGATGTCAGTAGCCGTATCCCTTGTGCTACTTCTTGTGGCTGTCGTTCAGCAGGTGTTGCCGACGGCCGAGTTGAGGGCGCCGATCCCGTCGACGGTGTTTCCGCACACGGTGACCGGTACGTGGATCGGGGCCTGGACCACATTGCCGGACAGGACACCGTGCGAGCCGACCGCCGCGCCCTGGGCGCCGGCGGCCGCCGTGGCGATACCGGCCCCGCCGAGCATCACGGCGCCCGTGCCGAGGGCGACGGTGGCCGCCTTCGCGATGCGAGACATGACGTTCTCCTTAGCTGATCTGGTAAGCGCGGCAGCATGACGCGCGGCCGCACGCCCCGCTCAACGCGGTGATCCCACCCTGGTCACGGCGAGCGTCCTGGGATCACCCGTTAGAAAAGGGACTTCGCTACGCGAGTAGGAGCTTTCAGTCGCGGATGCCGACTTTCCGGCGCCTCGGGCGCGCTCGGGCGGAGGGCGGCTGACGCCCGGTCCGGCTGTCCGAGGTGTGCGGCTACGCCGCACCCGGCATCTTCGCGAGAAACCTACGCGTTTCGGCGTTTTGCCTACCCAAAGCCGCAAAACCTCGCCTACGTTAACTCCTGACAGTGACCAACCCGACACGGGTTGTGTCCACTCGAGAAACGGAGAGGTAATGCGCAAGTACCAGAAGGCCGCTGTCGTCATGGCCATGCTCGGCAGTGTCGGCTTCCTCGGTGCCGGTGTCAGCCACGCCGGTGGCGAGCCCGAGTTCGAGCTGAACAACAAGCAGGCCACCAACTGCGTCCAGGACAACTCCACCAAGGGCCTCGTCAACATCGACGACGTCAACGTGGGTCTCAAGCTGCTGGGCCTCGGTAAGCAGGAGGCCAACGACACGACCTCCCAGGTCTGCATCACCAGCTTCGAGCTCGGCGGCAAGAAGCACTGATCGCTGTCAAGCGATCTGGGTGGGTCTCGGGACTCGGAGTCGCATGTTCGAGCCCCGAGCCTGCCCGGCTGGTTGGCCGGTGCGGCCGGTCCAGTCATTCGGAACGACTCGCCGCCGTTCAGCGGCGGCGAGTCGACCGTCAAGGAAACAGGCAGATGTTCAGGTCGGAGAAGATCGCTGCGGTGGTGGGAGTTCTGGGGGCTTCGCCCTGATCGGTGCCGGCGCCGGTGCCGTCCAGGCCGTCGGTGCCGAGGGTCCGGGCAGCTGCGTCAAGGGCAGCCAGGGCACCGTTCGCTGCGCGCAGGCGAGGCAGCATCGGCTCCCGCCTGACGGGAGTGGGGAGGTCCGTTTCGTCGGTGAGTCGACGAAGGCCTGTTCCGGCTCGGCTGCCCGACTCTCCCGTGCGAACAGCGTCGTCGTCGATGACGGGAAGTCCTGACACCTCCGTCGACGAGGCGCGGTGGACCCTTTCCCAGAAAACGCGCGATTCGGCGTTTCGCCTATCAACTGCCGCAAAGCGTCGCCTAGATTAGCGACTGTGAGTGACTCGGTCAATGCGGACCGTGTTCAGATGAATGGAGAAGTAATGCGCAAGTACCAGAAGGCCGCTGTCGTCATGGCCATGCTCGGCAGTGTCGGCTTCCTCGGCGCCGGTGTCAGCCACGCCGGCGACGAGCCGGAGGTTCAGCTGAACAACAAGCAGACCACGACCTGCGCTCAGGACAACTCCACCAAGGGGCTCATCAACATCGGCGACGTCAACGTCTCGCTCGGCATCCTGGCCTTCCACGACCAGGAGGCCAATGACACCACCTCCCAGGCCTGCAGCACGAGCTTCGCCATCGGCGGCGAGTGATCACTGCTAGGTGATCCGGGCAGGTCTCGGGGCTCGAACCCAGGTGGTCGAGCCCCGGGCCTGCCCCGTTCGTTGACCGGTCTGGCCGGTCCAGGCATCAGGAACGACTCCGTCGTTCGGTCACGGGGTCGACCGTCAAGGAAACAGGTAGATGTTCAAGTCGAAGAAGATCGCAGCGGTGGCGGGAGTTCTGGGGGGCTTCGCCCTGATCGGCGCCGGTGCCGTCCAGGCCGTCGGTGCCGAGGGTCCGGACAACTGCGTCAAGGACAGCCAGGGCACCGTTCGCTGCTCGCAGGTGGCCAAGTACGAGGTCACATCCGAGGAGTACGGAAAGATCCGCGTCGTCAACGACTCGACGCAGACCTGCTCCGGTGGGAGCGGAGCATCCTGCACGAACAGCGTCGTCATCCCGGGCAAGAAGTCCTGACGTCCCGTACGGCGGAAACAGCTCGTACAGCGGAGAGTGGCCGGAACCCGGTACCGGGTTCCGGCCACTCTCCGTATGTCCGTCATCGGCTCGGCGTCACGCCGGCGAGTTCGGTGCCCGGCGACTCCACGGCGGTGCAGTACGGCAGGCCGTCGATGGGGAGGTCGGTGCAGAACCGGCCGATCAGCTCCGACGACTCCTCCCTGCGCTCGACGGTGACCAGGTGGTCCGCTTCCCTGACGGTCGTGAACCGCGCCGAGGGCATCGTCGCTGCGAGCTCGCGGCCCATCTCGGGGGTGCACAGGGTGTCGTACTCCCCGGTGAACACCAGGGTCGGCACGTCGGGGACGGGCAGGGGCTCGTAGCAGCCGTGCGTCACCAGTCTCGTGTTGTGCTCGAGCGCCTTCTTGATCTCGTCCGGCGTCTGGCTCATGAACTGCCGCTGGAGGAGGCGTGTCACGGCCGCGTGCCTGCGGACCTTGCCGGCGCCCGGGTTCGACATGAACAACCGCACCAGTCCGCCGACGGCCGCCTCGTTGTCGCCCCGTTCGAAGGCGTGCGACAGGCGCGGTACGACGTCGGTGTAGATCTCGGGGAGACGCTTCGCCGCGCCGCAGAAGACGATGCGGCGGACGAACTCGGGATGCAGCTGCGCGAAGCGGAGGCCGACCACTTCGCCGAAGCAGCCGCCGAAGAGATTCACTTGCGGCATCCCGGTCTCCACCAGCATGTGCTTGACCGCGGCGGCGAGGAAGTCGATGCCGTACCGGGAAGGCAGGAAGTCCGCGCTGCCGTAACCCGGGAGATCCACGGTGATCAGCGTGCAGAGCGGAGCCAGCCACTTCTCGTGTGCCTGCCAGGAGTACCGGTCCTGGGACGAGCCGCCGAGCAGCAGCAACGGCGCCGTCCGTGGGGCGCTCTGATGGACGATCCGGCACTCGTACGCGAAACCCTCGAAACTGAGACTCCGCTCCTCCACCTCCTCCACCTGCTCCACCTGCTCCACCTGCTCCGACGGCTTCGACGGTGGAGGAGTGGACCCGTGGCGCTGTGCGTTCAGTGGAATCCGGGCGGCGGTGAGGGGAGTGCGCATGGACGGCTCCAGTACAGAGGAATGTGGACGAACCAGTCCATGATTACCAGCAACCATGCCTTTTCTTCGCAATCATTCGTTTCCGGGCGATCCTGGCGAAGCGTCATGTTCAGCCCGAACGGCGCCGAGAGGCTCCCCGGCTGCCCGGTCAGGTGGACGTGACGGGGCGGTAGCGCACGTTCACCGTGGTCGAGGGGTCGTCGCCGTTCAGCAGGGCGAGCCGGACGGGAGCGCCGCCGGGGCGGTCGAACAGCCGGATCTCGTCACCCAGCAGCACCGGCGCGACATGCAGGTCCACCTCGTCGACCAGCCCGTGTTCCAGTAGTTGCCGGCCGATGGAGGGCGAGAAGACCTCGAGGTTCTTGCCGTCCGCGGCCTCCAGCCCGATCCGGACCGCCTCGGCGACGTCGCAGCTCAGGAACGTCACACCCGCGGCGGGCCGCGCGTCCTGCGGGTGGTGGGTGAGCACGAACACCGGTCCTCGCCACGCGCCCCCGTAGATCGCCCCGGTGTCGGGGTGGGAGTCCCAGCCGTCCCGTCCTCCCAGAACGGCGCCGGTGGTCTGCGCGTACTCCTCGACGACCCCGGGGCGGGACGAGAACCCGGTCATCCAGTCCATCGTGTGCCCCGGCCCCGCCACGAACCCGTCCAGCGACATGGTGAAGTGCAGGAGGACCTTGCCCCGGGCCGTCTGCCGTTCCGGAGCGGCCAGTGGCGAGAGGCTCTGCGCGGCGTCGGTGTTCTGCGGGGTCTGCGGGGTGGGCATGAGCAGTCCTCTCTGCGGCCATGCGGCCATGCGGCCATGCGGCCGTTCTCGGCCTCACCCTCATGGACTGCCGCGGGCCCGGAAAGTCATCGTGGACGGTCAGGGCGCTCGGCCCGGCGGCGGCACGCATCGCGTCAGAACGGAAAAAAAGACCAGCGTTTCTGCTGGTCAGAAGGTATTTGCGCCCCCGGCAGGACTCGAACCTGCGGCCAAGCACTTAGAAGATGCGGGCACACCTTGGTGAGTCCACCCGATTGGCCTATGCCGACACCGTGCAGGGCCGCCGAATGCTGTTGCTGTCCACCGTCGTTGCCGTCAGCGCTTCCGTCACTGCCGTCGGCGGTGCTGCCGTGTGACCACCGCATTAGGAGTTCGATCCGAGCCCGCCCCGGCTGCTGCCGTCGACTGGTGCGACGGCCAAACAGAGTCGCTGGTGTGCGCCTCCGTCCGGCGTCGTTGATGTCAGCCGTGGATGTCAGAGGCCTTCTGATCCGTAGCTCTATGCAAGATCGGTCGCGGACGGCCATTCCGGCCGTGCCACGGCCCTAGGAAGACGCCAACGGGCAGGAGTGGTTGCTGTACTTCAGTGCTGTACGCCGATTCCTGTCAGGGTGTCATGTCCCGTCCCCGGGCTCCCTGCGATCCACGCAGTGTTCCTGGGACATCGCGCCGCTTCGGCACTTCCGGTGGCGTCCGCCGCTTCGCTCGGAGAGGATCACCCGCATGGTTTCGACAGTGACGAACATGACAGTGGACTGCGCAAACGCATACCAACTGGCCCGGTTCTGGAGTGAGGTGACCGGGCATCGGCTCGACCCCGAGGACGAACCGGGCGACGACGAGACGGAGATCATGCTGCCGGGCGGCCTATCCCTGCACTTCAACGAGGTACCGGAACCGAAGGCAGGCAAGAACCGGCTCCACCTGTGCTTGCGTCCCGACGCCTCGCGGGACGCGGAGGTCGAACGGCTGCTGGCGCTGGGCGCCTCCCTGGTCGCCGATCACCGAAAGCCCAACGGCTGGGGGTGGGTCGTGCTCGCCGACCCGGAGGGCAATGAGTTCTGCATCCTCCTGGCCGAATCCGAACGAGCCGCACTGCGCCCAGCGTCCTCGTAGTACGTAGTGGATATTCCTGCGTCACCAGCAGGGGCCGTTGCTGCGGGATTGGTCTGAAGTTCCTCAACACTGCTTCACTGATCGGCACCTGTGCCGGCACCCGAAGCACCGTTTCTGAGCAGGGGAAGAGCCGTCGTCGACTGTCGTCACCTGTCATCGTTGAGCACCCCCCGCACGGCCCAGAGACGGCCCGAGCGGGGGGTGTCGCGGTGGACCCCTCGATGCGAACTATGGGCGGGACGGTCGTTGAGGTCTGCCGGGCTGGTGAATCGGTCGTCGAGCGCTGGTGACGGTCGGCTGCGGGCGCCACGGTTGCTGTACATCTGTGCTGTACTACAGCGGCTTCGGAGCCGGCCGACCGTCTCAGTATGCGGGAACCGACTGCTCGTTCACCGCGTCAAGTCCAACTGGTACTGGAGGAAGGTGCATATGAGGAAGCTGGTTGGTTCGCTCGGCAGTGGCCTGCTGGTCGTCGGGATCACCGCGGGGGTGTGGTGGAACTGGTTCCACGAGCCCTATGCCCTGGCCGACGCGCCCAAGGTCGACGTGACGGTGCGCGCGGAAAAGTCCACGTACCCCGACGTGCAGGAGACGACCGAGGACGTCGACACTCTCGTACGAGTCTACGTCCAGCGACTCAAGGACGGAGACGCGAAGGGAATCGCCGAGCTGGCCGGGCCCGCTTACAAGCAGCCCGGGCCTGCCGCGGCCAAATACGTACGCGAGTACGGCCAGGCAGCGGGCGGTCCCGTCGAAGTCACCGTGCTGGAGGGATCCGTTCCCTACTTCAACCCGGTGACAGTGGCGTACAAGCAAAGCGGTCAACGGCAGGCGCTGCTGCTGGTGAAGGATGACGGGCACTGGTGGATAGGCCTCGGCGACGGCGACCCTGCGGCGGGCCTGTAGTGACAACCGCGGAAGACGACGTTTGAGGTGCAGCCTCATCTTTATCAGGTCGATCATGGGAAGCCAGCAATCTTGGTTGCTCCGGCCTACGCCTGGACTCGTCGTCCGCTGGGCTTCGGCATCGATCGCCTCTGTTTGTACCTGTTGGTGTCAGACGTTGATGTCAGAGCATCGGGACGCCCTTGACAGATCCAACGACGTTGCTAGGGCATGGCATCCACGACGTATGCCATGCCGATGACGACAACCAAGCAGACAACAACGGCAGCAATCACGACGATGCCCAGCAGTCCCGCCATACCTGCGATCACTCTCCAACCGATCCGGGTCATCCGCTCAGCCCGCTCGACTGCGCTCTCGTAGTCGCTGTCGTCGTACCAATCCCGATTGGTCATGACACCCCCGACCCCGAAGCATAGAGGGCACAGCCGAACCCCTTCCTCCGCCCACTACTCACCCTGGCTCCCCTCCCGTCCGCCGTCGACCCACACACCGTGGAGCGGGCGCGGTTCAGGGGCGTCAAGGTGGAGCGCGCCATTGTACGAACGGCCTGGACGCCCTGGGCCGCGTCTGCTCGGCTCCGCCTGGGTCGACGGCGGACGGGATGGGAGCTCCCCGCGCACGCCACAATGTGCCCGCACTCGGCAACGGCGCCCCGCCTGGTACTGGCTGACCTTCGGGGCACCCTCGCCACGGTGCGGGTCCTGGTCCGCTACGGCTCGGTCATGGACGCCTGCGGCCTGACCGTCCCCGCCTCCCGCTGGCGCCTCACCGTGGCCCGGATGACCAACCGGCCGGTGTCCGCTCCCCGTGCCCCGCACATCCTGCGGGTACGGCCGACCCGGACCGGCCTGGTGCTGCGGCTGGGGCTCCGGCCCGGTCAGGACGCCTTCGACCTGGCCGCCTCCTCGGACCGGCTGCGGCACTCCTTCGGGATGTACGGCGTCACCTCGCGCGAGCTGCGCTCCGGCGTGGTCGAGGTGCGGATGACCGGCTACGACGTGCTCCAGCGGGTGCAGATGTCCGCCCGGGTCGACACCCGGCCGATGCGGGTGCCGGTCGCCCTGCGCGAGGACGGGGCCGTGCACTTCCGCGACTACCGGGCCGTGCCGCACGCCCTGACCCTCGGCGCCACGGAGTCCGGCAAGTCGGTCTATCAGCGCAACCTGGTCGCCGGGCTCGCGCCGCTGGACGTCGCGCTGGTGGGCATCGACTGCAAACAGGGGGTCGAGCTGTTCCCGCTGGCCCGCCGGTTCTCCGCGCTGGCCGACACCCCCGACACCGCCGCCGAGATCCTCGACGCCCTCGTCGCACACATGGAGGACGTCTACCGGCTCATCCGCGCCCACCAGTCCATCAGCGTGAGCGTGCCGGATGCGGAGATCGCCGCCGACATCTGGGACCTGCCCGCCGACCTGCGGCCGGTGCCGCTCGTGGTCCTGGTCGACGAGGTCGCCGAACTCGCGCTGTTCGCGAGCAGGGAGCAGGAGAAGCGGCGGGACCGGATCGTCACCGCCCTGGCCCGGCTGGCCCAGCTCGGCCGTGCCGCCGGCATCTATCTGGAGATCTGCGGGCAGCGCTTCGGCTCCGAACTCGGCAAGGGCATCACGATGCTTCGCGCCCAGCTCACCGGCCGGACCGCGCACCGGGTCAACGACGAGACCTCGGCGAACATGGCGTTCGGCGACATCTCCCCGGATGCCGTGCTGGCCGCGATCACGATTCCCGCCGAGGCGCGGGGGGTCGCCATCGCCGGGGACTCCACCGGCGGCTGGGCCCGCATCCGCGCTCCGCGCACCTCGCTGCGGCAGGCCGTGAACCTCTGCAACAAGCACGCCGACCGCACTCCCGACCTGCCCGGCCTGGAGGCCTTCCGCCCCGTCCCGGGCCAGGTGAAGCCGGTCACCGCCCCGGCTGTCGAGTCCGCCCCGGCCGCCGCCTGGGCCAGGAAGGAGAAGCCCTCATGCCCCGCTCCGCTCTGCGTGTGGATGCCGTGCTGGTTCAGGCCGTGATCGCCGGTGCGCTGTCCTTCGCCCACCTGCACGACCTGGCCGCCGCTGCCGGCGAAGAAGCTGCTGGCCGAGGTGCATGACGACCGGCTGAGTGCGGTGTACGTGCTCGCGCTCTACCTCGGGCTGCGGCGGGGTGAGCTGCTGGGCCTCCACTGGTCGGACGTTGATCTGAATGGAGGATCGCTGGAGATCCGAACGGCCCTCCAGCGGGTTGACGGAGCGCTGACGCTGACCGCGCCCAAGACCCGTCGCTCGGAGCGTCCCGTCCCGCTCCCGGCCGTGTGCGTGGACGCCCTCCGCCGGCACCGTGAGCACCAGGCCGGGGAACGGCGGGCGGCAGGGGAGCGGTGACAGGAGACGGGCCTGGTCTTCACCACCAGGCGGGGCACCCCGATCGAGCCGCGGAACCTGAACCGGCACTTCTACCCGATCCGCGAGCGGCTGGGTCTAGAGGTCCGGTTCCACGACCTCCGGCACACCTGCGTGACGCTGCTGCTCGGTCTCGGTATCCCGCCGCACATCGTCCGCGACATCGTGGGGCACAGTGCGCTGGATGTGACGATGAACATCTACGCGCACGCCGACATGACGGAGAAGCGGGCCGCTCTCGACCGGCTGGGGAGCCTGCTGGTCGTCGAGTGACGGGGCCATTGCCGTCAGCGTTGCCGTCAGAGACACGAAACGCCCTGGAGGGGAGATCCCCTCTGGGGCGTTTTTGCTGATGGCGGGTGGCGCCCCCGGCAGGACTCGAACCTGCGGCCAAGCGCTTAGAAGGTGTGGCGCGTCTAGCGATGTGCTCACCTGCGTTTTCGCAGGTCGCCCGGAACCAAACTAAAGAAAGGCGCTTGGTCTGAGATCTCGCCTATTTGGCGGGGAACAGATGCCCCGAACGGGTGCCGCCCCGAACCCACTGTAGGGCTCGGGGCGGCAGGGAGACTGCAGTTCCGCCATCGGGACGGATGAGTGCCTCGCGCGAGGACCTCGACTGTAGCTCCCGTCTGTAGAGGGTGATCGTCTGACCATGTGCCCACCCTCCTCCAAGATCATTCAATTTGCCCAGGCAGGCAAAGACAAGTGCGCATGATCGTTCAACGGTTAGCGGGTGCCTCTCGATCCCATGCCCGACTGGGTGCCCGCCCGCCGCCGGGAGATCGGGATGCGACTGCGTGAAGCGCGACTCGCCGCGAACTTGACCCAGATGCAGCTGGCCGAACGCATCGGCCGCGACCACCGCACCATCCACCGGTGGGAGTACGCGCAACGGGCCCCGAACCTCGAGGACTTGCTACTCCTCGCCGACGCCGTCGGCGTCCCCCTCGCCGACCTCGTCCGCTGAACTGGTCGGCACCGCCGGACACGACGAAGGCCCCGCCCATCCGCCGGGGGTGCGGACGAGCGGGGCCGGTCTGGGTTGCTAGCTGGAGTGGACCGTTTATCGAGACGGCGCCGCCAGGTAGCCGTCAGCCTGGAAGGCGCCGGCGAACGTGCCCGGCCCGTGCCTGCTGTCCAGCCAGTGGCACAGGCTGCTGCTGTCGCCGCTGATCGTGGCCATGAGCACCAGGTCGTGCAGGCGCTCCGCTTCCCCCGCGCCGAACTCGTCCAGCCACACCTCGTAGCGAGCGTTCACCCCGGCCTGGTAACGGCCCATCGACTCGACATACGAGCCTGCCTCGCCGCCGATTCGTGCTCCCGCATCCGCCGGCGGCTCGCCGTCGAGCTGGCCGGTGACATCGCGGTACGCCCACCAGCCGGGGTCGGTCGGCGAGCTGGGGCCGGTGATGCCGTACAGGTCGGAGACCTGCCGCGTCAGGCGCCGGGCCTCCCGGTCGCACGCGCCCTCCATGATGATCCCCAAATTGCGGGTGTGGGGGGAGTCTTGCGGGTCCGACGACGAGTAGCTGCGGCCGTTGACGCGGCGCCAGTTGATGCCGTATTGGGTACGCACCACCTGCCCGTCTGCGAGAACGTACCGGCGAGCGGAGCCGTAGTGCAGGCAGTCGTGCGCATACGCCCGCACCAGGTCGAGCATGGCCAGCCCGGGATCCGCGGGCACGTCCTGCTGCATCGGGCCGTACATGGTGATCAGGGCTGCCATCTGCAGGTGCCGATATCCCTGATTCGGGTGGTGGAATCCACCCCACGCGCCGCCGCGAGTCGACTCGGCGCCGACGAGGACCCGGTCCAGCGGCAGCATGTGCCGCAGGCCGAGCTCGGCGTACCGGTTGCGGGCGAGGTACAGGCCACTGTGGTACGGCGCCGTGTCGATGCCCGCCGCCCGCCACCGGTCGAGCCGCTCCGCCAGGCTCCGGAAGGTGTGGTCCGGATGGGCTGCGGTCAGCGTCGTCGGGTCGGTGCGCCACGCGGCGAGAGCGTCGGCGACCGCGGCGCAGTCACCGCCGAGGATCTCGTGCGGTGCGAGACGGATCAGGCCGGTGTCGAGCCGGTGATGAGCTGCCGGTGGGATTCCTGTAGTCCCTCCGGCAGACTGTCGACCGAGAACCATTTCGCCTCCAGGATCTCAAACGAGTCGATCTTCATGTCGCCGCCGACGATGTATGCCTCGTAGGCGACCTCCACCCGCAGCCGGTAGCCCGACTGCAGGCGCACCAGGCGGCCGGCCTTGACCTCGAGTCCGGTCTCCTCACGGACCTCGCGGACGACCGTCTCTGAAAACTCTTCGCCCGCCACCGCGTATCCGGTGGGCAGACCCCACTGGCGTTCCGGGGGCCACATGCGGTGACGCAGGAGGAGTACGTGGCCCTGATCGTCGCGGACGACACCGGTCACGCCGATCATGTATTTCGAGTGGGCCAGCCACAGCAGACGCCACTGGAGTGGGCCCCTGATGATCCGCCACAGGCGGGCGATGATGCGCTTCATGTCGTCGTGCCTTTCTCGGTTGGACCGCTGGTGCGACCCGTGGAGGGGCCACGATGGCGCATCGAGCGTGGCCTTCCAAACACGCTGCGTGGTTGGAGGGCTGGCGGACTTCGTGGGGTGAGCGGCCGCCCCGCCACGGGGGGATGCGAGGGCGGCCGCTCTTCCCGCTACCGGTCCGGCCGGCGGACTGCGGGCCGGGAGCGGGAGTCGTCGGCGAGCTGGTGCAGGGCGCGGGCGTCCGGGCAGTGGTCCCGGTCGAGGCAGCGCGCGCACCGCTCGGTGTGGATGCTGAGCACCTGGCCGGCCTCCCGCTCGGCGCACGGGGCGCAGGCGCGTGGGTGCCAGCGGTGCAGGGGCCCCGGGGTGGCGCCGGTGCTGGTGGACAGCCGCGGCCCGAGGTTTACGGTCGGGGCCTCGCCGCACCAGACGCACGTGATGCCGTCGGCCTGCTGCGGGCGGACCCGGTCCGGGCGGGGCACGGGCAGCAGCTCGGCCGCTCTGACGAAGGCCTCGTTCACCGTGCCTCCATCTGCGCCCAGAGCCCGCGCTCGTCGGTGGTGAGCCCGGTGCGGGTGGCGAGGCCGGTGACGATGGCCCAGCCGGGGCCGTGGCTGTAGAGCAGCGGCAGCGGGTCGGAGCCCTCCGCCGTGATGCGGATGCGGGTGTCGGCTGTCGACAGGGTCATCTCGACGGCGGGGGCGCCGGAGCCGAGGACGGCGACGAACAGTTCGTTCGCGACGGCCGGGGCGTCGGGGTGCGTCACACGGCCGGCGGTCCACAGGCGGACGTGCGCCGCCTCGATGGGCGAGCCTTTGAACGCCTTTTGCCACGCGTGTCCCGACTCGGGCATGAGTGTCCCCTGACAGTGAGTACTTATCTGTGCGCAGGTAGTTCTTATCTGCACTCAGATTGTCGCCGGGATTGGCATAGGTCAAGAGGGGCGAGACATTATGTGTACTCAGATTGACGTGATCACTCGAAGGGGAGGCGCTGTGGCACAGCCCGAGTACCTGCGGATCGCCGCCGACCTGCGGCGCCGCATCTCCGAGGGCGAATGGGGGCCCGGCGACCAGATCCCCACACTGCCCGCGCTGTGCACCGAGTACGGCGGCGTCTCCGAGACCACCATCCGCAGCGCTCTGCGGCTGCTCGCAGGCGAGGGCCTGATTGAGACCCGCGCCCGGGCAGGCACCCGCGTCCGGCCGCGGCCGCCGATCCACCGCATGGCCGCCGACCGCTACCGGTCCACGCCCGGGGCGAAGTCGACGCCGTACACCAGGGACCAGGGCATCGGATGGTCTGAGTGCCTGTCCATGAACTGATCATTTCGAGGTTGGCGGGGCGGTGGCGCGGGCGAGGCGGCGTCGCATCAGGAGG